>CAZGUG010000004.1:51114-56002 GCA_964529035.1 uncultured Clostridium sp.
GTAGGCAGGAACCGTGAACGCTCGGCAAAAAGGATAGCAAAATACATTAAAAAAAGACAAGAGACCGCCCTTGACATGGAGCTAAACCGGTCGCTGTCCGACAGGGTTTTTATGCCCTTTTATAGGAGACTGTCCAACAGCGTTTCCAGGATGGTGCCCCGGAACCGGCTGGAGACCCTTGACGCCAAGCTGTTTCACGGCGGGCTCAAGATGCGGCCCCAGGAGTTTCTGACTCTGCAGTTTATCTGCATGGCGGTTTTACCGGTGTTAATTGCCTTCGCCCTTTACCGGTCCGGCAAGGACGCAGTTGAAATCACCGCCCTTTTTTTGCTGTTCGCAGCGGTGGGCTACCTGCTGCCCAAGTACTATCTTATCTCCAAAATAAACAAAAGAAAAAACCAGATGCGCCGCGAGCTTCCCGGGATGATTGATTTGCTTACCGTCAGTATGGAAGCGGGCCTCAGCTTTGATATGGCGCTGACCAAAATAGTGGCAAAGTCCAGCGGGCTGCTTACCGAACAGCTGGAGCTTGCCATGAACAGAATAAAACGGGGCATCCCCAGGAGCCAGGCGCTTAGAGAAATGGCACAAAAGGCGGACGTGGAAGAGCTGGCAAATTTTATACTGGCGGTGCTGCAGGCTGAAAAGCTGGGCATAAGCATGAGCAATATACTGAAGGTGCAGGCCGCCCAGATGCGCGAGCGAAAAAAGCAGTGGGCCAAGGAAAAGGGAGGAAAGGCTGCGGTAAAGATTATAATACCGCTGGTGATATTCATACTCCCGGTACTGTTTGCGGTGCTGCTGGGACCCCTTATTTTGAGCGCAAGGGAATACTTTTAGTCAAGGGTGCATAGGAGGTAAAAGTATGCTGGTCAACAGGAATACGGGAGAAGTAATAGCAAAAAGCGTGTTTGTAGCTAAAACGTTCTGGCCGAGATTCAAGGGTCTGCAGTTTACAAAAACAATACCACCGGATTTTGCATATATTATAACAGGCTGCGGCAGCATACACACCTGTTTCATGCGTTTTAAACTGGACGCAGTTTTTGTGGACGAGAACTGGACTGTTCTTAAGGTCCATAGCGGTTTAAAACCCTTCAGGGTAACAAACCCGGTAAAGGACGCCCGGGCGGTAATTGAACTGAAACACCGCAACTTATGCATTGAGCCGGGTCATGTACTGGAGTTGATTGAATAGGTGCATTTTTTTATTACCGGCCTGTCTTCCCTCCCAGGCCGGTAAAATCACTCCAGAAATGCGGGTAAGATTTGTTCACCGCATCGCTGCCGGTCAGAACTACCGGCCCGGCACACTTAACAGAGGCCACCGCCAAAGCCATTGCTATGCGGTGGTCGTTCCAACTGTCCACCCTTCCGCCCCTGAGGCTCTCTTTCCCCCGTATTACAAGCCCGTCCTCCAGTTCTGTTACATCCGCTCCCAGCCGGTTCAGCCCCTCGGATACCGCCCTCAGCCTGTCGGATTCCTTTATTCTAAGCCTTCCGGCATTAACAATCCTGGTAATGCCGCTGCTTAAAGCCCCCAGAACTGCAGCGACCGGCACCAGGTCGGGACACTGTGACGCGTCTATTGTAGTGCCGCATGTATCCGATGGAAGTACCTTGATAAAACCCCCGCCGCCCTGCGGGCCGTCATCCGTCCTGCCGGCGTGGAAAGCCGCCTTCATTTCCGATATTATATCCAGGATAGCCCTGTCACCCTGGACCGAGCCGAGGTTAAGGCCCTTGCATTTTATCCCGCCGCCCAGGATGCCCGCCGTTATCCAGAAGGCAGCCTGGGAATAGTCCCCTTCAACCCGGCAGCGTGTGCCTTTATACTTCTGGTTTCCCTTTATGATAAATTCCCTGAAATTCTTGTTTAGTATCCTAATGCCGAACTTTTCAAGTACATCCAGTGTCAGCTCCACGTATCCCTTAGATTGCAGCCCGGTGGTTATTTCTATTTTGGAGTCTTTTTCAAGAAGCGGCAGCACAAACATAAGCCCGGTTATAAACTGCGAGCTTACATCACCCCTTACCCTGAAGGTGCCCGGCCTTAAATCGCCCTTCACCGTCAGCGGAAGGCCGCCTCCCGTGCTGTGGTACTCTATTTTCTGCCTTTCAAATATTTTAAAGTATTCATCAAGGGGCCTTTCAACCAGCTTTCCCCTGCCGGTAAACATTGTTTGCCGGGGGGCATTTTTCCCCCTGCCCAGGCACGCCAGCGGTATTAAAAACCTCAGCGTTGAGCCGGATTCGCCGCAGTCTATGCTGCGCTTTTCAGCCCCTGACCCGGGGTTTCCCTTTATGCGTACCGAGCAGGCCCTGCCCGGGGTGCCGCTGTCCAGGTACTTTATGTCGGCTCCGAAGGATTTTATCCCCTCCAGGGTGGCCTTAATATCCTCCGACAGCACAAGGTTTTCTATCACGCTCTCGCCCTGTGCAAGGGCGGCGGATATTATAGCCCTGTGGCTTATACTTTTGGAAGGGGGAATGGTTACCTCACCGGTTAGTTTTGCCGGGTATATCGTTAATGTGTCCATATTTGCAGCTCCTTTCCCTGCTGTTTTCTTTCTCCAATATATCCATAATTCCTTCCCTTTTGATACGCACCCGGTTCAGGATAGACCCGAGGGTATCCGGCTCATTTTTGTTGATTGCTCTTTTTATTTCCGCAAGGCTGTGTTCAAAATCTTCAATCCTCTCAATTATATTCTCACTGTTTTCAAGCAACAATTCGGTCCAGAGCCGTGAGTTTATCCTGGCTACACGGGTTGCGTCCATGAAGCTTCCGGCCGCTGAAATGAACATATCCCTCCGGTCAGAGCAGCCTATAAGGGCGGCGGCTATAACATGCGGCAGCTGGCTTGTAAGGGCTATCATTTCATCGTGCCTGGCCGGGGTTACCCTGATTATGTTTTTGACACCCAATGCAAAAACCAATCTTTCCACCGCCTGTATGTTTTCTTCGCTGTTACGCGCTGTGGGGGTTATTATATAGCTTGCACCGTCAAAGGCCGACCCGGACGAAAGCCCAAATCCCTTGTATTCCCGCCCCGCCAGCGGGTGCCCTGCTATGAAATCCAAATCCCGCCGCAGAACCGAGTTTATCCTCTTTACCGGTTTTACCTTTATTCCTGCAGTGTCGGTGATAACCGCCCCCGGTTTGAAGTGTTCCATGTTTTCTTCAATAAAATCCGCCGTCTGGGCGGGATATATGCACATTATCACCAGGTCGGACTTTTTAAGCGGCTTTTCCGGCTTTATATACCCTTCGTCTATTATTCCCCTGTCCACGGCGGTATTAATTATGTCCTGGTCCACCTCAACCGCCCACAAGCTTTTGGGGTTCAATTTCCCAAGGGCGGTGGCAAAGGAACCGCCTATAAGCCCCAGTCCCACTATGGTAATATTTAAATCCTGTATATTCAAGTTGGTCACTCCCTCGCATGGTTTATTCATTTACAACCCGGCTCATTTTTCTTAGGGTTTTCATCAAGGCTTCGAACCGCTCGGGTTTTATCGACTGCTGCCCGTCACATTTAGCATTCGCCGGGTCGTTGTGGACTTCTATCATTAGGCCGTCGGCTCCCACCGCCAGCGCAGCCTTGGCCAGGGGTTCCACCAGCCACCAGTATCCCGACGCATGGCTCGGGTCAACTATTACCGGAAGATGGCTGTATTTTTTGACAACGGGTATCGCGCTCAAATCCAGCGTGTTCCTGGTATATTTTTCAAAGGTTCTAATACCCCTTTCGCAGAGAATTACCCTTTCGTTCCCCTCGGACATTATGTATTCCGCCGCCATCAAAAGTTCCTCGATGGTGGCCGACATGCCCCTTTTAAGCAGTACCGGTTTATTTGTCTTGCCCACTTCCTTCAAAAGGTCGAAGTTCTGCATGTTTCGGGCACCTATCTGGATGATGTCCACATCTTCCACGAACCTTTCTGTTTTGTCGGGCGACATAAGCTCGGTGACAATGGGCAGCCCGGTTTTTGCCCTGGCTGTTTTAAGCAGCTCAAGGCCCTCTTCTCCCAGGCCCTGGAAGCTGTAGGGTGATGTCCTGGGCTTGTACGCTCCCCCGCGCAGGAAGGCCGCACCGCTTTTTTTCACGCTTTCGGCGATGCCCACTATCTGCTCCTCGCTCTCCACCGAACAGGGCCCGGCTATAACGGTGAACTCGCCGCCGCCTATTTCCCTGCCCTCTGCTTTCACAACGGTTTTTTCGGGATGGAAAAGCCTGTTCGCCTTCTTGTAGGGCTCCTGCACCGATATCAGCCTGTCCACAATCCTGTTTGCCCCGATAAGTGCCGGGTCAATAACGCTGGTATCGCCCACCAGGCCGAGTATGTGATAATTCCTGCCCTTCGACTCGTGGATTTCACAGCCCAGGCTTATCATCTTACGCTTGACTTTTTCCAGCTCTTCTTCCGCTACATTTTGGTTCAAAACGATAATCATGATCTTCACACTCCTTTATTTGTTTTGAATACGCTGTGTCCCCTGACCTTAATTTGGCAGCGGTGTATCCCGACCTTAAAGCTAATCAATCGGGAACCTTCCGCATATATAAAAAGAGGACCCATCCAATGAGTCCTCTAATCTTTCCTATCTATCCCTATAAAAGTATAGTATGTCTATACCTTTATCCGCGCCGTGGTACTTTTCTTATCTCAGCCTCATTAGAAAAGGTTTTGCGTATTTTATTGCAGAACAAATAACCAGCGTAATAATAATATCCACCGGCGTAATAATAGTAGCTGTTAAGTTGTCCTGCATTAACCTTTTCCATAAGGTTTTTCATAAATGTACCTCCGACATACTAACCTTCGGTTATGTATTGCAAGTGATTATATCAGTATAAATATTACATGTCAATGAATTTTTATT
>CAZGUG010000005.1:0-1435 GCA_964529035.1 uncultured Clostridium sp.
AAGGCTTCCGGAGAAGAGTGGCTGCTGGAGGTGGAAAAGGAATTCCATGAGGACCTGGGGTTAGTGTTTGAAGAAGGCCTGATGGACAGGGGAAAAAGATGCGTAAACAAATGCGTATTCTGCTTTATCGACCAGCTGCCGGCAGGGCTTAGGGAAAGCCTTTATTTCAAGGATGACGATTCAAGGCTTTCATTTCTGCAGGGAAACTTTATATCCCTTACAAACCTGGAAAGGGAAGACATAGACAGGATAATCAAATACAGGATAAGCCCCTTGAATATTTCGGTACACACTACCGACCCGGGTCTTAGGGTTAAAATGCTGGGTAATCCCGGGGCCGGCAGAGCCCTGGGGTTAATGCCGGAATTTTTAAGGCACGGTATCAGGCTTAACTGCCAGATTGTGCTCTGCCCGGGACTGAACGACCGGCACCGCCTGGAAAAGTCTCTAAGGGACCTGGGCAGCATGGGACGGGGTATAAACAGTATTGGAGTTGTACCCGTAGGCATAACAAAATACAGGAAGGGGCTTTTTCCGCTTAAGCCCTTTGACGGGGATGATGCACGGGAAGCTGTAAAAACCGTTGAAAGATGGCAAAAACATTTTTTAGCCCGCTCCGGAAGCAGGATTGTGTATGCCGCCGACGAATTATATCTGAAGGCGGGGCTGCCCATTCCGCCGTATGAAGGATATGAAGATTTTCCGCAGCTGGAAAACGGAATAGGAATGATGGCCCTTTTTAGAGAACAGTTTGAAAAAGAGTTCGAAAAAACGGGATGGGATAGGCGGAAAACCCGCAGGGTTTCGGTGGCTACAGGGCATGCTGCAAGCGGTTTTATAAAGGGTCTTGCAGGTTTACTGGAAAGGGCGGCAGCCGGCCTTAAGATAAACGTGTACCCGATAACCAACGAGTTTTTTGGACAGACTATTGATGTGTCGGGGCTTGTTACAGGCCGGGACCTGATAAACCGATTGAACGGGGAAAGCCTGGGAGACTTTCTTATGATTCCGGGAAACATGCTGAAATCCGGTGAAGAGGTTTTTCTGGATGACATAACGGTAGACCAGGTGAGGCAAAGGCTGGGCGTTGAAGTGAAGATATGTGACGTGGACGGCGGAAAGTTTCTTGATGGCATAGTCCGGGGGGAATAACCATGGCAAAACCGATAGTTGCAGTAGTGGGCAGGCCGAACGTGGGGAAGTCCACCTTCTTTAACAAAATAGCCGGCAAAAGGATATCAATAGTGGAGGATACCCCCGGTGTTACAAGGGACAGGGTTTATGCGGATGCGGAATGGCTGGGGCATGAATTTGTTCTTATAGATACCGGCGGGATTGAGTTTGCCCCCGATGACGTGATTCTGGAACAGATGAGGATACAGTCGCAAATCGCGATAGATACGGCTGATGTTATACTTTTCATGGTGGATGTCCG
>CAZGUG010000005.1:1535-55298 GCA_964529035.1 uncultured Clostridium sp.
TCGTCACTTGTAAACAGGCTGCTGGGTGAAGAAAGGGTTATTGTCAGCGACAGGCCCGGTACCACAAGGGATGCCATAGACACGCCCTTTACGGTGGGTGACAGGGAATACGTGCTTATTGACACCGCGGGCATAAGGAGAAAAAGTCGAATCAGTCACAACATAGAAAGATACAGTGTAATAAGGGCGCTTACCGCTGTAACAAGGAGCGATGTAAGCATCCTGGTAATCGATGCCTGCGAGGGTCCTACCGAGCAGGATACAAAGATAGCCGGACACATACACGATGAGGGCAAAGGCTGTATAGTGCTGGTTAACAAATGGGACCTGGTGGATAAGGACAACAGGACATTGGAAGAATACCGGAGAAACATAAGAAAAAGACTTGCCTTTATCGATTATGCACCGGTTATGTTCGTATCGGCAAAGACAGGCCGGAGAGTTGACAGAATACTGGATATGGTGTACAGGGTATCCGGCCAGGCGGCTTTGAGAGTGTCCACGGGAGTGCTGAACGATGTAATCGGCGAGGCCACGCTTATGAACCAGCCGCCTTCCGACAAGGGAAAAAGGCTCAAAATATACTATGCGACACAGTTTGCAGTGAAGCCTCCCACTTTTATATTGTTTGTCAACGATAAAAAGCTGATGCATTTTTCATATCTCAGGTATATGGAGAACCAGCTGAGGGATGCCTTCGGGTTTGAGGGGACACCCATCAGGATAATAGTCAGGGAAAGGGAAAGAAAAGGAGGGGTCTAGCCTATGGGTATGTTTGTTTCTGTCTTGACCGGATACCTTCTGGGCAACATAAACGGAGCATACATAGTGGGAAGGCTGGTGGGCGGTATAGACATAAGGGAACACGGAAGCAAAAATGCCGGCGCAACCAATGTCAACAGGGTGCTTGGCAGCAAGCCCGCCGCACTGGCCCTTGCAGTAGACCTTTTAAAGGGAGTGGCCGCGGCGATAATAGGCAGGTATCTCGTTGACGGGGATATGGGAGCCATCTTTGCGGGAGTATCTGTGGTCTGCGGGCACAACTGGCCCTGTTTACTTAAGTTCAAAGGCGGCAAGGGAATAGCAACTTCGCTGGGTGTGCTGTTTGGCCTTGACCTTCGGGTTGCACTGATACTTCTTGCAGCCGGTATATTAATAATAATGATTACCAGGTATGTATCCATGGCATCGGTAATATGTGCGGTTCTTTACCCGTTTTTGACGGTTCTTTTTAAGCTGTCATACGAACTTAAGGTTTTTTCGGTAGTAATAAGCGTTTTTGCGCTGATAAGGCACAGGGAAAATATAAAAAGACTGGTTACAGGAAGGGAATCAAAGGTTAGTATAAAGTTAACACCAAAAAAGGGGGACTGACGAAATGAGTGCA
This sequence comes from uncultured Clostridium sp., assembly GCA_964529035.1. GTDB lineage: Bacteria > Bacillota > Clostridia > Ch29 > Ch29 > CAZGUG01. The sequence goes on from CAZGUG010000005.1 coordinate 2,923, forward strand.
AAGATAGCCGTGGTGGGAGCGGGCAGCTGGGGTACGGCCCTGGCGACGGTACTTGACAGGAAAGGGTTAAAGCTAAATCTGTGGATACGCGAAGATGAACTGCTGGAAACAGTTGAGGATACCCGGGAAAATACGATGTATCTGCCGGGCGTTAAGCTTGGCGGCAACATTAGACCTACGGGAGACATGGAGGAATGCATATTCGGCTGCGAAGTTATTATATTCTCTGTACCTTCCCATGTTCTAAGAAACGTTGCCGGCTCGATAGCCCCTTCCATTAAGCGGTCCCAGAGAATTGTAAACGTGGCCAAGGGACTGGATACCGGAACACTTAAAAGGCTGTCCCAGATTTTACAGGAAACTCTGCCCGAGAACCCGGTGGCGGTTATGTCCGGACCCAGTCACGCGGAGGAGGTGGGAAAGGGTATTCCCACCACCGTGGTTGCAGCCAGCCCCGACAGGAAAATGGCAGAGTACGTACAGGATTTGTTTATGGCCCCCACCTTCAGAGTCTATACAAATCCCGACATAATAGGGGTGGAGACGGGAGGTGCCCTGAAGAACGTAATAGCCCTTGGAGCGGGTATTTCGGACGGACTGGGATACGGTGACAATACAAAGGCGGCCCTTATGACCAGGGGGATAGTCGAAATTGCAAGGCTGGGGGTAAAGATGGGTGCAAAATCAACCACCTTTGCCGGCCTTTCGGGGATAGGGGATTTGATAGTTACCTGCACCAGTATGCACAGCAGGAACAGGAGGGCCGGAATACAGATAGGTCAGGGTAAAAACCTGGAGGAAGTGTTGGGCGGTACCCATATGGTGGTTGAAGGCGTGAAGGCCACCCAGGCGGCCTATGAATTATCGGTACTTCACGGAATAGAAATGCCGATAACCAGGGAACTATATAATGTTCTCTTTGAGGGGGCGGATGTCAGAAAGTCGGTGGAAAACCTGATGTTGAGAAGCAAGACCCATGAAACGGAAGAGATTGTGGAAGGATGGTAGGAAAGCTCCGGGAAATTCCCGGAGCTTAATTTTTAGTAATAATAGTTACTTTTACTCATATATATATAATGTTAATGCATGTTCAATTTAGTAAAAGGAGGGATAAAGGAGATGGGGGAATTTAACATATATAAAGACATAGCAGAGCGTACCCAGGGGGATATTTACATTGGAATAGTGGGACCTGTGAGGACGGGAAAATCAACCTTTATTAAAAGATTTATGGATTTACTTGTACTGCCTAATATAGATAATCCGTATATAAAGGAAAGAGCCAGGGATGAACTGCCGCAGAGCGGCGCGGGACGTACAATTTCCACCACCGAGCCGAAGTTTGTACCCAACGAGGCGGTTGAAATTGTACTTAAGGATAATGCCAGCTTCAGGGTAAGGTTGGTGGACTGTGTGGGTTATATGGTAAAGGGGGCCATGGGTCATCTTGAAAACGAGATGCCGAGGATGGTGTCCACACCATGGTTTGAAAACAAAATCCCCTTCGAGGAAGCGGCGGAGCTTGGTACCAGGAAGGTTATAACAGACCATTCTACCATAGGGCTTTTGGTTACGACCGACGGTTCGATAACCGAAATACCCAGGCAGAACTATATTCAGGCCGAAGAAAGGGTGGTAAGGGAACTCAAGGGCCTTGACAAACCATTTGTGATAATTTTAAACAGTACCCGGCCCAGGGCACAGGAGACCATAAACATGGCAGAAGCCCTGGAAGCCAAGTATGAAGTACCGGTGTGTGTAGTGGACTGTATGAACATGTCAATGGACGATGTGCATTTTATCCTGGAAAGGATATTGTTCGAATTCCCGGTTACCGAGATACATATCAATCTTCCACGCTGGATCGACGGTCTTGATCTGGAGCACTGGCTGAGAAAGGATATAATAGGTGCGGTAAGAGAATGTACCGCAGAAGCGAATAGTATAAGGGATACCGAGTACATTCCCGGTGCCTTTGAAGAGTATGAATTTGTGGAAATGGCGGAGATGGTAAATATTGACCTTGGTGAGGGCGTTGCCCGGCTGAATATCAGGACCGAAAGCAGTCTTTTTTACAAAGTCATAGGGGAAATATCCGGGTATTCCCTGGATGGGGAACACCAGCTTCTCGGTCTTGTGGAACAGCTGTCCGGGGCCAAAAAACAATATGACAGGGTGGCTTCCGCGCTAACAGAGGTTTGGGACACCGGTTACGGAGTGGTATCGCCCAGGCTGGACGAGCTGATTTTAGAGGAACCGGAAATATTCAAACAGGGAAGCCGGTTCGGGGTTAAGCTGAAGGCCAGTGCTCCTTCCATTCATATGATAAGGGCGGATATTCAGACCGAAGTATCGCCCTTGGTAGGTACCGAAAAACAGAGCGAAGAGCTTTTGAACTATCTTATCTCGGAATTTGAGAACAATCCGTCCAAACTATGGGAGTCCAATATTTTCGGGAAGTCACTGTATGACCTGGTAAGGGAGCAGCTTCAGAACAAACTGCTTAAAATGCCGGAAGACGCACAGACCAAGCTGCAGATTACACTTCAGAGGATAGTGAACGAAGGAAACGGAGGGTTAATCTGTATTATTCTATAGTGTTTCAGGACCTTAAAAGGGTCCTGTTTCGTTAAGGACATATATAAAAGGGTTCCCCTGCCGGAGAACCCTTACGTCAGTTTTACCTGCGGTGGAGCCTTGGTGCACCAATAAATGCAAGCCCTGCCAGGGTAAGGGCCTTTGCCGTTTTGTTTACTGCGTTGTGTTTTTCAAGGTAGTTATTCAATAGTTTATCCATTTCACCGGAGGCTTCAATTTCCTGTTTCGGCCTGAAGTAGTCCAGTATGTCTGAAGGGTGTTCCAGCGTGACCTCTACTTCCGGGTCACCTCCTTCATGCTTTGCAGAGATGTTTGGCACGTCACGGGCGATTTCAACAAGTTCGTCCCTCCTGTTATAGGGCTGGCGTACAATACTCTTATAGGTTTCGGTTATATGGTGTTCAATTCTGACGTTGCTTTCCAGATTGAATCTGCCCCTTATTTGGGAACTTAATTCTAAGGTCCTGTTGTTGACCGAATTGCTGAGATTGAACCCGGAAAGGGGTGTAGATCCGTCCTCCCTTGCGAACATGCGTCCCATGAGCAGGGTCCACAGTACCGAATAGGGATTGTCATTGCCCATAAAGACCGAAATCTTGAACCTTACGTCAATACCGAGTTTGTAGAGTATGTATCCGAGCAGTACCGTTCCGGGATTCGTGTTCAACACTTCATTAATTCCGTAGTTGGTATAGTAGTACAGGTATTCGTCCACCCATGCAAGGGGATAATCGTTGGGCTGTCCGATACCGCCGAAATAGCCTGTAATGGTTTCGGGGCCGTTGAGATGTATGTTTGACCCGTCGGTTCCTTTGGTATCCAGGGTTTCCACGTAACTTGCACCTATAATCTGCATTGCGGCCGCCATAGCAAGGGTATCTCCGCTGTCGTTCTCCTGCTCCTTCATGCAGCGGACACGGATATACCTTCCCGGCATTATCTCTTTTTTGTCTATTGCCTGCTTTGCCTCTTCAATGAACCAGGGGAAAAACTGCAGAGCACTTATCTCCAGGGTAACGGCTTTGCCTTCGTCAAAGGATACGGTGCCGGATTTTTCTCCGAGTATTTGTTTTCTATACTCGGAAACAGTTGTAAAGGCGCCCTTGTCCCTTGCAGATACCAGCCATTCCAGGTCCCTTACATAGGGTGAGTCCTGGTTGCGAAGTCGGCTTATAATATTGGGCAACTGCCTTGCTTCCTTTGCCTTGGCGTTTATCTCTGCGGGTGTTCCGTACTTTTCCACTACCCTGAGAACGCTGCGTATGAGTTCGTTTGAAGGATCTGTAAAAAAACTGTTGATGTCATCCATTACACCGGGATTGATTGATAGACAGTCTTTATACATGCTAAATCCTCCTTAATTTTATTATTTTAATTGGTTTACACCTATTCAAACTCTCTGAACAGCCGCTCAAAATCTTCAATGCTGTCCTTTATGTGGTACACATGGTCGTCGGTGGGGAAGCGGCCGCTTCTAACGTCTTGTATGTATTCTCTGAACGCATTGGTTTCAATTTCCGCCACATTGGTATACTTCTTTACAAACTTGGGCGTGAAGGCCTCAAACAGCCCCAGCATGTCGCCGCATATCAGCAACTGTCCGTCACAGGGTCCGGCACCTATCGAGTAAACGGGGATGTCAAGTTTATTCTGTATAAACGCAGTAAGTTCCGGCGGTACCGCCTCCAGCAGTATGGAATAGGCCCCCGCCTCCTGGACCGCCAGAGCATCCTTTATAAGCTCCCTTGCGCTTTTCACATCCCTGCCCTGGGCCTTAAACCCTCCCAGCTGTCCGGAACTCTGGGGCGTAAGTCCTATATGCCCCATAACAACCATTCCCGCATCTGTTATGGCCCTGATGCGGCTGGCCACCCTCCTGCCGCCCTCAAGTTTTACACAGTCCATGTCGGCCTCTTTGAGAAAACGGCCTGCATTTTCCACCGCCTGCTCGTCGGATTTCTGGTAGGACATAAAGGGCATATCGCCTATAATCCAGGTGTTTGGCGCACCCCTTCTGACCGCCTGGCAGTGGGAGATGCAGTCCTCCATTGTTACAGGTATGGTGCTGTCGTAGCCAAGAACCACCATGCCCAGGGAATCCCCCACCAGAATCATGTCCATACCGGCCTGCTCGGCAAAGGATGCCATCGGAAAGTCATAGGCCGTTATCCATGCCACCTGCTCGTTATTCTTTTTCATCTTAATGAAGTCAAGGATAGTTTTCTTTTTTGCCATCATGATCCTCCTTTAATTTTAATAGAAATTTCATGTTGTCGGGATTATGCTGTAATATAATATTCGATACAAATGCCTTTATTCCTACTCAAATTTGGTAATATTTCTTAAACATTTCGAATTAAATTGGGTGTGTTGCAGCCGGCGAAACATAAAAAACCAGTTGAATTGGCGGAAGAAATGTGTTATATTTATATACGCCGCAGAACGACTGGGTGTGGCGCAGCTTGGTAGCGCGCTTGAATGGGGTTCAAGAGGTCGGAGGTTCAAATCCTCTCACCCAGACCAGAAAAATCCGCTTATCCCGGAGGGATAGGCGGATTTTTGTGTATTGCTTTGTATTTTACAGTTTTGTTGTATAATATGAAGCCATAAATTGAAAAATGTCAAAAAAAATGCCTTTTATTACCTATAAAATAGGAGGAATTTTGCAAATAATAGCCAATTAATATAGTTACCTACTATTTGTATAGGGGGGATGATATTTGGGGGATAACACACAAAAAGAAGAACAGTCCAGGATGAAGACTGAGAAGGTGTTAATGGGTATAAATGAAAAGATTCAAAAAAATCCGCTGCTTAAGGAGGTTTATGGGAGGAAGCGGGAGGATTACAGCGATTTGATTGAAAAATATGGGGGAGAAAAGGTCTTAATGGCGGTGGAACTGGTAGAGAGCTACAGGCTGCTTATGGAGATTAAAAAAGCTGCCGACGGTAAAACACTTGTTAGCGATGACCTTTGAACAATTGACAGGCAAACAGCAAATAGAAATTTGGAGATTGCGGAAAACTTCCGCGGCAGGGCGTGGATGCCCTGGGCGTGGAAGTTTTTTATTTTACCGAACCAATAAACGGTACAAACAGTAGAAGGAAAACCAAGCCGGGCGAAGAATAGTACAATAATAGTTTTGTATGGAAGGTGACGGCATGGACGGCGCGGCTGAAAAGAAAAATAAAAAGGGCTATATAAGGGTTGTATTATTGGCGGTTGTTATTGTACTGTCGGGCAGGGCCGTTGCAGGAGTAAAGGATAATACAATAGAAACAGCGCTGGCAGAGTATGGCAGTATAAGCATCCTTGAAAAAGCAAGCGGAATTGTGGTGCGAAACGAAACTGTGATAAACAGTCCGATTTCGGGTTATGTTACTTACATAATCAAAGAAAATATACGCGTGCCGGTTAACACTAAGGTGCTGGAAATGAAGAGCGGCAGGATAGACGACAGCTCTATCGAGAGGTATAATGAAATAAACGAAAGGCTGCAGGCGCTGGATCAAATCGGCAGTCTGGCACAGGCTGCGCTGGATGACAGTGTAATAAGGGCGGGTCTTTACAATATAAGCATTCTGATAGACCAAGGTAATCTGGCTGCGGTCTATCGGGAAAAGGAAAGATTAAGCCGGGAAATTAGCTATAACACTGCGGCTAATACAACACAGGCCGAAAGGGAAGAGCTGATAAGTGAAAAAGAAGAGCTGGAAAGTATAATAGAAGGCGGTATCAGGGCTGAATTTTCACCTTTTTCAGGAATACCCGTTCATACTATGGACGGATATGAAGGGATGTTCTGCCCGGAGAATATGCATGAGATAATACCCTCAATGGTTCAGCCGGAAAATATAAGAAAGGCTGACTTGTCAAAGGAGATAAAGGCAGGGGAACCGGTGCTGAAGATTGTAGACAACCATGAATGGTACATCGTTTGTGACATGAGCGGGGAGTTTGCCGAGGGCATTAAACAAGGCTCAAGGGTTTCCCTGGAGCTTCTGGGACCGGAAAATATCACGGTGGGAGCCCGGGTAAAGGGACTGCACGAGCAGGAGGAGGGTTTCAGGGTAGTGTTTGCATCCGGGGATTATTTCCCCGGCGTATATGAAAAAAGGACAGTTGATTTGAATGTGGTAAAGGAGAAACACAGTGGATGCATGATACCCGTTGAGGCGTTGATCGAAAAGGACGGAGAGTACCAGGTGCAAGTTTTGGAAGCTGAAAAAATAGTTAATAAAAGGGTAAGAGTTAAGGGAAACGACGGTGTTAACGCAGTGGTGGAGAGCACCGGCACCGGTCCGGAACTGAAGATATACGATATGATTGTAATCAGAAGATAACCGGGAGGGCAGGAAATGGATATCCGGAGTAATCTTGAATATATTACCGACAGAATCAGAGAGGCTGCAGAGTTGTCCGGCAGGAAAGCCGGGGATATAAAAATCGTGGCGGTAACCAAAACCGTTGACGTTGGAAGCATCAGGCAGGCCTTTGAACTTGGCATATCTTCCATTGGTGAGAACAGGGTCCAGGAAATGCTAAAAAAGCATGAAAGTTTGAAGCAGTACCCGTTGGAATGGCATATGATAGGACATTTACAAAGGAATAAGGTAAAATATATAATAGATAAGGTAGCATTAATCCATTCGGTGGACACGGCTGCCCTGGCCAGGGAGATAAACATGAGGGCTATACTGAAAAACATTAAGGCGGAAGTCCTGCTGCAGGTAAACGTTTCGGGGGAGGAGAGCAAGTTTGGACTTAATCCCGATCAGATTACCGTATTTATGGAACAGGTGACGGATTTGCAGAACGTACATATAAGAGGGCTGATGACCATAGCTCCCTACACCGATAACCCTGAAGAGGCAAGGCCTGTGTTTGCAAAGCTCAGAGAGGTCTTTGAAGAGATAAGGGCCGCAAAATACCCGGGGGTAGACATGGATTTCCTTTCAATGGGTATGACGGGTGATTATGCGGTGGCGGTCGAGGAAGGAGCAAACATAGTAAGAATCGGAACAGGGATATTTGGCAGACGAAGGATGTAACAAAGGAGGAATAAGTTATGGCAAAGGGCTTATGGGACAGGATACTGGAATTTTTGGGACTGGCCGATGAAGCTGAGGAGGATATGCCGGAGGTTATTGACCGGCCTTACACAAGTCCCGGCAGGAAAGGCAAAATATTGGATATACGAACCGCATCGCAGGTCAAAATGGTGATTTACCAGCCTGCCACCTTTGACCAAACGACTGAAATATGCGATAATTTAAAAAGCAGGAAGCCGGTCATAATAAATTTACAAAAACTTGAAAATGAAGCGGCCCAGAGGATACTGGACTTTCTGAGCGGAGCAGTGTATGCACTGGATGGAAATCTGCATAAAATATCCGGCGGTATTTTTGTTGCCGCCCCCAGCAATGTAGATATTTCAGAGCATTTAAAGGACGAACTTAAGGATAAAATAGTATTCAAGCGGCAAAAATAGGCGTAGCTGGCAATATTCATAATAAGGAGGTCAATAATGGGACAGTTTAACTGGGTACTTAGAGTTTCCCTCAGGTATTTTTTTAATATTATCGAACTTTTAATCTTTATAAGAATAATCCTTTCCTGGATAAGCCCCGGGTACGGAAACCCCGTTACAAGGACAATATTCGGCCTGACCGAGCCTATCCTGTCACCCTTCAGAAGGCTTCTGGCAAAAAGCTCCTTTGGTACCGGAATGTTTGATTTTTCGCCTATAATAGCGATACTTTCCATAAGGCTTCTGGTGCAGCCCTTGGCATTTTATATAGTGAACCTTTTGACCGGGTTTTAACATAAAGTTTTGGAGGTGATAACATGATAACTCCCCTGGAGATTCAAAACAAACAGTTCAGCAAGAAAATAAGGGGTTATGACGAAAACGAAGTGGATGAATTTCTGGACAGGCTAACCGAGGATTACGAGGGTATTTACAGGGAGAATGCCAATCTGAAGGACAGAATAAACATACTGGAAGACAAGCTGAAACATTATACAGGTATGGAGACTTCGCTTCAAAACGCCCTGGTACTGGCGCAGAGTACCGCGGATGAAGCCGCAAAAAACGCCCATGAAAAGGGAGAGCTGATTATTAAGCAGGCGGAGGAAGAGGCCCGCAGAATAATTGAAAGGGCAAATGAAAAGATTATGCATATAGAGGAACAGTATCAGGAAGCAAAAAGGCAGATGTATATATTCAGAACCAGGTTTAAAACACTGCTGGAGGCACAGTTGGAAACGGTGGTAACCCTGTGTGGACAGCTGGAAGATGAGGAATAATATTTATCCGCGTTTGTGATTGACTAATACATAGGTTTATATTATAATTCTATCAATACAATTTTCGATATATGCCATGAATGAGAAGAGTAGCCGTCAACTGTTCACAGAGAGCCGCATGACCGGTGCGACGCGGCAGCGGGTAACGGTGAAAATCCCTCAGGAGCAGCAGGCCGAATTGTCAGTAGGCCGAGCCGGGAATACCCGTTACAGTATAGTATAAAGTGGGTAGTACAGCCAATCAGGGTGGTACCGCGGGTAATTCTCGTCCCTTTCACGCAAAGGGATTTTTTAATTGTTTTCAGGCATCAATCAATAAATGACAGGAGTGGTAACAAATGGATTATGGGAAAACACTGAACCTACCAAAGACCAAGTTTCCGATGAGGGCAAACCTTCCGTCCAAGGAACCGGAAATAATTAAGCTTTGGGAAAGGGAAGATGTATACAGGAAAAATTTGAAAAAGTTCGCCGCGAACAAGAAGTTTATCCTGCACGACGGCCCCCCCTATGCGAACGGTGACATTCACCTGGGGCAAACGCTGAACAAGATACTGAAGGATATAATAGTAAAATCCAAGTCGATGGACGGCTTCTGTGCCCCATACGTACCGGGATGGGATACCCACGGTCTGCCCATTGAAACCCAGGCAATAAAGAAACTGGGCATAGACAGGCATGCAAAGTCCATATCCGAATTTCGTGCCCTATGCCAGGAATTCGCATTGAAATATGTGGACCTGCAGCGCGAAGAATTTAAAAGGCTTGGTGTGCGCGGCGACTGGGAGAATCCCTATCTTACCCTGAAGCCCGGGTTCGAGGCAAAACAGATTGAAGTATTCGGGGAAATGGCGAAAAAGGGATATATATACAAGGGACTGAAACCGGTATACTGGTGTCCCGACTGTGAAACTGCACTGGCGGAAGCCGAAATAGAATACAGCGATCATAAAACCCATTCAATTTACGTTAACTTTCCCGTTGAAGACGACAAGGGCCTTTTTAAAGAACATACCGGAAGTCTCGACAATGTGTTCATGATGATATGGACCACAACACCGTGGACACTGCCGGCAAACCTGGCAATAGCGCTTAACGAACAGCTGACATATATTCTGGTGGAAATGGACGATGCGTATTATGTGATTGCAAAGGATAAGCTGGACGAAGTGAAGGAAGTTGGGGGAATCAAGGAACACAAGGTAATAGCGGAGTACACCGGCGGGCAGCTGGAGGGCATTACCTGTAGGCACCCCTTCATGGACAGAAAATCCCTTGTCATACTGGGCAGCCATGTTACCCTTGAACAGGGAACAGGATGTGTTCATACCGCACCGGGGCACGGTGAAGAGGACTTTATTGTGGGAATGAAATACAAGCTGCCGGCACTTAATCCTGTGGACGACCGCGGCTACTTCACCGAAGAAGCGGGAAAGTATAATGGCATGTATTATGAAAAGGCGAACCAGGCCATAGTGAAGGACCTGGTAGATACGGGGTTTATGTTTACCAACTCCTCCATGGTGCATTCCTATCCTCACTGCTGGCGCTGCAAGGGGCCAGTAATATTCAGGGCTACCGAACAGTGGTTTGCTTCGGTGGAAGGTTTCAGGGACCAGGCACTGAAGGCCATAGGGGATGTCCGATGGATTCCGTCCTGGGGCGAGGAACGAATAACTAACATGGTACGGGACAGGGCGGACTGGTGTATCTCGAGACAGAGGGTATGGGGAGTGCCTATCCCGATATTCTACTGCGAGAAGTGCGGCAGGCACCTGGTAAACGACGAAACCATTAATGCGGTGAAGGAATTGTTCGCAAAGGAAGGGTCCAATGCATGGTTTGAAAAGAGTGCCCGGGAGATTCTTCCGGAGGGTATAAGGTGCGAAGGATGTGACGGTGACAGTTTCCGAAAGGAAACCGATATAATGGACGTGTGGTTTGATTCCGGATCCAGCCATGCGGCGGTGCTGGATACCTGGCCGGACCTCGAATGGCCGTCCACCATGTACCTTGAGGGCAGCGACCAGCACAGGGGTTGGTTCCAGTCCTCGCTGCTGACTGCGGTTGCAACCCGCGGCAGGGCGCCCTATGAGGAAGTGCTGACCCACGGATTCGTAGTGGACGGGGAAGGCAGGAAGATGTCAAAATCCCTGGGAAACGGTATGGACCCGCTGGAAGTGATTGAGGAATACGGGGCGGATGTACTCAGACTGTGGGTTGCCTCCGCCGATTATAAAACAGATATAAGAATATCACCCCAGATTTTGAAACAGCTGTCCGAAGTGTACAGAAAGATTAGAAACACCGCGCGTTTTATGCTGGGCAACCTGTATGACTATGACCCGGCAAAAGACGGTGTTTTATACAGTGATCTTTCGGAGATTGACAGGTGGGCGCTGCATAAGGGACAGAAAATGCTTCAGAAGGTTTTAAATGCCTACAGGGACTATGAATTTCATATACTGTTCTATGCAATCCACCATTTTTGCGTGGTGGACATGAGCAACTTCTACCTAGATGTGATAAAGGACCGGCTTTACACCTGCAGCGCGGACTCCAGGGAAAGGCGGACGGCCCAGACGGTTATGCACAAGCTTTTGTCGATACTGGTAAGGCTGATAGCACCGGTTCTGTCATTCACGGCGGAAGAGATATGGCAGTATATGCCGGGGGATAAGGAAGACCGGGGGATAAGCGTTCAACTGGAGGAATTCCCAAAGGTTAATCCGGAAGAAATCGACCAGGAACTGGAAGGAAAATATGGTAAGATACTGGATGTCAGGTACGAGGTGGCAAGGGCCCTGGAACGTGCCAGGAACGAAAAGGTAATAGGCCATTCGCTGGATGCAAAGGTAAACCTTTATGTTGATGATAAGCTTCATGAATTCCTGAAACCCATCGAGAAGGAACTTCCGTTTCTGTTCATAGTATCCCAGGTGGAAGTTATGCCGCCGGGAAGAGAGGCCGGAGAAGAAGCCTTGGAGGGTGAAGAACTGAAAAATCTCAAAGTTACGGTAACCCAGGCAGAGGGACAGAAATGTGAAAGGTGCTGGAATTACAGTACAACGGTGGGGAAGGTGAAAGAGCACCCCGGAATATGCACAAGATGTGCGGCAAATTTAGAATAAAAAGGAAAAGCGCCAAATGGGCGCTTTTCCTTTTTTTTAGTATCAGTTTTAGAGCATGGGGGAAAATAATCTGCGGGGGGCTGCATATGGAAAACCACGGCTGGCAGACAGACAGGCTGAATATAAAAATTCAGGAACTGTCGCACAACCTAGAAAGGGCGAAGATACTCGAATATGTAAGTCTTATGGAAAACCCCAAACGGATGCTGTTTTTAAACTTTGTCGCAGGACTGGCAAGGGGGCTTGGCATAGCTGTCGGTTTTTCGGTATTGGGTGCTGTGGCGATACTCATTTTAAGAAGGCTGGTGGTTCTGAATCTGCCCCTTATTGGTGATTTTATTGCGGAAATAATCAAGCTGGTTAACAGAAGTATGTGATGGAAAGGAAGAATGGAAATGGACGATAAAAAAATTAAGGCTCTGAGGGCCAATCTGGAACGGGAAAGGAAAGATGCACTGGAGGATATTAAACGGATGGATGAAAACGAATTCAACGAAGCCCAGGCCGAATACACCAGCGAGCTTTCGGTATATGACAACCATCCGGCGGATATTGGCAGTGAAACCTATGAAATGGAAAAGAACCTGGCGCTGAAAAAACAGAAAATGCACAGGATACGGCAGATAGAACAGGCCCTTGACCGGCTGGAAAAGGGCGAATACGGAAAATGTGCGCTGTGCGGCAACAAGATTGATAATGAGAGATTGGAAGCGCACCCGGAGGCGGACATATGCCTGGAATGCTCAAATAGTGCCAGGCTGCCCGGTGAAAGGCTGGAGCAGGGAAGACCGGTGGAGGAAACGGTGCTTTCCTTTCCGTATAACCGTGAACCCGGCAGGCAGGATGACAGAACGATATTCGACCGAGAAGACAGCTGGCAGGCGGTTGCCAGGTATAACAGGAGGGAGGACGACCCAAGCAACCAAACCGGGGACGACCAGGACATTTGGGATGAAATTCCGTCGGGGCTGGTGGAGGATATTGACAGGATAAGCAACCGGTATTACAAAGATACCCTCGGGGACGAGGAAGACGAATAATTTGTTTTATACGGTGAGGGTTTGTGGTAGAATTTTAATATAAAATCAAGCTTCCGGGGGGTATTTCATGACTTGGATTATTGCTTTATCGGTGATTGCTGCAGACAGGTTTTCCAAGTGGATTTGCCAGTCCTATTTGCAGCCGGTTGGTTCGGTGCCGGTTATTAAGGGTATTTTTCACCTTACCTATGTTCAGAACAGGGGAGCGGCCTTTGGTATACTACAGGACAAAATGTGGTTTTTTATACCGGCTACCGGAATTGTCCTGGCTGTTATACTGCACCTGCTGGCGAAGACAAAAACCGACAGCAGAGCCATGCGGGTTTCCCTTGCCATGATAGCGGGTGGCGCCATCGGGAATCTTCTGGACAGGATTTGGCTGGGATATGTGGTGGATTTTTTGGACTTCAGGGTATGGCCGGTATTCAATATAGCGGACAGCTGTATCGTTGTCGGTGCGGTACTGTTGGGATACCTGGTGCTTATAAAGGGTGAAGGTATAGGCTATGGAAAAGTTTGAAATGGTGGCGGACAGTAAAAATGAAAACAACCGGCTGGACCTTATGCTGGCAGCCAGGCTGTCCGGGCGTTCCCGCTCGTTCATACAAAGGCTCATTGAGCAGGGGCACGTCCTGGTTAACGGGTGCAGGGCAAAGAGCAATTACAGGGTAAAGGCCGGGGACAGCATAGGGATTGAAATACCCGAGCTCCAAAGTGTCGGGGTAAAGGCTGAAAAAATACCCCTTGACATAGTCTACGAAGATGATGCCTTATTGGTAATAAACAAGCCCGCCGGCATGGTGGTCCATCCCGGGTCCGGCAATTACAGCGGCACCCTTGTCAATGCACTGCTTTTTCACTGTGACAACCTGTCCGGAATAAACGGCGTATTGAGGCCGGGTATAGTGCACAGGATAGATAAGGATACCACCGGTTTACTTATGGTTGCAAAGGACGAAGAAACCCACAGACACCTGGCGGCCCAGCTTAAGGCCCACACCATCAACAGAAAATATACGGCTTTGGTCCGGGGTGTGATAGAGGAGGATGAAGGAACTGTCCATGCGCCCATTGGCCGGCATCCCACAAAAAGGAAGAAGATGGCGGTTGTGGCGCGGAATTCACGGAAGGCGGTAACCCATTTTACCGTTCTGAAAAGATACCCGGGATACACGCTTGTCGAAGCGAGGCTGGAAACCGGGAGGACGCATCAGATAAGGGTTCATATGAACTACATAGGGCATCCGGTGGTGGGAGATTCGAAATACGGCAGGGAAGGGGAGCTGGGTTCAAAGAGCCTAATGCTGCATGCCGCCGTTCTGGGTTTTGTTCATCCGGTAAATAACGAATACATGGAATTTAAGGCCCCACTTCCGTCGCATTTCAGGGAAGTCCTGGAGGCCTTATAGAGACCTGTCTTGTATCGAAGAAATCTCTTCCTCGGAAGGCGTTGCGTATATCGTCTTATGATTTTTATATATAACATAACCCGGCTTTGCGCTCCTGGGTTTCGTAACATTACCGGCCTCTGTGTAATCAACCGGTACACTGCTTGACTGCCTGGCCCTGCTGTAGTATGCGGCCAGAAGCGCCGCCTGGTACAGGGTGGTGTCAGGCGGATCTTTACCTTCACATCTTATAATTACATGGGAACCGGGTATATCCTTGGTATGCAGCCATATGTCATCCTTTCGGGCCAGCCTTAAGGTCAGGTGGTCGTTCTGCCGGTTGTTCCGCCCGACAAGTATTTTAAAACCATCCCCGGTAGTATAGGAATGCGGTTTTGAAGGGGTCTCGTCCTTTCTCCTGTCCCCTAACCTTGATTTGGAGGGCTTAATATACCCCTGGGTTTCAAGTTCCGATGCTATTTCGTGCAGTTCCGGCCATCCTGCACATTTTTCTATGCTGTAAACAAGACCCTCAAGGTAGTCTGCTTCTTCCTTGGTCTGCCTTAACAGCTTTCGGAGGTTTTCCTTGGCCCTTTTTGCATGGCTGTAGTCCCTGAAAAACCTCTGCGCGTTTTGCAGCGGTGTAAGTTCGGGGTCAAGCTTAATCTCTATGGACGGCATACCCGGTTTGGTATAGTCCTCCAGTACGGCAGCACTTGATTTTTCCTTCAAACGGTAAAGGTTTGCGGTAATTAGCTCGCCGAAAAGCTTGTAATGGCTTTTATCCTCTGCGTTTTGGAATTCATTAAGCCGGGAGTTTTGCTTTTTTTGATTTTTTTCCAAAAGGCCTGTTACTATCCTTAACAGCCTTTCCTTTTCCTGACGGAGGGTTTCCAGAAGCAGTTTTTCATGGTAGTAATTATCCAGCATGGCATTAACGCTCTGCTGGCGTTTGAAGGGTAAGCTTACATGGGTAAGTATAACAGGGCTGAACGTAGCGGGGTCACAGTCCCTGTAATATATAGCCGGCGAAAAGTCCCGGTTTTCTATCAGACTTTTAAACAGGCAGGCGGTACGGCACAGTTTTTCAACATCGCCTTCGTCCAGGGGTTTGTCCGGGTCCACACCGCTTATTGTGCAGAACTCCACCGCAAGGGTTTTCCCGAAACCTTCAAGAGAGTCCACCACCGCCCTGGAGGCCTTGGCTCCCGGATGTTTGAGAAATTCCTTCTCAAAACCTTCGGTGTCACCGCAGGTAAGGTCCAGTTTGGACTGGGAGGGCGGGTATTTGTACAATACTCCCGGGAATACCTGCCTGTATGAACTCATGTCGGGGGTCACACGTTTTATTGCATCGATTATTTTGCCGTTCCCGTCAAGGAGTATTATATTGCTGTGTCTGCCCATTATCTCGCATACCAGGACTTTGGCTCCCCCTACCCCCAGCTCGTCGGTTGTTTTTACGGCAATCTCAAGCACCCGGTCCATGCCGTGCTGGTCTATTGATGCAAGGACGCCGTTCCCGAGGTGTTTCCTTAAAAGCATACAGAACATGGGTGGGTGCTGCCGGCTGGACGATATTCCGTCGGACAGGTAAAGCCTCGGATTGGACGGACTGGCGGACATGACGAGTTTCTGCCTGCCGCCGCCGGTATGTATATAAAAAATAAGCGTATCAGACTGGGGCTGGTAAATTTTTTCTATACGGCCCGCTGTCAGTTTGCTGCTGAGTTCTGTCGCAAGACACCTCATGGTAAAACCGTCAAAAGCCATAACATCACCTCCCAATTAATTCCCGCACCCCATATCGGGGTATGCTATGATTAGTATAGCATTTAACGGTAAAAAAATAAAAGGTATAGGGGTAATTAAAAACACATGGTATAATCAGAGAAGTAGAACATCACCATCGGGGAGTGAAGGTTTTGGATTTCAAAAAAATGCACGGACTGGGAAACGACTTTGTATTGATTGACGCAAGGGACTGTCATATACCGGATATTTCAAACATTAGCAAAGCAGTATGCAGCCGCAATACCGGAGTGGGTGCCGACGGCCTGATAGCAGCCCTTCGGTCAGGAAGGGCGGACATAAAGATGGTCATATATAACTCGGACGGCAGTCAGGCGGAAATGTGCGGTAACGGGCTGAGATGTTTTGCAAAATACGTATACCAAGAGGGTATAGTAAACAAAAAAACCTTCAGCGTGGATACGTTGGCGGGGATTATGTATCCAAAGCTTGTATTCGATACCGGCGGCACTATTACGGGAGTCATCGTTGATATGGGCCGTCCGGTTTTTAAAGCCCGGCAGGTTCCGGTAGACTGTAGCGATGGAAAGTTCCTGGATAAGAAAATAAAAATCGGGGACGGCACATACAAAGTTTCAGCCGTCAGGCTGGGGGTTCCCCATTCGGTGGTGTACGTTGACGATATAAAGGATTCCCAAGTTGAAGATATCGGAAAGGCGATAGAAAACCATTTCCTGTTTCCCGAAAAAACAAATGTAAACTTTGTGCGGATAATTGACAAAGAAACCATAGAGGTGGCCACCTGGGAAAGGGGCGCCGGCAGAACCCTTGCCTGTGGAACCGGAAGCTGCGCCGCAGCGGTTATTTCAAATGCCTTGGGTAAAACAAGAAGAAGGGTTAAGGTGAGACTTAAACTGGGTGAGCTTTTAATTGCCTGGAAGGAAGATGGCCGGGTGTCTATGGAAGGGCCGGCGGTCAACGTGTTCAGCGGCAGGTTGTGCAGCGAAATTTATCCTTTGCAAAGCTAGTAAAATGTGTTAAATTTATAGGGAAAGGAAGCATGCGGGAGTTAATGCCCCGGACGAAAAGCCGGGGGATCACAAAATACAGGGAAGGATGTTACCATAGTATGATTTTCAGCATGACCGGGTTTGGCAGGGGCGAATTCAGAAACGGCGACACCAGCATTTCGGTGGAGGTCCGTTCTGTAAATCACAGGTACAGCGATGTCTCGATAAAACTGCCAAAGCCTTTGTCCTTTCTGGACGAAAAGGTGAGGCAGTATGTGCAGTCGCGCATATCAAGGGGCAGGGTGGACATTTTTGTTTCCTATGAGCTGTCGGAATCGGGATGTGCGGACGTTAAGGTCAACTACGAACTGGCACAGAGCTATTACGACGCGCTTAACCGTTTGAAGGAAAAGTCCGGGATAGAGGATAGGATACCCTTTTCACTTGTCGCTACCTTTCCGGATGTTATCGTGGCAAAACAGAAAGAGCTGGATGAAGAAGAAATCTGGGAACAGCTTTATTCGGCGATAAGGGATGCTATGGATATACTCGTGGAAATGCGCAGGCAGGAAGGGGGAAACCATAGGAAGGATATACTTGAAAAACTGCAGACAATAAGTGACGGGGTACTTGATATAGAAAAGAGAGCGGGGCTAGTTGTTGGGGAATACCGGGACAAACTGGAAAACAGGATTAAGGAATTGAGCAGGGGAATAGACCTTGACAAGGACAGAATATACCAGGAAGTGGTGATATTTGCCGACAGGAGCAGTATAAATGAAGAGATAGTGAGGCTGAAGAGCCATATTTCCCAGATGTATAATATACTGGACGAAGGAGGCACAATAGGAAGGAAGCTGGATTTTCTGGTACAGGAAATGTACAGGGAGATAAACACCATCGGCTCTAAGGCAAACGATTTACATATTTCGAAAAATGTTATAAATATAAAAGCACAGCTTGAAAAAGTCAGGGAGCAGATACAAAATATTGAATAGGGAGGTATTAAAATGGACATGAAACTGATAAATATAGGCTTTGGTAATATCGTTTCGGCCAACAGGCTGATCGCGATAGTAAGTCCGGAATCGGCCCCCATTAAGAGGATAATTCAGGATGCGAGGGAAAGGGGAATGCTAATAGATGCCACCTATGGCAGAAGGACCAGGGCGGTAATAATCACCGACAGCGACCATATTATCCTTTCTGCGGTTCAGCCCGAAACCGTTGCGCACAGAATGTATTCCAAGGAAATGCCGGGGAACACTGCCGGTACCGAATGACAATGAAGGAAAAGGGATTGCTGGTGGTGGTCTCTGGTCCTTCCGGGGCGGGGAAAGGTACCATTTGCAGCAGGCTGTTGGATACCCAAAAGGATATAGTGGCATCCGTCTCGGTTACAACAAGGGCCCCAAGAGAAGGAGAAATTGACGGCAGGAACTATTTTTTTATATCCAGGGAAGAATTCATTGAAATGGTTGAGGGTGACGGACTTATAGAATATGCGGAAGTTTACGGGAAATATTATGGTACACCCAAAAAATATGTGGAGGAAAACCTTGTAAGAGGCAGGGACGTTTTGCTTGAGATAGACATCCAGGGTGCTCTCCAGGTGAAAGAAAAGTATAAGGAAGGAGTCTTCGTTTTTATCCTGCCCCCATCCATGCAGGAACTAAAAAACAGAATTACAGGGCGCGGCACCGAAACCGAAAGGGAAATTTTAAGAAGGTTTGAAGCCGCCTACAGGGAAATAAACTATGTGTCCAGGTACAACTATTTTATAATCAACGATGAAATTGACAGGGCCGCCTACAAACTTCAAGCGATAATTGATGCGGAAAAATGCAGGGTGGACAGATTTAAAATGAAACTTATAGGTCAGTAAGGAGGTATTAAAGTGCTGTATCCCCCTATGAAGTCACTGCTTAACAAGGTAGACAGCAGGTATACCCTGGTTGTTATGGCAGCCAAAAGAGCAAGACAGTTAACCCATGAAACGGAAGAAAATGCGGAACAGGAGACCATCAATTGTGTTTCCGCGGCGATAAGGGAGATAGAAAAAGGGAAGATAAAATATGTGCGCACTAGGGACGGTATAAAATAACGGAGGGAAAAGAATGCTCAGGGATAAAAGAATACTGGTGGGCATATGCGGCGGTATAGCCGCGTATAAGGCTGCGGAACTGGTAAGCAGGCTGAAGAAAAAAGGTGCCTTGATAAAGGTTGTCATGACCAAAAATGCAACGGAATTCATTTCGCCGGTTACACTGCAGACCCTTTCACAGGAAAGGGTTGCACTTGATATGTTTGATTTTTCCCAAAGCCGGGAGATAGAACATATTTCCCTTGCCAAGTGGGCGGAATATATTGTGGTTGCTCCCGCCACGGCAAACTTCATAGGCAAGATTGCAGCCGGGATAGCCGACGATCTACTTACCACCACCGTTATGGCCTCAAAGGCAGAGGCAATAATAGCCCCTGCAATGAATACCAACATGTACAGCAATTCGACGGTTCAGCAAAACATAGACAGCCTTGCCAGGAAAGGATACAGGTTTGTCGGGCCGGTCAAAGGAGCCCTTGCCTGCGGAGATGCCGGCATGGGCAAGATGGAGGAACCGCAGGTTATTGTGGAATACCTGGAAGGGATGACCGACAGGCAGCAGGACCTGTGCGGGAAAACGGTTTTGGTAACCGCCGGGCCTACCAGGGAAGTGCTGGACCCGGTCAGATTCTTTACAAACGCTTCCACCGGCAGGATGGGTTATTCGGTTGCGGCGGCGGCGGCGCAGAGGGGAGCAAAGGTATACCTTATAAGTGGGCCCACCCATTTACAGCCCCCTCCTTTGGTGGAATTTAAACCGGTAACAAGCGCCGTGGATATGTATAATGCGGTCATGGAGGTTTTCCCCGACTGCGATATTGTTATAAAGACAGCCGCCGTTTCGGATTACAGGCCTTCCGAAGTATACCAACAAAAGGTCAAGAAAATCGAGGACCGGCTTACCGTAAACCTCATAAGAAATCCCGATATACTGAAGGAACTGGCAAAGAAAAAGGGCAAAAGAATACTGGTGGGTTTTGCAGCCGAGAGCACCAATATCGAAGAATATGCCGGCAGCAAGCTTGAGGAAAAAAATTTGGATTTAATTGTGGCCAATGATATAACGCAGGAAGGCGCCGGGTTCGGCAGCGAAACAAACCAGGGCTTAATAATGGACAGAAAGGGAAACAAGGAATATCTTCCCATAATGAGCAAGGAACAAATGTCGGATATTATTCTGGATAAGGCAGCCTCTCTTATAAAGGATACGTAATAACTGTCTTTTGTCGTCTGCTTTGGACGAAAGGATGTGGTAATGGTGTATGCCCGAATTGTTGTTGACAATCCCAGTCCTTTGGTTGATAAACCCTTCCATTATCTGATACCACCTCATCAGGAAAACAAAATAGCGATTGGTTCCAGGGTAGCCGTTCCCTTCGGACGTTCAAACAAACCGCTGGAGGGTTACGTAATTGAACTCTGCGAAGAATATCCCGACTGCCTGGATAAAATAAAAACGATAATACGGGCAATTGATTCCGCACCCGTATTTTCCCGTGAGCTTTTAGAGCTTGCTAAGTGGATGAGGGATGAGTACGTCTGCACCTGGTCCGAGGCGCTTCAGTGTATTATGCCGTCCCGGATGGTGAACAAGGGTGTTAAATTTATTGTGCCCGGGAAACGGCCGCCGGACCACCTTAAGGATATGAATGAATACATCCGGATCATTCGGATGATAAAGGATGCGGGCGGTATGCTTGAACTTGGCAGTTTGAATGACGAAGAAGTAGCAAAGAACCCGCTGGCAGGGCTTGTTAATGAGGGATATATCCAGGTTAAGGAAATTCTTACTTCAAAAATAACCGAAAAACATCGGCTGTGGATACGTCCAGTCTTTGGGGAATCCGATGGCAACCTGCCGGACAATGCGGTAAGGATGAAGGCAGTGATGTCTTAC
This sequence comes from uncultured Clostridium sp., assembly GCA_964529035.1. Taxonomy (GTDB): domain Bacteria; phylum Bacillota; class Clostridia; order Ch29; family Ch29; genus CAZGUG01. The sequence continues at coordinate 24,153 of CAZGUG010000005.1, forward strand.
CTGAAGGAAACCGCCTGCCGGGAGGTTTCATGCAGCATTGTAATGGACGAAACGGGATGCAGTCTCAACACCCTGAGGGCAATGGAAAGAAGAGGACTTATAAAGCTGTTCGATAAAAGGGAATTAAGGCAGCCAAAGCTGCCTTCGGGTCTTGTACATGACAGGGTGGAGGAAATGAGCCCTGCACAAAAAGAAGCGATATCCGGAATACAAAGGCTGTACCGTCAGGGCTTAAGGGAAATACTGCTGCACGGCGTTACCGGGAGCGGTAAGACCGAAGTGTATATGAGGCTTATTGGAGATACCATAAAAAGGGGTAAGAAGGCAATAGTTTTGGTGCCTGAGATCTCACTGACACCCCAAATGGTTGAATGGTACCATAAAAGGTTTGGAAAGAGGGCTGCGGTATTCCACAGCAAGCTTTCGACCGGGGAAAGGTATGACCAGTGGGAGGGAATCAAACGGGGGGATTATGACGTGGCCATAGGCGCCAGGTCGGCGGTGTTTGCACCCTTTGACGATATTGGTCTGATAATAATAGACGAGGAACAGGAACATACATATAAATCTGAAAGCTCGCCGCGGTACGTAACACATAGGATTGCGAACAAAAGATGCCGGTTTTATGACGGGCTCCTGGTAATGGGTTCGGCGACTCCGTCGGTGGATACCTATTACAGGGCAAAAAACGACGAGATCGGGCTTGTACAGATGAAGGAAAGGGCCGGCGGAAGCGTTCTACCGATGGTGACGGTGGTGGATATGAGGGAAGAATTGAAGGACGGAAACAGGTCGGTATTCAGCAGAAGGCTTGCGGATGAAATAAATAACGCGCTAAACCTGGGACAGCAGGCAATTCTGTTTTTGAACCGCCGCGGCTATTCAAATTTTGTGTGCTGCAGGGACTGCGGCTCGGCTGTCAAATGCAAAAGGTGCGACATTTCGCTTACATACCACAGGGCAGAGGATATGCTGGTATGCCATTACTGCGGCTATAGAAAAAGAATGCCGGATATATGCGAAGTATGTGGCAGCAAAAGGATAAAGCACCTGGGTTCGGGCACCGAAAAGCTTCAAAAAGCAGTGGAAAGCAGGTTTAATTCGGCACGGATACTGCGAATGGATATGGATACAACCCGGGGAAAGGACTCCCATTACAACATATTAAAGGCTTTCAGGGATAAAAAGGCCGATATACTCGTAGGGACACAGATGATAGCAAAGGGACTGGATTTTCCCGGTGTAACGCTGGTGGGGGTAATCCTGGCGGATTACAGCCTGAATTTGCCGGATTTCAGGGCGGCGGAAAAAACCTTTCAGCTGATTACCCAGGTGTCCGGCCGAGCCGGAAGGGGCAGCCTTGCGGGGAAAGTGGTGATTCAGACCTACCTGCCCGGGCATTACAGCATTGCCGCCGCAAAAAACCAGGACTACCAGGAATTTTTTGACCACGAAATAAAAATAAGGGAGAAATTTGGTTATCCGCCCTTTACCAGGCTTATAAATATAATAGTATCGGGAGCATCGCAAAAAAACGTGGCTGAGGCAAGCCGAATTATTTGCAGCCGGCTTGAGGAAAAACGGAATAGACGAATAAAAATGCCGGAAATATATGGCCCGGCTCCGGCACAGTATTCCAAAATAAAAGGAAGGTACCGGTGGCAAATAATAGTAAAGGGAAGGGATATTTGCGGAATAATGGAAGATATCAGGGAGATACGGGCCGAAACCCTGCGGACGGTGCAGAGGGGAATTGGTATAATGATAGATGTGGATCCTACAAGTCTTAACTGAGCAAAAGGAGGCGGAGCATGGCTATAAGGAAAATAAGGGTTGAGGGGGACCCGATACTGAGAAAAAAATGCAGAAAAGTTGATAAAATTGATGAAAGGATAAAGATACTGCTGGATGACATGGCAGAGACAATGAAACAGGCTGAAGGGGTCGGGCTTGCAGCACCACAGGTAGGTGTTCTGAGGTCGGTGATAGTGGTTGATGTGGGTGAAGGGCTGATAGAAATCATTAATCCACAGCTTCTGGAATCAAGGGGAAAGGAGATAGCAGCCGAGGGCTGCCTGAGCATACCGGAAAAATCAGGGGATGTGGAAAGGCCGGCCTGGGTAAGGGTAGAGGGCCTTAACCGAAACGGAGAAAGAGTGGAATTTGAAGGTGAAGGCATACTGGCCAGGGCGCTGTGCCACGAGATTGACCATTTGAACGGTATATTATTTACTGACAAAATGCTTGATGAAGGCAGGTGAGCTATAATTGAAAACAGTGTTTATGGGCACACCGGAGTTTGCGGTTAACAGCCTGGAAAGGCTGGTAAAAGAAGGGTATAATATAGAAGCGGTTGTTACCCAGCCCAACCGTCCCAGGGGCAGGGGCAACAGGGTTCAGCCGCCGCCGGTGAAGACAAGGGCTGCAGCGGAGGGGATACCGGTTATGCAGCCGGAACGGGTGAAGGATGCTGAGTTTATTAATGAATTAAAGGAAATAAAACCTGATATAATTATAGTGGTGGCCTTCGGGCAGATACTGCCGCCAGATCTAATAAACCTACCGCCATTGGGCTGCATCAATGTACATGCATCACTTCTGCCAAAGTACCGGGGTGCGGCTCCCATTAACTGGTGTATCATAAACGGGGAAACAAAGACGGGGGTTACAACCATGTTTATGGATGAATGCATGGACACAGGCGATATGCTGCTGTCAATGGCCGTCGATATAGACGATGACGAGACCGCAGGACAGCTGCACGACAGACTGGCGGTTATGGGTGCGAAGCTGCTTGTGGAAACCATTGAGGGCCTTAAAAAAGGCAGTCTGCCCCGAAAGGCGCAGGACAGCAAAAAGGCGACCTATGCACCGCAGCTGTGCAGGGATACAGGCAGGATAGACTGGAGCCGGGATGCAAAAAGCATATTTAATCTAATTCGGGGGACAGACCCATGGCCCGGCTGCTATTCGCATCTTAACGGTAAACGTATTAAATTGTGGAAAGCAAAGGTGCTGGAAGAGGAAAGCAGGGGAACAGACGGAGAAATTATCGCTGTAAAGGATGAAGGAATGACTGTTCAAACAGGAAAGGGTTCCCTTTTGGTTACAGAAATTCAGGTGCCTTCTTCAAGGAGAATGACGGCAGCCGAGTACATTAGGGGTAATACCATAAAAGTAAAGGATATGCTGGGTGAAAAAGGGCATGAATAGGAACAACGGTAGGGCAGAAGATAAAAGGTTGATGCTGGGACTTTTAATACTGCTGCTTGTGACGGTGTTGGCTGCGGCGGGTATTTTTATAAGCATGCTGGTTAAACAAAATCCAATCTTTGCAGCGATATCGGTGCTGATTCTGTCGGTCTTTGCCACTGCGGTTGTTCTATTCATACTGGTAACACTTTCTTCAATAGTTATGGTTTACTCGGGAAAGGAAAATGCAAAAATAGCCGGAAGGGTAGCGAAAAAGTCGCTGGATATAATGCTTAATCCGGTGCTGGGCATTGGAAGGCTTGTCGGCCTAGACACCGAAAGAATACAGAGGGCATACGCCGGCATAAACAACAGGGTTGTGTATTCAAACAAACCGGATTTATCAACCGAAGATATTCTTATACTGCTGCCCCATTGTATCCAAAACAGCAAATGCAGGCACAGGCTGAATGAAGATATAAGAAATTGTGCCGGGTGCGGAAAGTGCTCGGTATCCGATATGGTAGAGCTTGCCGGAAGACTTGGGGTAAAGGTCAAAATGGTACCCGGCGGAACCCTGGCAAGGAAAACGGTGGCGGAGGTTAAACCGAAGGCAATAGTGGCGGTGGCCTGCGAAAGGGATTTGTGCAGCGGGATAAGGGATACAAGTTTTATTCCGGTTATAGGAATACTAAACGAGAGGCCTTACGGGCCCTGCCGGGATACCAAGGTGGACGTGAAGAAAGTTGAGGATGCTGTAAAATTTTTGTGTAACAGGAGGTAAAACTGATGTTTTTTTACTGGGATTCAACCATGATACTGCTGATACCGGCAATACTGTTTACCATGTACGCCCAGTCAAGGATAAGCGGTACATTCAGAAAGTATTCGCGGGTACCCAGCAAAAACGGGTATACCGCAAGGGATGTGGCCAGGAAGGTATTGGATATGAACGGCCTTACAAACGTAAGGATCGAAAGGGTAAGGGGTAACCTTACCGACCATTACGACCCGAGGAAACAGGTTCTGAGGCTGTCGGATTCGGTACATGGCAGCACTTCCATAGCAGCCATAGGAGTGGCGGCCCATGAGGCGGGGCACGCGGTGCAGCATTCCACCGGTTATATACCGCTTTTAATGAGAAATACAATAGCACCGATAGCCGGTTTTGGGTCAAACCTGTCCTGGATATTGATTCTGGCGGGTCTTTTGATGAACTGGTTTGAGCTTATTCAGGCTGGAATAGTATTCTTTCTGGCGGTGGTAATTTTCCAGCTAATTACCCTTCCGGTTGAGTTTAATGCCAGCAAACGGGCAATTGCCCTGCTTTCGGAGGGTGGCATAATCACAGGCCAGGAGATTGGTCCCGCACGAAAGGTGTTAAACGCTGCGGCCCTTACCTATGTGGCGGCGGCCCTTACGGCGGTACTGCAGCTTTTAAGGTTTATTCTGCTTGCCAACCGAAGAAGATGAGCTCAGAACGGCAGCAAAGTCAAAAAAACTCAACCGTTTGTTTAAAAAAGCGATGCGCAATTTTGACGTATCGCTTTTTTAAACCGGTGATACGGTGGTAAAACTTGTGTTATAATATGGGTATATTCCACAGGACATAGATGGTGTATAATATAAAGAAGGTGTGTAAATGGCAGCAAAAAGCATACTGGATATGACTGCCCGGGAACTGGGCTTATACATGAAAAAGCACGGGTATCCAGAATACAGGAGCAAACAGGTATTTGACTGGATTTACAAGGGAACGGCCAGCTTTGAAGATATGAAAAACCTGCCGCAGCAGTTGATAGGGCTGCTTAACGAAAATTTCATAACCGGAATACCCCGGATTGTAAAAAAGAAGGCTTCCAGTATTGACGGAACAGAAAAATTTTTGGTAGGGTTCCACGACGGAAGCATGGTTGAATGCGTTTACCTTATTTATAAACACGGCAGGACGGTATGCGTTTCAAGCCAGGTAGGATGCCGCATGGGATGCAGTTTTTGCGCCTCCACCCGTGGAGGGCTTGTGAGAAATCTTTCTTCAGGCGAAATGACCGGACAGGTGCTGGCGGTGCAGAGGGATACCAAAACCAGGATTTCAAATATTGTTATCATGGGAAGCGGAGAACCGCTGGACAACTTTGAAAATACACTCCGGTTTATCCGTCAGGTCAGTAGCAGGGAAGGACTTAATATAGGACTTCGCGGCATTACGGTTTCCACATGCGGACTGGTGCCCGAAATGAAAAGATTAGCCGAGGAAAGACTGCCGATTACACTGTCGATATCTCTGCATGCAGCCTGTGACAAGACACGCATGCGTTTGATGCCGGCGGCAAAAAAGTATAAAATAAATGAGATAATTGAATGCTGTAGGTGTTATATTGAGCGGACAGGCCGGAGGATAACCTTTGAGTATGCACTAATAGAGGGAATAAACAACCGGCCGGAAGATGCTGTAAAGCTTTCGGCACTTCTTAAGGGAATGCTGTGCAATGTCAACCTTATCCCCGTCAACCCCGTAGGGGGTACCGGGTATAAACAGCCGGGCCCGGATAATGTAAAAAGGTTTAAAGACATACTGCAAAAAAGGGGGATATCAGTTACAATAAGACGGGAGATGGGAAGGGACATTGCCGGAGCATGCGGACAGTTAAGGGCAGGATATATCAATGGGAAAAAGCTGTAAGAGACTGGGGGTTATGGGATGAAGGCCGGAGTAGTCACCGACATAGGATTGGTCAGAAATGAGAATCAGGACAGCTATTATTGTTCGGACGGGACAGACGACTTAAACCTGTATATAATTGCGGACGGTATGGGCGGACACAATGGAGGAGAAATAGCCAGCAGCACTGCAGTTGAAGCCATAAGATACTTCATTAAAACACATCATGAAAAGGATGAGTATGTTAAGGACAGGCTGTCCATGATAAAAGAGGCAATGAACAGGGCCAACGACGAGGTGTACCGTTGTGCGGCAGCTACCGCTGGTTTGGAGGGAATGGGTACCACACTTACTATGGCGGTAATTGAAGGGACCAGGCTGTATATAGGCCATATTGGCGACAGCAGGATGTACCTGTTAAGGGACGGGAAGTTCGAGAAACTTACCGAGGACCATTCCCTTGTTGCAGAGCTTATTAAAAAGGGTAGCATTTCTCCAGAAGAGGGGGACAGGCATCCGCAAAAAAACATAATAACCAAGGCATTGGGTACCGAAAAGACGATAGAAATGGATCTTTTAGCAAAGGAATTACATGAGGGCGATAAAATTCTGCTGTGCACCGACGGTCTTACCAACATGCTTGACCTGGAAGAGATAATAAACATATGTGCGGCCGAAGACAATCCACAGTCTCTGTCCGGGAAACTGGTGGAAAGGGCAAACAAAAAAGGCGGCAGGGACAATACAACGGTAATCGCAGTGAAAGTGGGGTGGAACGGATGATTGGCAGGGTACTGGGAAACAGGTACGAAATAGTGGAAAAAATCGGCAGCGGCGGCATGTCGCATGTATACAAAGCCCGGTGCGGATTATTGAACAGATATGTTGCGGTAAAGATACTGAGACCTGAATTTACCAGTGATGAAAGTTTTGTCAAAAAATTCAGACAGGAGTCCCAGGCAGCGGCAAGCCTGTCCCACCAGAATATTGTGAGTATTTATGATGTGGGAGTAGACCAGGATACTTACTATATTGTAATGGAGTACATTGAAGGTAAAACGCTGAAGCAGCTTATCAGGGAAAAACGGCGTATGCAGCCTGCGGAAGTTGCGGGAATAGCGCGGCAGATTTGCAGGGCCCTTGTACACGCCCACAATAACCATATAATACACAGGGATATAAAACCCCATAATATTATGGTGACAAAGGAAGGCACGGCCAAGGTCATGGATTTCGGTATAGCAAGGGCGGTAACCAGTTCAACCGTTACCAATACCGGCAGTGTCATTGGATCGGTGCATTACTTTTCGCCCGAGCAGGCGCGCGGTGGATACGTTGACGAAAAATCCGACCTTTATTCCCTTGGTATAGTCATGTATGAAATGGCAACCGGTAAGGTACCCTTCGAGGGGGAAAGCCCGATATCAATAGCGTTAAAACATTTGCAGGAAACGGTAACGCCGCCGGCTGAAATAACAGATGATGTTCCGGCGGGCCTTGAACAGATAATAATGAAAGCAATACAAAAGGACCCGGGCAGCCGGTATGAAACCGCCGGGGAGATGTTGGCGGATTTGAATGCCTTTATAAAAAACAACGACATAGTATTCGAAGGTATAAGCATTGAAGATAAAAGCAGTCCCACCCTGGTTATGCCTGTCGTTGGGGACAATGATACCAAGAACCGGATAATAAAGGATGACGGCAGCGGTGAGATGGACAATAAACAAAAAAGGAAAATGAGCAAAAAGAAACTGTACATTTCAATAGCGGTAATACTGCTTGCCCTTGTGGCGTTGGGATATGGAGGCAGTATACTTATCAGAAATATGTTGTTTGTTAAGACGGTTGAGGTTCCCTATATAGAGGGAAAAACAGAAGAAGAGGCAGAGGAGGAGCTTCAGGGGCTGGGCCTGGAAATGGAAGTGAGGGAGAGACAGAACAATCATACTTTCCCGGCAGGCACAATAATATCACAGCATCCAAAGGCGGGAACCGAAAACAAGGTAAATAACCCGGTGCTGGTTATTGTCAGCCTGGGAGCCGAAAAAACAGAAGTGCCGTACCTGATAAACTTAAGTTCCGCCGAAGCACAGGCTAAGCTGCAGCAGGCAGGGCTGGCAGACGGAGAAATAAAGACCAGGTTTAGCGAAACGGTTACCGTCGGGGTTGTAATGGATCAGAGTCCCAAACCCGGAATTATGGTGGACGAGGGTACGCCGGTGGACCTTGTAATAAGCTCGGGACCGGACATTAAATCGACCATCGTTCCTTCAGTGATGGGACTTCCTTTGCAGACGGCAAGGACCAGGATACAAAATGCCGGCATGATAGTGGGGGATGAATATCCCCAGGAAAGTGCCGTTGTGCCTGATGGTTATATTATAAGTCAAAGTATTCCTCCCAACACCGAAGTGGAGGAGGGTGCGTCGATAGGGCTTTGGGTGAGCACCGGCAGTAAACCACCCGAGCCGGTCCAGCCGGTAGAAGGCACAAAGGTACTTACCATAAACCTCCCGGAAGGCAGCAGGGATGTTAAGGTTACGGTGAAAAAATACCAGGACGGTGTAGAGGAAACTGAATACCAGAGACGGCATGACGCGTCGGAAGGGCCTTTAAAGGTGGAGATTACCGGAAAGGGTGAAATTAGGGTAGTGGTTCTGTTTGACGATGTCAAGCAGTGGGAAGATGTAATAGATTTCGGCAAGGAGGGTTAGGATGCAGCAGGGCAGGATTATAAAGGGAATAGGAGGTTTTTATTATGTAAGTACCGACCTTGGGCTTATTGAATGCAAGCCAAGGGGTATTTTCCGAAAAAACGGCCTTATTCCCCTTGTGGGAGACAAGGTAACCATTTCCCTTATCAGGGGCAGTGACAAACAGGGAGTGATAGAAAAAATACTGCCCAGGGAAAGCCTGCTGCTGCGTCCCAGTGTGGCAAACGTCAATCAGTGTGTTATAGTATCATCAATAAACAGGCCAAAACCGGATTTGCTGCTGCTTGACAGGCTGTTGGTGCTGGTGCAGGTGAACGGCCTGGGGGCTATTGTGTGCTTTAACAAGATGGACCTTGACATAAAGGGAGAATACGACCAAGCGATGAACGTATACAACCGTGCCGGGTACCAAGTACTGCGTACCAGTACAAAAACCGGAGTGGGGATAGAGGATTTGAGGGAAAAGTTAAGGGATAAGATTTCAGTGTTTGCAGGCATGTCAGGCGTGGGTAAAAGCAGCCTGATGAACAAGCTGCAGCCGCAGCTTTTGCTTAAGATCGGAAAAGTGAGCGACAGGCTGAGAAGGGGCAAACATACAACCCGTCATACACAGCTTATAGAGCTTGAAAGTGGAGGTATGGTGGTTGACACTCCGGGTTTCAGTTCCTTAAGCCTTGGAGCGGTAAAGGAACTGTCGGATATGGATGAAAGCGCACTGGGTCATTTTTACCCGGAATTCAGGGAGCATTTGGGAAAGTGCCGGTTTACAGGATGCAGGCACCTCAAAGAGCCCGGATGTTCGGTGAAGGACGCGGTGGAAAAGGGTGATGTTGCGTCCTTAAGATACAAAAATTACGTCAAGCTTCTGGAAGAACTTATGGAGAGTAGGAGGAGAAGATATGACTAAACTGGCTCCGTCTTTGCTTTCGGCCGATTTTGCCAGACTGGAAGATGGGATTGAAGCGGCTGAAAAGGGAGGGGCGGATTGGATACATATCGACGTGATGGACGGGCATTTCGTTCCCAACATTACAATAGGGCCCCCTGTAATAAGCAGCATAAGAAGGGTTTCCCGGCTGCCCTTTGACGTTCATCTGATGATTGAGAACGCCGACAGGTACCTGGAGGATTTTGCAGGTGCCGGCGCCGATATTGTTACGGTTCATTGGGAGGCCTGCAAACATATACACAGAACCGTTTCAAAGATTAAGGAACTGGGCAAAAAGGCCGGTATATCCATAAACCCGGCAACCCCGGTGGACGTTCTGAAAAATATGCTTGCCGAGGCGGACCTTGTTCTGCTGATGAGCGTGAATCCCGGTTTCGGGGGGCAAAGATTTATACCTATGGTTTTGGACAAGATAGAAAGGCTTAAAAAACTCAGGGAAGAGGGCAGATACCGTTTCGAAATAGAGGTGGACGGAGGTATTAACCTTGACAATGCAAAAGAAGTGATAAAGGCGGGTGCTACGGTTCTGGTGGCCGGATCCTCCATATATGCATCCAATGCGGTGGAGGACAGAGTACGCCGGTTTAAAAGTATAATGGATGGTGGAATGCGATTATGACCGCAGCAATCATATGTAACGGCAGCATATCCGATTTTGATTATCACAGAAGGCTGGTAAAGGACTGCAGCCTGATAATTTGTGCCGATGGCGGAGCCCTTTATGCTAAAAAGATGAACATTAATCCCCATGTTATTATTGGGGATTTTGATTCCTGCAAGAGAGAGTATGCCGACAGTTTTACAGGTGCGAAGGTTATTGGTTTTCCTTCCGAAAAGGATGAGACGGATGCCCACCTGGCTGTGGAATATGCCCTCTCACAGGGAGAAAAACATATAATACTGCTTGGTGCAATAGGTACTCGGCTGGACCATACCCTTGTAAATCTAGGATTGCTTCAAACCATTAAAGCGGCAGGCGGAAAGGGAGAAATAATAAACGAGTATAACCGGGTGAGCATGGTAGAAGGCAGTGACCGTGTCAAAGGAAAGGGAGCGCTGGTTTCGCTTGTTCCCTTTGGCGGAGATGTCAGGGGGTTAACCCTAAGGGGTTTTAAATATCCCCTTGAGGATTTTACACTGAGAATGGGGTCTTCCAGAGGAGTGAGTAATGTGCTTTTGGAAGATACCGGGTATATTAGCGTACGGGATGGCACGCTGCTTATGATACAGTCCAGGGATTAAACTTAAAATTTCGAGTGTCAAATATAAGGCTTCCTGAATACCATAGTATAAGGGAGCTTTTGTTTTGTTCCTAAACTAAACGGTTCCCGATAATCAGCGATAGTGGTTGGGAGGAGGAGGTTTTGAGAAAAAGGTTTCACCTGAGGAAGATAATAGGAGCAGCGGCGGTTACAGCGGGGGTGTTATTGATTATAATTTTTGTACCACCATGGGTCTGGTATATAATACTTGCTGCCCTGCTGGTTATGTTTGTCTATACACTGGGGTGCATATACCTTTGATACATAGCGAGTGGTTTAAACCTTTGCGGAGGTGCAAAAAAGTGCCCAAACGCATATGCAAAAAGAACGCAAGTTTGATAGTGACAGCATTTATTCTGGGTATAATAACCAGCATTATAATGCCCGGGTGGTGGTGGGTCCTAATAACAGGGGTAGTGCTTGTAGCGGCAGGCTGTAAGATACTGATGGATTGATTATTGCAGGAGGAGGTGCCGGGTATGAAAATTTTTGTACTGAAACCGCCAAAATTTATAAGCAGCTTCTTAAAGAAGGTCTTTAGAGTTAAAAGGACAGATTAGGTGCTTTATGGTAAAAGTATAAAAACGTGCCGAGTTAACTGTGCTCTGCACGTTTTTGCATACTATACCGTACGCTCTACTTTTCCTGATCGGAGGCAGCGGGTACATACATAAATACTCCTTGGAGTACCGTCTACCACTGCTTTTACTTTCTGAATATTGGGGCTCCAACGCCTTTTTGAATGTCTGTTTGAATGGCTTACTTTGCTGCCTGCCTGCCGTTCTTTGTTGCATACATAGCAAACCGTGGCCATGAAAACACCTCCTCTACAAAACACTAATATTTTAACATACAACCTTAGTATTGGCAACAATAGGAGTTATTATTTTGCACCTTCTTCTTTATTGTAAAAAGTCCGGCTATAATATAGAATATAAATATCCTATTCATTGGTTAGGAGGTTTTTATATGACATCAAGAATAGATAATGAATTGGGCAGTATATGCATAAACGACGATGTTCTCGCCAATATTGCGGGAATGGCAACCGTGGAATGCTACGGCCTTGTGGGAATGGCTTCAAGAAGCAGTGCGGACGGAATTGTGGAGCTTCTAAAAAAGGAGCACCTGAGCAAGGGTGTAAAGGTATATATAGAAGAAGACAAACTGATTATCGATCTGTATATAGTTGTGGAGTTTGGAACCAAGATTTCCGCCGTTGCACAAAATATTATCGACAAGGTCAGGTATTCGGTAGAAACAATGACCGGGATCGAGGTAAAAAAGGTTAACATCAACGTTAAGGGTGTCCGGGTTTAGGAACCAAGGGGGGGACAGAATTGGATAAAGACAAAAGCATAAACGGAAGTACTCTCAAAAAGATGTTTATAAATGCCGCAAACACGCTGGACAATAACAGGGGAATAATAGATTCGCTGAACGTTTTCCCGGTCCCGGACGGTGATACCGGAACCAATATGTCACTGACCATGTTTTCCGCCGTTGAAGAGCTAAACCGGCTGGACAAAGAAAACATAAACAATGTGGCGGAGGCAGTGGCAAACGGGCTTCTCATGGGTGCCAGGGGCAACTCCGGAGTAATCCTTTCCCAGTTGTTCAGAGGATTTGCCGCAGGGCTAAAAACCTGCAGCGTTCTTGACACCACAACCTTTGCCAATGCACTGGCCCAGGGTGTTGAAATGGCCTATAAGGCGGTCATGAAACCCACAGAGGGCACTATACTTACGGTGGCGAGGGAGACGGCAGACAGGGCAAAGGAGATATGCGAAAGTGTCAGGTCCTTTGATGTATTTTTGGAAGAGATGATAAAACAGTCGACATCTACGCTTGAAAAAACTCCGGAGATGCTGAAAGTGCTGGCGCAGGCAGGGGTAGTGGATGCCGGCGGGAAGGGATTTGTTTACATATTGCTGGGGTTTTTAAAGACAATCAGGGGAGAGGAGATTGTACTTAACGGTCAAAACCGGCTTGCACCCGTTGAAGATACGACTGAAGCGGAAGAAGAGGAGCTTTTGTTTCCTTACTGTACCGAGTTTATTATAAAGAGGCCCGCCGGGACTCCCGAACAGCTTAAACAATCACTTATGGGTATCGGCGATTCCACCCTGGTGGTAGGAGACGAGCGGGTAATAAAGGTACACATTCATACCGATCAGCCGGACAGGGTACTGGAGGAAGGGCTTAAACTGGGCGAGCTTTCCAAAATCAAGATAGACAATATGAAGGAACAGCATCGGACCACTATAGAAAACGAGACCAGGCAAAAGGAATTCGGTATTATCAGCGTCGCGGTAGGTGACGGGTTCAGGGATTTATTCAGGGATTTGGGTGTCGACAGGGTTATAGAGGGTGGACAAACCATGAACCCGAGCACCCAGGATATAATAAAAGCCATAGACAGCATCGGGGCAAAAAACATTTTTATACTGCCCAACAACGGTAATGTCATACTGGCGGCAAACCAGGCGAAGGAACTGTCCGACAAAAATGTCCTGGTACTGCCTTCAAAATCAATACCCCAGGGAATATCGGCGATGATTGCGTTTAACGCCATGCGCAGTGCAGAGGAAAACTATCAAGAAATGGTATCAGCGTTAAACACGGTTAGAACCGGGCAGGTAACATATGCGGTAAGGGATTCGGTATTTGACGGCATGAACATGAATGAGGGGGACATAATAGGTATCGCCGATGAAAGGATTATAGGCAAGGGAACGGATGTGGACCGGGTGGCTTTCGAACTGGCTTTAAATCTCATAAGTGACGACTGTGAAGTATTCACGGTATTCTACGGTCAGCAGGTTGAAAAACAGCAGGCGGCCTGGTTGGCAGAAAAGTTAAAAGAAAAGCAGCCGGACTGCGAGGTGGAAGTCCATTACGGGGGGCAGCCGGTGTACTATTATGTGTTTGCTGCAGAATAGGCTTCATCATGTTTGAGGTGAAAAAATGAGCGTTCTTAAGCAGCAGGTTTCATGTTTAAAGGGAGTAGGGCCAAAAAAACAAAAATACTTAGAGGCAGCGGGAATTGAAAGCTTAATGGATTTACTCTACTATTTTCCCAGGGAATATGAAGACAGAACCCGCTCATATCCTGTAGCGGGACTGCCCCATGGCGAAAGGGCGGGCACCAGGGCACGGGTTGCGGGACGGGCCAGTACAAAACGCATTAAAAAGGGCTATACAATTACCAGAATACCGATCTCGGACGGCAGCGGCAGAGGTTTCGCCGTGTGGTTCAATAATCCCTACACCGCAAAACAGCTGAGGGAAAATACCCTTTACGACTTTTACGGGCGAATAGACCGGCGGTGGGGAGAATTGCAGATACAGAATCCAAGCGTAAAAGCAGCAGGCAACACGGCGGAGTACAGGGGCGGCATAACCCCGATATATCCAAGGCATGGAAGACTTGAAACAAGGGACTTTGAAAAAATGATTTCAAAGGCCCTTGATATTGCCACAGGAAAGGTTGAAGATATATTTCCGGAAGGCTTTAGAAGGCAGTACGGCCTGGAGGAAATCAACCTTTGCCTTAAAAACATACATTTCCCGGTCAATGCAGAAAGCCTTGAAATGGCGAGATTCAGGCTGGCCTTTGAAGAACTGTTTTTGCTGCAGCTGGGACTTTTTATTGTGAAAAAGCAAATAACCGGCGGCAGAAAGGGGATTATGTTTGCACCGGTGCCCGAGGAAGAAAGACTGGTTGGTCTTTTGCCGTATACCCTTACAGCAGCCCAGGTGAATGCGTGGAACGAGGTAAAGAGGGACATGGAGAGCGGCACCGTGATGAACAGGCTGCTTCAGGGGGACGTGGGTTCGGGTAAAACCGTCATAGCTGCTCTGACACTTTTAAAGGCGGCTGCCAACGGATACCAGGGGGCATTGATGGTACCGACCGAAATACTGGCGGAACAACATTTTAAAACTATAAGCAGGATGTTTTCTCATTTTAATACCAGCGTTGAACTGCTGACAGGTAGCTGCAGTGCAGCGCAGCGCAGCGGAATTTACCACCGGATACAAAACGGTCAAACAGATATAGTGATAGGAACCCATTCCCTTATCCAGGAAGGACTTGGATTTTCAAGACTGGGTGTAGTGATTACCGATGAACAGCACAGGTTCGGAGTACGCCAGAGGTCCTACCTGGCCTCAAAGGGCGGCGCCCCGGACGTTCTGGTTATGACGGCAACGCCTATACCAAGGTCCCTTGCACTAATACTGTACGGTGACATGGATATATCGGTTATAGACCGGATGCCTCCCGGAAGAAAGAGGGTGGAGACCTATGTTGTGGGTGAAAGGGCAAGGGATAGGGCCTATGGATTTGTACTTAAACAGATTAAGGAAGGAAGACAGGCGTATGTTGTATGTCCTTTGATAGAGGAATCCGACAGCATTGATGCGGTATCTGCAGAAGAAGTATACCGGGACATTATTGGTAAGTTTTTTAAAGGATACAGGGTGGCTCTTGTACACGGGCGGATTTCCGGGCAGGACAAGGAAAGAATTATGAAGGATTTCAGGGACGGGAAAATTGATATTTTGGTTTCCACTACGGTAATAGAGGTCGGGGTGGATGTGCCCAACGCCAATATAATGGTAGTTGAGAATTCCGAAAGGTTCGGTCTGGCGCAGCTTCATCAGTTGAGGGGCAGAGTGGGGCGGGGCACGCATCAGTCCTATTGTATTCTTTTAAGTGGGGGCGGAGGCAAAATTGCCAGGCAGCGGCTTAGGACAATGGCGGATTGTGCCGATGGTTTTATCATATCCGAAAGGGACCTGGAATTAAGGGGGCCGGGGGACATTTTCGGAATAAGGCAGCACGGGCTGCCCGAGATTAGGATAGCAAGTCTGCCCCGGGACATGGAAATATTAAAAATAGTTCAGTCTGCGGCGCAGGAAGCGGTTAACTATCCGGAGCTGTTTGATGACAAAAAATGGAATGGTTTGTTGGAGAGAATCGACGAGTTTTTCGGCGGAAGACAAATAACGGCAGGCACAATTTAATAACAGCAGCAATAATTGTTAGTTTAAAAAACACCTCCTTGTACAAACTAAAAATAGAATCTGTGACAGGAGGTGAAATTTTTGGACAATATAACAGGAAGACTGGGCGGCGGAGGAACCACGGGAGGTAATACAGGCACAAAGCGTACCGTTTACCCGGAAGCCAGAGAAGCCCTGGACAGAATGAAGTTTGAAGTAGCTACGCAGTTGGGAGTTAACCTTAAGGATGGTTACAACGGAGACCTTAAAGCCCGTGATGCAGGATCCGTTGGAGGGATTATGGTTAGAAGAATGATTGAACAGGTGGAAAGGCAAATGAGCGGTAAGTAGCTATATACTTAAAAAGGAACGGTTTTTCCGTTCCTTTTTGGCTGCAGTCAAGAAATTAATATTGAAATAATTTCTAGTTTAAAATAAACCTTAGTGGTTAAATTAATATTACAAAGGCGAACAGGAGGTGATACACAAGTGGCAAGGAACAACAACAGGAAAGTAGTTCCCGAAGCAAGAGGAGCCCTTGACCAGATGAAGTATGAAGTTGCAGGTCAGGTAGGCGTTAACCTGAAAAAAGGATATAATGGTGACCTAACCTCCAAGGAGGCAGGCTATGTTGGAGGTTATATGGTGAAAAGGATGATCGAACAGGCGGAAAGGCAGATGGCCGGTAAGTAGTTCTTGATAATATAAAAAAAGGAAGAACCCTTAGGGTTCTTCCTTTTTTTAAAAAACAAAATAAAAGTACCGGTGAATGATACACCGGTACCGGAGGGGGTAAGTTTAATACAGGCTCTCAAGGAATTTCTTTATGGTTTCTAATAATAGATTTACCCCGACGTTGGCCTATTATTCGAAAACCTTTTGTCTAAGATTGGCTGTTGTGCTAAAATATTATAGGTGGTGGAATAAAAGGATGAGGATTATCGCAGGGAATTTTAGGGGCAGAAAGCTTGTATCACCGAAAAACAGCCCTATAAGGCCGACAAGCGACAGGGTCAAGGAAGCACTCTTCAACATGATTGGCCCCAAAATACCCGGTTCCCGTGTACTGGATTTGTTTGCCGGCACCGGCAGCCTCGGCCTTGAGGCAATAAGCAGAGGAGCGGAATATGCGGTTTTCGTTGAAAAAAACGCCGTCTCGGTCAAAACGCTTAATGAAAATATTTGGCTTCTAAATATCCGGGAAGACTGTGAAATAATAATGGCTGATGCAGTGGATGCCTTATCACGGCTTGATGCAAAGAATATTACATTTGACATTGTTTTTGTGGATCCGCCCTATTGGGAAAATTTATATAAAAAAGTTCTTTCGGCGCTGGCAGGATATGATATTATAAAAAACGGAGGGCTTGTTATATTTGAGCACCCCTCGGATATTGATATAGATAAAGACAAGCATTCATTCGTGCCGATAAAGAAAAAGAGATACGGCAGCACGTCAATCAGTATTCTTGCTAAGGAGGATGACAATGAAAACAGCAGTATATCCGGGCAGTTTTGACCCGATAACCTACGGGCATATTGACATTATAGACCGGGCCTCAAGGCTGTTTGACAATGTAATTGTGGCGGTTCTGAACAATCCGTCCAAGGCGCCGCTTTTCAGTGCCGCCGAGAGGATGGATATGATTAGAGAAGCCACCATCGGGCTTAAGAACGTGGAGGTGGACAGTTTTTCCGGTTTGCTTATAGATTACGTGGAAGAAAGAGAAGCCAATACGGTGCTGAAGGGTTTAAGAGCGGTTTCGGATTTCGAATACGAGCTGCAGATGGCACTTATGAACAGAAAGCTGAACAGAAACGTGGAAACGGTCTTCATGATGACCAGCAGCAGGTATTCCTTTCTGAGCTCGAGCCTGGTAAAGGAAGTTGTCAGGCTTGGGGGATGCGTGAAAGACCTTGTACCGGATTACGTCTTTGAAAGGCTTATTGAAAAGTACAAGGAGGTTTGAAAATCTGTTTAATCCAAGTAGCAAGGGGGGAGCCGGATGGAGATAAGTGAGCTGTTGGACAGGCTGGAGAAGATGGTAAATGAAGGTATAACGGTGCCATTTTCAGATAAAACGGTGGTTGACAGGGAGAAGGTTCTTGGAATAATAGACTCAATCAGGGATATACTGCCGGAAGAAATTAAGCAGGCCAATTGGATAAAGGAAGAGAGAAACAGAATACTTATTGAAGCGCAAAAGGAAGCGGATCTTATGATTAAAGAGACTGAAGAGCTCATAAAAAGCATGGTGGAAGAAAGCGAGGTCACCAGGCGCGCCTATATGCAGGGCGAGGAAATAATACAAAACGCTAAAAAAAATGCCCGGGAAATAAGGGTCGGTACAAAGGAGTATGCGGACAACCTGCTTGCCGAGCTTGGGAAGCAGCTTAAGGAATATATAGAGCTGATTGAAAAGAACAGGGAAGAGATAAAAAACCTGAGAAGCTGAACTTGTCAGCTTTTCCTGATACGAAATCCTGCAACGGATACAAAAAGTCTGCATATGAATACAGCGGAAAGTATGAACAGCATTGTAAAGGCAAAGATTTTTGCGGAAGCCGAAAGACAGCGGGAAAAGCCAAGGACAGGAGGCATACCGGGTTCGGTAAAGATTACGTCCAGGGATGCTCCCGAAAGTACAATCCTGCCCAAAAGGAGTGACGCCAAACATGAAAGGACGCCGTGGACCAGTTTGAAAAGCATATAGACCGCCGGGTTCAAATCGGTTCTGCTGATAAAGCTGATTGCCTGGGCGTGTATGGAAAACCCGCTCCATCCGATAATAAGACTGGCCGAGGCAATTACATATATCAGGGGTAGGGCTCCCACCATCGAAATAAGCTTGCTGCCTATTGTGATTTCCAGCATTCCGCTTAAAACAGGCTGTACCAGGCCGGAGGGCAGTGATGTACCGTCAAGCACGGCTTCAATGGGACGCGCAAGGTACTGCAGAGCCCCGGTGGTATAAAGCAGCCGAATAACCACAGAGAACATTATTATAAACCCGCCTACTATAAGAAGGGTATTTATGCTTTCTCTGACTGCGTCTCCGAGCAGTGTGCCTATCGACCTTCCATCCTTTGTTCTTTTTTTGAGCATGGCTTCCAGCGCCTTTTTCATGCTTGGCATTTTAACATTGGAAGAATATGTTTTTTCGTTATCCCTTATAAACAGGGCTGCCAGAATACCCGTTGCAATGGCGGCCAGGTAATGGGACAGGGCTATTATGGTACCCGCCGGCCGGCTGCCGAACATTCCAATTGAGACTGCCCCTATCATGAATAGCGGTCCCGAGGTACTGCAGAAGGCAAGCATTCTCTGCCCCTCGGATTTTGTACACATACCGCTTTCCCTGAGATTGCAGGTTAGTTTTACGCCCACCGGGTAACCCGAAGTAATACTCATAATAAAGACTAGGGCGGATAATCCCGGAGTTTTAAAAACCGGGCGCATAACGGGTTCCAGAATGGCACCGGCAAAATCAACAACCCCAAGGCCAATAAGCAGCTCGGCACCGATAAAAAATGGCAGCAGCGCAGGCAGCACCACGTTAATCCAGGTATCTACACCCTCCACGGCGGCCTCATAGCATTCCTCGGGAAAAAAAATCAGGCTCATAACAAAAATACTGACTGTGAGGGCAGCTATAAAATGGATTAGTTCATGTTTTTTTGTTTTTAGCAGTCCCTGATAAGATATTTTTATATACAATAGGGTAATTACAACTGTAGTGATAATTAAGGCCGTGTAGAGAAACCGGATATTTGGCATAAAAAGTTCTCCTAAAATAATTTGATTATTAATTCAATATATTTGAAAAGGCACAATAATATGAATAACGCGGGAGGTAATCCTATGAAGCAAAAAAAGCTCGGCCTGGCGTTAGGCTCGGGAGCTGCCCGGGGATTTGCCCATTTGGGTGTACTGCAGGCATTTGAGGAAAAGGGTATAAGGATTGACTGTATTTCCGGGTGCAGCATCGGCTCGCTTATAGGAGCCCTGTACTGCTGCGGCATGCCGGTTTTGGAGATAATGGATATGGCCCTGGAACTGGTGCCCTGGGAATGGATAGATATTTCAATGCCAAAAACAGGCCTGATACAGGGGCGGCGGCTGGAACAGCTGATTAAAAAACATACCGGCGGAAAAAGATTTGAAGATTTGAAAAAACCCTTCGCGGTGGTTGCAGCCGACCTGTCAACCGGTAAAAGGGTAGTACTGAACAAGGGTTATGTATACAAAGCGGTAAGGGCAAGCGTAGCAATACCGGGGATAATTGCGCCGCTGGAACTGGAGGGTAAAATTCTTGCCGATGGAGGGCTGGTGGACCCTGTTCCGGTAGACCTTGTGAAGGAAATGGGTGCAGGATATACCGTGGGGGTCAATTTGGGCTCTTGGATTGAAGAAAAAAAAATGAAAAGCATATACGATGTAATTATACAGAGCATCGATATACTGCAAAACGAAATATTGATGCTTAGGGGAATAGAAGCCGATCTTATTATCAGCCCTTACCTTAAGGATATAAACCCGGTCACCTTCAACCAGGTGGAGGAATGCGTTGCTGCCGGAAGGAAAGCCGCCCTTGGGGTGATTGATGAGCTGCGCTCGGGCCTGGAAGCTACAGGTAAACGGGGCTGGTTACAAAATCTTGTCCAGCGAAAGCAAAATCACCGTTAGAATATCCCAGAACATACAGGTCGGTGGACAGGATGTCTTTTCTGAGCATATTGATAAACGGACTGTTCTTTTCAAAGCCGTGGTTGGATGTCTTGGTTATGACCGGGATCCGCGACCGGGTGTTTGCTTCTTTAAGAATTTCCCTGCCCCTCGTATTGAGGGCCAGAACCCTTGCATAGCACGGATATCCAAAGTGTTCAAGCCGTTCAAGCATGTTCCGGTGAATATCCAGTGCAATATAAGCCGTTATTCTTCTGAGCCGAGTGTGGGTATAGCGTTTTGTCTTAGCCTGGAGCAGCAAATCCGGTATGGTTGCATTTTCCCTGGCAGCTCTATAAATCCTGTTTTCAAGGCCCTCGGCAACCTCGGGAAATTTTTTCAGGTCCCTGGCTCCAAGCTTCCTTATCCCGGATATTACCGGCAGGTCTAAAATATCGCTGCATACAGGTCCCCTGCCCATGGCAAATTCACGTCTGAGTATACCCAACGTGGTTTCCGGCATAGCTCTTGATACTCTTGCGGTTACCACACCGGTCTTTAAAAGATGACTGCGTATTGCCGATGCGCTTGCCACCTTGTTTATTATTGAAGACGAGTGATAAGAGGAGGCATATCTTTTGACGGTTACCGGGTAAATTCCGCTTTTCAGCCGTTTTAACGCCTTTAGATATTCAACCGCCAGTATATTGTTCGGAGATGCAAGCAGCTTACTAAAGCCGTGGGATGGATTTCCCGGGCATTTTTCCAAGGCCAGGGCCCTCGCAGAGGGGAAACTCAGGCCCTTGGACAGGAAATATCTCAACTGGTGCTTAAATACTTCGGGCTCTTCCGCCAGCACATCTGAAACCCGCTGCAGTTGGCTTAGGCTTCCGGATTCACTTCCGAAACTGATACAGTCCACCACGCCAATTCCGTTAAGCAGGTTTACAGCACCCATGGCAAAGGCTTCCGCGCTGCGGCAGGCATATACCACCGGCAGTTCAAGTACCAGGTCAACCCCGGCCTTAACAGCCATTTCTGCCCGTGCCCATTTGTTTACTATGGATAGGTCCCCCCTCTGCATGAAACTGCCGCTCATTACGGCTACTGAATGGGTCGCACCGGTTATTTTAATTGATTCTTCAAGATGATACGAATGGCCGTTGTGAAACGGGTTGTATTCGGCAACTATTCCCAGCACTTTCAAAGCCTTTACCTCCTAACGGTGTGTCCCCCGACCTTATTAAAAGCGGTGTATCCCCATACTATTATATATATTATTTTGGGCTTTTTGGCAGGATATTTATAAAAAATGAAGAAATTTATATAAGTTTGATTAAATGAACCTATAGGGGAGGATAAAAAATGAAAGTATTGGTTGTAAACTGCGGCAGTTCATCCGTAAAGTATCAGCTGCTGAACATGGAAGATGAGAGTGTAATGGCCCGTGGACTGGCTGAAAGAATAGGTTTGGAAGGGTCCAGGCTGAAGCATGAGGTTAAGGGCAGAGGAGAAGTGGTAATAGACAGTGAAATGCCAAATCATAAGGCTGCGCTGAAAGTTATAACAGATGTACTTGTGGACGAAGAAAACGGGGTAATCAAGGATACCAGTGAAATTACGGCAGTAGGACACAGGGTTGTACATGGCGGAGAGAAGTTCTCGGGTTCGGTTAGAATAACCGGTGAGGTTATGGACACGCTGAGGGAGTGTGCGGATTTGGCACCGCTTCATAACCCCCCCAATATAATGGGAATAGAAGCCTGCCAGCAATTAATGCCGGGAACTCCAATGGCCGGAACCTTTGATACGGCTTTTCATCATACCATACCCGATTATGCATATATTTATCCCATTCCTTACGAATACTATGAGAAGTATGGTGTAAGGAAGTACGGATTCCACGGGACTTCACACAAATATGTGGCCGAAAGGGCTGCACAAATAGTGGGTGTGCCGCTGGAAGAACTAAAGATAATAACCTGCCATCTGGGCAATGGTGCGAGCATAACTGCCGTTAACGGTGGAAAATCCGTAGAAACCAGTATGGGTTTCACTCCCCTCGAGGGCCTTGCCATGGGTACCCGCTGCGGCAGCATAGATCCGGCTATAATTGCATTTATAATGGAAAAAGAGAATATGACGGTGGAAGAAGTAAATAATATACTGAACAAGCACTCCGGGGTATCGGGATTATCCGGTATAAGCAGTGACTTCAGGGATCTGGAAAAGGCTGCTTCAGAGGGCAAAAAGAGGGCCAGGCTGGCGATTGACGTATTTGCGTACAAGGTCAAAAAATTCATAGGCTCCTATTCAGCAGTTATGAACGGGGTGGATGTCTTGGTGTTCACAGCAGGACTTGGTGAGAACTCTGTTTCAATGAGGGAAAAAATCTGCAGCGGTTTGGAATACCTTGGACTTGAACTGGATACCGATGCCAACAATATAAGGGGTAAGGAAACCATAATTACCAAACCCCACTGCAGGGTGAAGGCAGTGGTTGTTCCTACAAACGAAGAGCTAATGATTGCCAGGGATACGGTTAGAGTTTTAAACGGCCAATAACCTTGACAAATATTATTTCACTTTGTATAATTAACTCTGTTGATTATGGAGTGTGTTGGAAATGATAATACAGGGCAGCCGGCCGTGACAGGATAGACCTGCACAAGCCGGTTGTGGAAAGCATACTTCTTGAGCTTCCAATAAAGGTTGTATGCAGTGAAGAATGCAAAGGACTTTGCCCGGTGTGCGGTTCAAACAGAAATTTAAAAGAGTGCGGCTGCAGCCGGGATGAAATAGATCCGAGGATGCTGGCATTAAAAGAATTGCTGAAAGAGAAGTGAGTGCAGGGAGGTGTTGATATGGCAGTACCCAAACGGAAGATTTCGAAATCGAGAAGGAACAAAAGATTGTCCCAGTGGAAACTCAAAAAGCCCGGCCTTGCCGAATGCCCTCAGTGTCACGAACTTATGATGCCCCACAGGGTATGCAGGTCCTGTGGTTATTATAAGGGCAGGGAAATGGTTGAAACGGAATAAATGAACGGAATAAGAAGCCTGCGGTGGGTTTGTACCGCAGGCTTCTGTTATTCTATGCGTATTGTTTTCCCGATTTTCGCTTTACACGGTTTGTCTGCAGAATCCAAATTCCCGACAATACCGTAA
This sequence comes from uncultured Clostridium sp., assembly GCA_964529035.1. Classification (GTDB taxonomy): domain Bacteria; phylum Bacillota; class Clostridia; order Ch29; family Ch29; genus CAZGUG01. The sequence continues at coordinate 47,778 of CAZGUG010000005.1, forward strand.
TACCGAAGATATCCGAATAAATGCCCGGAATAATCAGCGTAAGACCCGCTGCGAAGAACAGGATTCTTTCGTACCATTTATTATTCGTAACAAAATAGTTGGTGGTTGAAGCGCCTATACAAATCATGCCGATTATAGCCGTGACTATTGCCAGGGCAACACTGATGGTAAACGCCATTGTTGATACGCCTTCGGGTCTTATCAATACCAGGATGGGAGAAAGCGCAAATATATACGGTACCAGGTAAGCGGCGAACCCCAGCTTGAAGGCTTCAAAGCCGGTTTTCAGCGGGTCAGACTTGGCTATACCAGACCCTGCGAAGGCGGCCAGTGCCACCGGAGGGGTAATGTCGGCCACAATTCCGAAATAGAAAACAAAAAGGTGGGCTGCCAGTTGGGGTACCCCCAGCGCCATTAATGCAGGGGCGGAAACCGTTGCCTGGATTATGTAGTTTGCCGTCGTTGGTACTCCCATGCCTAAAATCAGGGATCCAATCATTGTGAAAAGCATAGTGAGGTAAATATTGCCGCCTGCAAGCCTCACAAGTCCTCCGGACATTTTCATGCCCAAACCGGTCAGCGTGATAATACCAACAATTATTCCGGCAGTGGCACAGGCCACCACAACAGGAAGAGCAGACCTGGCCCCTTCTTCCAGTCCCTCCACTATCTTTTTAAAAGACATGCGGGTCTCCTTCAGTATCATTGATACCGCTATGCATAAAATAATTGCATAAAACGCTGCCATCATAGCCGTGTAACCCTTTACAAGCAGGTATATGATTCCTACTATCGGTGTGGCAAGGAACCATTTTTTCCTGAGCAGCTGCTTCCAATCCGGCAGCCTGTTTTTTGGAATGCCCAGCAAACCGGTTTTCTTGGCCTCAAGGTGTACCGTAATAAATATTCCGGTGAAATAAAGAACTGCCGGTATTGCTGCTGAAAGAGCAATTGTAATATAGGGCGTGTTTAGAAACTCCACCATAATAAAAGCTGCGGCACCCATTATTGGCGGCATCAACTGTCCGCCGGTTGAGGCGGCCGCTTCAACGGCGCCGGCAAACTCGCTGCGATAGCCGATGCTTTTCATAAGGGGGATGGTAACCGATCCGGTACCTACCGTATTGGCAACAGAACTGCCGGATACGGTACCCTGGGCGGCACTTGCAATTACAGCCGCTTTGGCGGGTCCGCCGGTAGAACTGCCGGTTAAACCCACTGCCAGTTCGGTCAACCAGTCACCGATACCGGTTTTCTTTAAAAAGGTTGCAAACAGCATGAACAGAAAAATAAATGTGGATGAAACCTGAATCGGTATTCCCAGGATTCCTTCGGTACTCAGCCACTGGAAAACGGCTATCCTTTTTATGGAAAGGCCGGGATGGGCCATAAAGGATGGGAAGTAGTTGCCAAAATATGCGTACAGAAGAAAGAAGGTTGCCAGCGAGATAATAACCGGTCCCGCCATTCTTCTGGTAGCTTCAATAATTAATAAAACCGCTATAAAGCTTACTACCATGTCCAGGTTGTTATACACTCCTGCACGCCAAACCAGTTCCTTGTAGTATATTACATGGTAGGCGGCAACCGAAAAGCTCAAAAAAGCCAGTACAAAGTCGTACCAGGGTACCTTATTGCTTTTACTGCCCCTCCTTGCAGGATAAAGAATAAAGATTAAAACCAGGGCTACACCCACATGGGGAGCCCTCTGCAGGGTAGATGGGAAAACCCCGAAGGCAGCAGTGTATAAATGAGCCAATGACCAGACAACCGCCAGTATAAAGACAAATTTGGCTAACGGTCCCTTTAACCTCCGGAAGGCAAACTCCCGGTCATACTTTGCAAGGATTTTCTCGGATTCTTTTTCGTCTATCCTTATATCATCCTTTATGAGGTTGTCCTCATTTTGCCTTTCCGCCATATTTCTACCTCCTCAATTAAGAATTGGCCAAAGGTTTTTCTATTAAGCCCTATATGAACATACCCGCCCGGCCGATATATATCCCGAAGTGATGTTGATTTGCCGTTGTAAACAAGCGTATGATCCGCTGTAACAGCGCCTATGGTCACAGGTACCCTGTCAAACACCAGTTCATAACCCAAAACGTTGTATTTTCCATGCTCAATAACCCAGTACTGATTAAATTCGGGACGGGCAGGCAAATTGGGACCGAATTCATCAAAGGTCATTTTTATCATGGGAATCCTGCCGGGGGCTTCAAGCCTGTATGTTTCGATTACCGGCTGCAGTGTCACAGAATGTGTCCATTGGACATCAAAAAGGTCACCGGCTTCGGCTCTCTGCTGGTATACCAGGTTTTCCGAACCGTCAACCCTTACTTCCAGGACGAAAACCGGCAGCATAAAAGCTGTAAGCAGCAGGACTGTTGTTATAATAAATGCATGCATTACATAGTTTTTTTTCAATAAGGAAGGCCGAGGACTGTACAGCCGCCCCGGCCTTCACCTCCTGTCGGTTAGTCTATGGGTTTAATCATATCCGGCACGTCAAGGCCTATCTCGGTAAAGTACTTGTAGGCACCGGGATGCAGCGGGGTTGTAATACCGTCTATCATTATTTGCTTGTTCCCCGCAGCCAGTTCATCGGTAAGCCACTGGGCTGCCCCGTGGGCTGCTGCGGTGTGGGCGCTATGTTCAAACCAGACCTTGGTTATATCATACACAATATCTTCCGGCATGTCAGGTGCCACGTATAAAGCCGCCACGCAGTTGATGGTAAGTTTGTCTTCCTCGTTGCCGTAGGTCCCGGCGGGTATTACGTACTGGCTGAAGAATGGATATTTTGCTTTTACTTTTTCGTACAGTTCGTCGCCTATTTCAATTACCTCTATATCTCGTGATGTCATAATATCCTGTATTGCAGCTGCGGGAACTGCCAGTACGTTAAAGGCCGCATCCAGGTGACCGTCCTTCATCTTGCTGGCCGCATCGCCAAAACCGTCGTATGCAGCTTTTATGTCATCAAAAGTCATACCGGCTTCGGTCAGTACCGTCTCTGTCATTACAACGGTGCCGCTTCCAACCGGGCCGACGGCAACCCTTTTACCCTTTATGTCTTCCAGTGATTTGATACCGCTTTCCTTCAGCGCCACGCCCTGGTAGACCTCCGGATAAATCACACCGATTGCCCTGAAGTTCTGCTGTTTGTTTTGGAAGGCGCCTGTACCGTTCCAGGCATCGTCGGCTATGTTGTTCATGGCCATTCCAAGCTCACACTCGCCGGCATGAACACGGTTTACACTTTCAACCGAGGCGCCGCCGGGCTGGCTTGTTACCTGTACACTGTCCAGGTATTCGTTCCAGGTATTGGCCATTGCCCCTCCCAGGGCGAAATAGGTACCACCGGTTGAACCGGTAATAATATTGATCTGCATTTTCTGAACCGGTGCCGGCGGTGTTTCCTCCTCACCATTCTCGGGTGCTTCGGTCTCGGTTGCCGGCCCGCATCCGGCCAGCATACTGCTCACAATAAGCAGAGCTAACATTAGAAATGCTAATTTCCTCTTCATATATAGACCCCCTTTTAATTTAATATTCTTGGTAACTTTAATTACCAAAAATAATTTAAATTTTTAAATCCTTTGTTACCTGAAAAGATATGGGCCGCATGCCTGCTACTTATAGTCAACTTCGGCGTCCCTGTTGGGATACTTGATTATCTGTCCTTCCCAGGTCCTTATGGTTACTGTGTCTCTGCCTTGAGAAATCAGGTATTCGGGCAACATAGGTGTTTTGCCCCGCCCTTCGGGGGCGTTTATTATAAATGTCGGGATAGCAAGGCCTGAGGTATAGCCCCTTAGGTGTTCCATTATTTCGATTCCTATATCAACGCTTGTTCGGAAATGAAGCGTTCCCACAACACCCTTGGCATGGAAAATGTAGTAGGGTCTTACCCTTATTCTAAGGAGTTCCTGGCATAGTTTCTTCATAACATAGGGGTCATCGTTTACTCCCCTCAAAAGTACGGCCTGATTTCCCAGAGGTATCCCCGCGTCGGCTAGCATTTCGCATGCTTTTTTGGATTCTTCGGTAACCTCCAACTGATTGTTGAACTGCAGGTTGATAAACAGCGGGTGGTGTTTTTTCAGCATGTCGCAAAGCTCTGGGGTTACTCTTTGAGGCAGCGTAACCGGCATCCTGGTACCTATACGTTTGAATTCAAGATGAGGAATTTTGTCGAGTTGTCCCAGCAGCCAATCCAGCAGTTCATCGGATAATGTGAATGGATCGCCGCCGGTTATTAAAACGTCCCTTATCTCAGGTGTGCTGCTTATATAATCAACAGCTTCCTGCAGGTGTTCCTTTGGCTGCGGCGCATCAATCTCTCCAATGTTTCTTCTGCGCTGACAATGCCTGCAGTACATACCGCATTGGTTGGTAACGTTTATTATAAGCCTGTCAGGATACCTGCGGGTAATACAGGCGGCAGGATTTGTAAATTCCTCTGCCATCGGGTCGGCGCTGCCAATGCCCTCCTGCAGTTCAAGACCCGTTGGAATGGACTGCAGGTATATCGGGTTTTTGTAGTGGTCGCCCGCTGGATCAATCACCGACAGGAAATAGGGTGATATTGCCCATCTGAACCTTTTGCCGACTTCATCTATATCATGTTTCTGCTTGTCGCTCAGCTTTATGAATTTTGCCAGGGTATCCGAATCGGTTATTCTGTTCTTTATCTGCCAGTGCCAGTCGTTCCAGTCGTCTTCGGTAGCTCCCAGTATTTCCTTTATTTTGATCTGTCTGGCCTTAATATCCTCTTTAAGGTCCAGACCGGTATGGATTTTTTCTCTGGCTTTCAGGTAGGGGTCAATACGGCTTTTTAAAACCTCTGCCCTTTCCAGGGATATTCGTCTGGAACTCTTTTTTGTATCCATAATTTGACCTCCTTGCAGATTATTAAAACCCTATTATAATTATGTATATATACTTGGTTGTCTCAATATGACGCAGTTTCACCTCCAAAAACAATCTTGCTGATCAGCTATATATAACAAATGCAATATTTATGCCAAGAATTCCACTGTATATTTATGGTATTATTAGTAATGATAGAGTATGCCATAGTACTATGTCAAGGACACAAAACATTGACCGGTTTGTGTTTACACGTTGTTTTGAGTAGGAAAGACAGGGAATTGTTTCCTGTCTTCCTTTTAAACTGTACAAATACCGAGGCATAAAGGTTGTTTCTGGTTCATGCGGTACAGCCATTTAAAGCTGTAACATTTTCTGGTATAATAAATAATAAGTCGGATTAAAAAAAGTGGGGGGATGGGTAAATTATGGCAAACACCAAACCGTACGGGCTTTCCATTATAACGCGTTCCGAGAAACATAAGGAAAACGTAATAAACCAGCTCACCAACCTTTTGGGGTCTGAGGTTACAATAAGGGGCTATTCAATACTGGAAGGAATAAAGGAAAAAATATATGACGATTTGGTACTGATAAGCCATGAATACCTGAAGGAAACAGCGGGCAAATACATTGACCCGAGGGCGGAAGCGATGGTGGCCAGAAGAGCACTTAATCATTCCAAGCTGGAAGACGTGTTGCGTATTCCCCATGGCGAGGATGTACTGTTTGTCGACGTTAACAAGTGTCTTGCCGAAAACTCCATTTCACTTCTTGAGGGGCTGGGCATAAACCATATAAATATGTATCCGTATTATCCGGGCATAAAGAATTCCAGACAGGCCGACTATGCAATTACTACGGGAGAAATTCATATGGTACCCGATAGTATAGAAAATGTTATCGATTTAGGATACAGCAAGATAGACCTGACAACAATAACTGAAATAATGCTGAAACTGAATATACTTGATGAAAGGACAAACCTGCTGTCGGTTAAGTTTTTGCAGGACTTTGTATATTCCAGCAAAAAGGTCGTCAAAGCCCTGGAAACCACCGACAGCATTAAAAAGCAGCTTAACACAATACTAAACGTGATAAACGATGGAATAGTAGGAATTGACAATAACGGCAGAATAATGTTCAGCAATGAAAATGCGAAAAAGCTTTTCAACTCGCGACACAACGGCAGCAGGGCAGGGAATAAAGAAATCAACCTGGACGATATACTGGATTTCGATGCGAAGGCGCTTCTAGGTAAAAATTTCGGGTTGTATAGAAAGGTTCATGAAATAACGGGAAAGAAGATACTGTTAACCATGATGCCGATTATAAGGAATGGTGAAAATAACGGTGTAATAATCACTTTCAAGGACCTGTCCGAGATAATCGAGATGGAGAACATTGTAAGGACAAACCTGAGGAAGAGGGGACACACTCCTAAGTATGAATTTTCTAATATTGTCGGGAAAAGCAGGGTAATAGACGAAACAAAGGAAATTGCAGAGAAACTTGCCAAAAGCAATTCAACCCTTCTTTTAATCGGTGAAAGCGGCAGTGGCAAGGAACTGTTCGCCCATGCCATACATAAAGCCTCCGGGAAACAGTACGGCCCCTTCGTGGCGGTGAATTTTGCGGCACTGCCCGAGAACCTTCTGGAGAGCGAGCTTTTTGGATACGAAGAGGGAGCATTTACCGGGGCAAGAAAAGGAGGGCACGCGGGGCTGTTTGAACAGGCCCATAAGGGAACCATATTCCTGGATGAAATTGGCGATGCCTCCATGAGAATTCAAACACGATTGTTAAGAGTCCTTCAGGAAAAGGAAGTCCTGAGAATAGGCGGTACAAAAATCATTCCGATAGATGTGCGAATCATTGCAGCCACCAACAAAAACCTTGAAGAACTAGTGAGAACACAAAAATTCAGGGAGGATTTGTTTTACAGGCTGAAGGTGCTGCCCATAAGAATACCCCCCCTGAGGGAGCGCAAGGAAGATATCCCTTTCCTTATTGAAAAAATGCTTAAAAAATTTACCCATGAAAAGGAAATGATTATAAGCGATGAAGCTATGGAAAAGTTTATGGAATACGATTGGCCGGGAAATATACGGGAACTGGAGAATGTAATAGAGTATTTGTTTCATATTGTCGGCGACGGTGTGGTAAAAAGCAAGGATTTGCCCTTTACTTCCAACGACAGGTTTCTGCAGCAGGAAAAAACACTTATGGCCATCGAAGAGGAAATGCCGATGGAAGAGCTTTACCATATTCTCACCACATTGAAGCAGGCAAAGGATGGTGGAAAGATTTATATGAACAGGAAAAGGCTTGCAGAGCTGTGCAGCAGGGAAATGAAGATGACGGAACAGATGATAAGAAACCGGGTAAATATACTTTCAAAGTACGGCCTGGTAATAACCCAAAAAGGCCCGAAGGGAACCAGGTTATCAATGGACGGAGAGGACTGCATAGGTATTCTTAAGAAACACATGGATACAAAAAAGTACGACCTGCAGCAGAGGGTTTCAGGCTGAGCAGCAGGTTGCACCCCGCATTGTTATGGAATAAAAACTGTGCGGGGTTAAATTTTTGTTGATTTGATTCCAGGCATAATGTATACTTAATATTAGTATCAGGTACTAATTA
>CAZGUG010000006.1:0-2508 GCA_964529035.1 uncultured Clostridium sp.
ATACAGCATCAAACCTAGGATTTTCAGTGTTAACCATCAATGATGCTAAAGGAATATTTTTTGGCAGCATTATCTTTCCTTCCTTTCATTATTTTTTTGTGTACCTTAGCGGATAATTCAAGAAAAATAATAACCCATTCAATAGCTATATATTTCTACAACATAAGCTATATCATGGGCTTGTACTAAAAATAATGGTTACTCAACATATAATAATTGTTTTACTCATAAATTATACCACATTTAGCCATATTGTGTAAAGATTGTACACATTTCAACATATATAAGTAGTGCTTCTTTGAACTCCTATCCTTCCTATTTCTCCCTTAGCGTCCCATCCGGGTTGTACTTCTGCTTCAGGAATTCTATATAGTCCTCAGCCTTCTTGATGTCTTCCTCGGACAGACCTGCAGTGTCAAGGTTGTGGTAGGCTTTGGTTATTGTTTTTACTTCAGCATTGTAGTCCTCACTCATCAGGCATGATACCGCTGTGTCTAAGGCCTTGGCGATTGATGTAAGAGTATCCAGGAAGGATTAATCCGGCCTTTTTCAATGCCGGCAACATAAAGTTTTGAAATATTGCATCTATTGGCCAATTCTTGTATTGTATAGTTATTCGTTTTACGCAAAGCAGCTGTTTTTTTACCTAAAGCGTTCAACAGGAACACTTTCCATTCATTGTAAGCCGACTGCTTATTATTATATACAAAATTTAGCAATAAGACAATTAGGCTGTGTACACAGCATATAAGTTCCAGAAAAGAAGAATGCCTATAACGCTTGTCAACAGTCTATGTAAGGTATTCAGACTGTGGTTTATTCACGTTGGGATATTTGTAAAAGGTTTTTTATTGTTTGTGAAGAATTATTCCGGGATAGGGCAGGCATGGTTGACGGAAGCATAAATAGGGCGTGGTGTCAAAAGAACCGGTTAAGTTCATGTAAGGTTGAATAATATATATATTATAGATGATGGAGGACTGCTTATGTTGATAATGGTGCTTGTGTCGCTGCTGTTTGTTGTTCTGGGGATACTTATAAAGCATTTCAGGTGGTATTGGCTAATATCCGGGTATAATACAATGCCAGCGGAAAAGAAGAAAAATGTTGATACCCATGGCCTTGGCAATTTTATCGGCAGTTCAATGTATGTTATTGCCGTCATACTGCTGCTTGGGGGACTTCTAAACCATATGGGGTACTGGTGGGGAATGATGGGCACCCTGTTTTTTATGATGCTGTTCTTTATATATATTTTGGTGGGTGCGCAGAAATTCGACCATAATAAAAGGACTGCCAGGGACAGGGTTGTTTTGACAGTTGTTGTTGCTGTGCTGGTTTTGGCCCTTGGGAGCTCGGTGCTGCTTATATATTCCGGCAGCAGGCCTCAGCGGGTGGAGATAACTTCCGAACATATCAGCATAAAGGGGTCATACGGCATTACGATACCTATAGACAAGGTAAAAACCGTTTCGCTGGAGGAAAGCATGCCTAAAGTTTTGGCCAAAACAAACGGGTTTAATGCGGGAGAAGTGTTAAAAGGGAGCTTCCGGCTTGAGGGTATCGGCAGTGCAAGGTTGTTTGTTCAGTGCCGCAGGGGGCCATACGTATATATAATAACTGCCGGTGGTGATACACTAATAATAAACTACAGGGACGAGCTGCAGACAAAGGAGCTGTATGAGAGATTGCTTATGGCTGTTGGGCAGCAGGCACAGGAAATTTATTAAAGCCTGCATGGATGCTGATGGCTGCTGCTGATAGTATACAAGGAGGTATGGCGTTGAAACAGGGAGCGGAAAAAATATACATAAACGGCAACGTGATAACGATGGATGAAAAGTGTCCTAGGGCGGACTATATAATAGTAAAAGACGGGGTGATACAGGAGACGGGAAAGGGCGAAATCCCCGGCCGTTTTAAGGCTGCGGGGGAAGTTGCTGACCTTGGGGGCAGAACCGTTGTGCCCGGGTTCGCCGACTGCCATATGCACCTTCTAAACTATAGCCTAAGGAAAGAGCGGGAAGTGGATCTTTCGGGCACAGCGTCGGTGGAAGAGCTTGTCCAAAGGGTGAAGAGTTTTACTTTTAAGAATAATATTAAGCCCGGTGAATGGGTGGTGGGTGCCGGCTGGAACAATGAAGACTTTCCGGACAAAAAGCTGCCGGATAAAACGGTGCTTGATTCAATATCTGCAATGCATCCTATAAAGCTGACAAGGGCCTGCTGTCATTTGCATTCGGTCAACAGCCTTGCACTGGACATTGCCGGCATAGACAGGGACACACCCGATACCGGCGGCGGTGAAATAGACAGGGATGCTTATGGATACCCCACCGGCATCCTCAGGGAAAACGCTATCAACCGGGTGAATAAACATATTCCGGTACCGGGGGATAAAAGGCTTCTTAAGGATTTGATTTTAAAGGGCTGCACTAAGCTGGCCGCAGCGGGAATAACCACCGTTCATACCGATGATTTCCCATACAGCCGTGACAAAAAAAGTCT
>CAZGUG010000006.1:2608-41499 GCA_964529035.1 uncultured Clostridium sp.
CAAAGGCCTTTGATTTGGGGTTTGATGTGGCGGTACACGCCATAGGCGACAGGGCCTATGAAACCGTATTGAATCTGTTTGGCAGGTACAGGGATACCATTAAAAACAAAGGGCTGCGCCCGTCGGTAATTCACTGTCAGATAGGCAGCGAAAGGGTTCTCGGGCTGATGAAGGACCTTAATGTTACAGCCAATATACAGCCGGTGTTTTTAAATTCCGACTGGAAGATGGCGGAAAGCAGGGTGGGCAGGGAAAGGCTTGAATACAGCTACTGCTGGAGAACGTATATGGATATGGGCATTCGGTGTGTAGGCAGCTCGGATGCGCCGGTTGAACCCTTTGACCCGCTGTGCGGCATATATTCCGCCGTGACAAGGAAAGACCTTGACGGAAAGCCGGAGGAAGGGTGGCTTATAAAAGAGGGATTAACGCCGCAGCAGGCCCTCAGGCTTTTTACCGTTAACCCCGCATACCTGATACACAGAGAAGACAGGCTGGGAAGCCTAGCAGAGGGTTTTGCCGCGGACATGGTGGTGCTGTCGGAGGATATATTCAAAGTGCCCCATGAAAGGATTCGGGACATTAAAGTCCTGGGTACCATTGCAGGCGGACAGGAATTGTAAAAGCTGCGGATAACTTTTTCACCAAAAAAAACTTCCCCTCATATATATGTAATGCAAAAGAGGGGAGGTGAAGCAATGTCTCCGAACAGTCTCAGCGGCTTTTTCGGAAAGGGGTTTGACACACTGTTTCTGCTGCTGGTTATAATAATCATTTTCTTCGCTTTTGACCTGTAAACCGCCAGAAAGCCGAAACATGCCAAAAACCTGTTCCACTTCCTTTTACCGGGGTTCTTACTGCAGACAGAATGTCCGGTACAACTCCGCCGGGTCGGGCAGCCGGACGCCCTGAGGAAAAGAGCAGACTATTCCAATGAATAGGCTGCTTTTTTCAAAATGGGACAGTGTATAAATATCATAAAGAACCCCTCAGGGAAGGGTTCTTTATGAGCCGGTCCTGAAATTTCAATGATGGGCTTCCTGCCGGATAACCGTCTCGGACTGTTTGTATGTTTCTATAAGACGCTGGTCGGGCTTGTCATAGGGACGATACCAATCCCTGTTTACTGCCAGGTCCATCATTGACCCGCTGCCGGTCAGGATCTGGGTGAGAGCACCCGTATACATGGTCCTAAGCTCCGGGGTGGACGTTTTCAAAATAGCCATTAAATAGGCCGAAGCGGCAGCTTCGGAGCCCATCAGCATATCGTTTGCCACCATTTCGTCGTTTGCCTGTTTGCCAATTCCCGTAATCGCATTAAGCAGTGAAGGCATTTCAGTGCACCTCCTCTACACGGACTATATCGTTTTCATTGATGAACTGCTGGATGCCCTTGATACGGCCCTCCGCCGCCAGGATTGTTGCTTCTATCATTCTCTGGAGTTCCTGGTCACTGGCCAGGGTCCGGGCCGCCTTCACCTTTGTAAGGGCGTTGGTCTCCATTTGAAGCAGCTCTGTAAGGGACAGCATTTCGGCATCGGATAGTTTTCTCAATTCATTCGCCTCCCGCATTAAAAATTCCTTATTATTGTTTTCTATTAAGACAGATAGTATGTGGCCTGGCAAAATATTTTTTGTTAAAGGATTTTAAGAACAAAAAAAAGAATACTTAATAAAGGAGCGCAAAAATAGCGGAAACCGTCAAAGGAGATGAGCAGACAGTGGATTTGGAAAGGCTGAAGAAACAGATAGAGTTTATAGAGGAAATAGACAAGATTAAGCATGTGCTGAGAAAAACGCTGCTTATGGACGGGTCAAGGCACGAGAACGATGCGGAGCATTCCTGGCATTTGGGCATTATGGCAGTGCTGCTTTCGGAATATGCCAATACCGAAGAGCTTGATGTACTGCACGTGGTGAAAATGGTGCTGATACATGATATCGTGGAGATTGATGCGGGGGACACTTTCTGCTACGACGAAAAAGGCGCGCTGGACAAGCTGGAAAGGGAAGAAAAGGCGGCGGACAGGATATTCAATATACTTCCCGCCGACCAGGCCGCAGAAATCAGAAGCCTGTGGGAAGAATTCGAAGAATGTGTGACCCCGGAGGCAAGGTTTGCCGCCGCCCTTGACAGGCTTCAGCCGCTGCTTCACAATTACAGAACCCACGGCAGGTCGTGGAAAAAGCACGGGATAACAAAGGACAGGGTAATAGAAAGAAATAGGCATATTAAGAAGGGTTCACGGCAGCTTTGGGCCTTTGTGGAAATGTTAATAGAAGATTCGGTAAAGAAGGGATACCTGCCGGAAAAGGAATAAAAATATACATATATCAAACAGGGAGGAGTAGTAATGACAAGGAAAAGGGTATACATAACAAGGGTTATACAGGAAGAGGCGGTAGCGCTATTAAAGGAGCACTTTGACGTCACAATGAACCTGGAGGACAGGGTGGCGTACAGGGAAGAGGTGATGGATGCCGTAGAAAACGCAGATGCGCTTTTGTGCCTGATAAACGACAATGTGGACAGTGAGATAATACGCCGCGCGGGCAGGCTTAAAATTATAGCAAACTATGGAGTGGGATACAACAATATTGACGTTGAGGAGGCTTCCAAAAAAGGCATTATAGTAACCAATACTCCCGGGGTTCTCACCGATGCAACCGCCGACCTGGCATGGGGCCTTTTGCTGGCGGCGGCGCGAAGGATAGTGGAATCCGATAAGTTTTCAAGGGCGGGAAAGTACAAAAGCTGGTCTCCCACACTGCTCCTCGGACGCAGTGCAGCGGGTAAAACACTGGGAGTGATAGGCGCCGGCAGGATAGGAAGAGCGGTTGCCAAAAGAAGCCGGGGGTTTGACATGAAGGTTATATACCACAGCAGAAACAGGAATAAAGAATTTGAAAATGAGCTGAACGCCCGGTGGGTGGAAAAGGAAGAACTGCTTCGCAGGTCGGATTTCGTTTCGCTGCACGTGCCGCTGACCGATGAAACCCGGCATATGATTGGAGAAAGGGAATTTGAAATGATGAAGGATACTGCGGTGCTTATAAATACCTCAAGGGGTCCGGTGGTGGACGAAAAGGCCCTGGTACATGCTCTCAAGCAGGGGCAGATATGGGCAGCCGGACTGGACGTATACGAAAGGGAGCCCGATATAGAAGAGGGGCTCATTAAGCTGGACAATGCTGTGCTAGCCAGTCATATTGGCAGCGCTACCATTGAAGCCAGGACCAGCATGGCATTAACGGCGGCCAAAAATGTACTATCGGTTCTAAACGGCGGCGAGCCGCTTACCCCGGTTAATGCGGAAGACCTCTAGGCTTTTTTAATCTCGTCCATTATCCCGTTTATTATGTCCCTGACATGGGACATTCTGTTTACCCTGTACACGTTATCTCCGGCAAAGGCAAACCCGTTGACAAGGTTTCCCTGCTGCGCGTTAATCAAGGCATCGGCTATACAATAGGGCGATTTGCCGGGGTTGCACGACTTAAGGCAGTTGGACAGGCATTTAAAGGGTTTTTTGATGCCTGCCTCCACATCCCTTAAAAAATCGTTCCTTACGGCTCTGCCGGGCATTCCGACAGGGCTTTTTATTATTATCACATCTTCTTTTTTTGCTTTTATGTATTCGTTTTTAAACTGTTGTGAAACATCGCACTCGTAGGTGGCTACAAAACGGGTGGCCATCTGGAACCCTGAAGCACCCGCAGAGAGAACCCGGGCTGCGTCTTTGCCGTCAAATATCCCGCCCCCTGCAATCACGGGAATACTTTTATTGTGTTTTTCCTCAAAGGGTTTTACTGCCGTCAGTACTTCCGCAACAAGTTTTGTGAGCGGGTATTCGGCTATATTTTTCAGCTGTTCAAGGGTGAACCCAAGGTGCCCCCCCGCCCTCGGTCCCTCTACCACTATGGCATCCGGCAGGCGGTTGTATTTTTTATCCCAGTGCTTGCACAGCACCGAAGCCGCCTTTGCGGAGGATACAATTGGGGCAATTTTGGTGATGGAATCCTTAACAAGGTTGGGGAGTTTTAGCGGCAGTCCCGCCCCGGAAAATATGATATCAATTCTTTCCCTGACGGCGACGTGAACCATTTCCTCAAAATCGTTCAGGGCTGTCATTATGTTCACGCCTATCACCCCCGAAGGGCTTGCCTGGCGCGCTTTTTTAATATTATAGGCAAGGGCTTCCCGGTTGGCCGCCGTTTTGTTTCGCAGGTATTCCGGCAGGCCGAAGCCGGGTTCCACACCGGAAATAACGCCTATTCCTCCGCTGTTGGCCACCGAGGAAGCCAGCTTCCACATGGATACCCCAACTCCCATACCTCCCTGCACTATGGGCAGACGGGGTTTCAGGTTACCTATTTTCAGTTCGGGAATTAACATTAAAACACCTCATTATATTAGTACCAGGTTATAACACCAGTTTACAACATTATATACTTTTATCACAGGCAATACAACAAGAATTTCTAATATCAGAAGGCTATTCCATATTCTAATCGAACCGAACCCCGTTTATTCCAAAAAAATTTGATAAACAACAATAGTATGATATAATTTGATTGAACCGAATAATACAGGGGAGCTGGTCAATGGCCGGCTGAGAGGGAGGCATTCCGACCCTAATACCTGATCTGGGTAATGCCAGCGTAGGAAGTACTCTTTGCTGTCCGCTGCCCGTATGAGGTGCGGACAGTTTAGGTTTACAAGGGTTTTTTCTGCCAGGGCAGTGTGTGCCGGTATGCGGCTTGTTTATTGAAGCGATAAAGGGAGGTGAACCGATTGGCCTGTGTCAACGTAAGTCTTCAGGTTCTGCCGGTGGTACCGGAGGATGAGATTTACCCGGTTGTGGACAGCGTAATAGAGATGATAGCAAAAAGCGGGGTAAAGTACGAGGTAGGCCCCATGGAAACAACAATGGAAGGTGAATTGGGCCTGCTGCTTGATATAGTTAAAAGGGCCCAGCAAATTTGCACCGACAAGGGAGCAGACAGGGTTGTTTCAATCGTAAAGATTGATTATAAAAAGGAAGGCGTGACCATTGGTGAAAAGGTTGCCAGGTACAGGGATTAACAGCGTACATAAACCACGGCTGGCGGCGGTATTAATTATTCTGGTCCTGTGGGAAGCGGGGGTAAGGGTGTTTGACATGCCTTCATTTATACTGCCCGCCCCCTCCAGGGTTGTGGTCTCGCTTGCTGAAAGCTTCTCGCTGATAGCCGCCCATACCAGGGTGACCCTTTACGAGTCGATGATGGGGTTTGCCATAGCGGTTGTGTTTTCCTTTGCAATTGCGTTTGTCATGGACAGCATACCCATGATCAAGGAGGCACTGTATCCCGTTTTGGTTATCAGTCAGACCATACCCATAATAACCATAGCGCCCCTTTTTGTTATTTGGTTCGGATACGGGCTGCTGCCCAAGGTGATAGTAGTTTTTTTGGTATGTTTTTTCCCGGTGGCTGTGAGTTTTCTGGGAGGACTTGAAAGCGTGGACAGGGATATGTACAACCTGTTAAAAAGCATGGGAGCGGGCAGGATGCAAATTTTCAGGCTACTTAAACTGCCGGCGGCGCTTCCGTCCTTTTTCTCCGGGATGAAGATATCCGCGGCCTACAGCATTATGGGGGCGGTCATAGGGGAATGGCTGGGGGCCAAGGCGGGCCTGGGTCAATTCATGCGCCTGTCCATGCATTCCTTTGCGGTGGACAGAACCCTGGCCGCGATAATTGTAATAATCGTATTAAGCCTTGGGGTTTTTGAGGTGATACGGCTTCTGGAAAAGCTCTTCATGCCGTGGGAGAAGGCAGCGGCCTATAATGATTTTACAGGGAGGAAAGAAGGATGAAAAAGGCCATATTGTTGATACTTTCGCTTGTTTTGATGTTATCGGTTGTTTCGTGCAAGTCCCAGGCCGACAAGATTACCGTTTTGCTTGACTGGGTGCCCAATACCAACCATACCGGGCTTTATGCAGCACTGGAACTGGGCTGCTTTGAAGAAGAGGGGCTGGACGTTGAGATACTACAGGTTAACGAAGGGGGAACCGCCCAGCTTGTGGCCGCCGAACAGGCGGAATTCGGTATAAGTTACCAGGAAGAGGTAACCTATGCAAGGGTTGAAGAAATGCCGGTGGTTGCGGTTGCCGCAATAATACAGCACAATACTTCCGGGTTTGCGTCCCCGGCGGAAAAGGGGATAAAAAGCCCTGCTGATTTTGAAGGCAAAAAATACGGCGGGTGGGGCTCGCCGGTGGAGGAAGCCATACTGAAAGCCATGATGGACAAATACGATGCTGACTTTGACAAGCTGGAGCTGGTGTCAATAGGCTCCGCCGACTTTTTCACCAGCGTTACCAGGGATGTGGACTTCACCTGGATTTATTACGGGTGGGATGGTGTCGCCGCCGAGGTTAAGGGCATTGACCTTAATTTTATAAATCTAAGGGATGAGGACAAGGCCCTTGATTTTTACACACCGGTTATTATTGCATCCGAGCAGACCATAGATCAAAAGCCCGAACTGGTTGAAAAATTCCTGAGGGCGACAGCAAAGGGGTACGAATACGCAATCGAAAATCCCCGGGAAGCGGCGGAGATCCTTTTGAAGGTATCCCCCGAGCTAGACAGGGAACTGGTTTCGGCCAGCCAGGAATACCTGAGCAAGGAATACAGGTCGGATGCGCCATACTGGGGGTACATGAAAAGGGAAGTCTGGGAAAACTATGCCAAATGGCTGTACGACAGGGACCTTATCGGGGGGATGATGGATGCGGACAGGGCCTTTACAAATGAATTTCTGCCGGGTGAATAGCCATGAAAAAGGTTGAGGTTGTCGGTATATCCAGTGAATACGAAAACCTTCGGGTGCTTGAGGATATATCGCTTTATGCAGTGGAAAACGAGCTGGTGTCCATTTTGGGCCCCAGCGGCTGCGGTAAAAGCACCCTTTTCAATATTATATCCGGGCTTATAAAACCGGACCGGGGAAAGGTGTTCATAGACGGGAGGGAGCATACCGGAAAACCCGGCAGGGTAAGCTATATGCAGCAGAAGGACCTGCTGTTCCCCTGGAGGACCATTATAGATAATGTCTGCATACCCCTTGTGATCAGGGGAGAAAGCATTGAAAAGGCCAGGGACAGGGCGGACAAATACTTCGACGTGTTCGGCCTTGATGGTTTTCAGAAAAAATATCCCTTTCAGCTGTCGGGGGGGATGCGGCAGAGGGCAGCACTTTTGAGGACCTACATGTTTAAAAGCGATATAATGCTGCTGGATGAGCCCTTCGGCGGGCTGGACGCCATAACCAAGAGGAAGATGCAAAAGTGGCTTCTACAGGTTATAGGCAAGCTGAACAGTACAATACTGTTTATCACCCATGATATAGACGAGGCAATATTTTTGTCGGACAGGATATATCTTTTCACCGAACGACCTGCATCGGTGAGCAGGATCTTTTGTGTGGATATTGAAAGACCGCGGGGCAGCAAGACCTTTACATCCGAGAGGTTCAACCGGTTAAAGGAAGGTATATTAGAATATCTATAGGGGGTTTTAAAATGGCTGTTTTTGATTTAACGGCAGAGGAATACGATGATTGGTACAAGGGCAGGATGGGAAGGTTTGCCGATGAAGTGGAAACGCGGCTTGCCCTTGATATGTTTTTGCCGTGTAAAAACCACAGGGTACTGGACGTAGGATGCGGTACCGGTAATTTCAGCATAAAGCTTGCAAGGCTGGGATGCCGGGTGACCGGGATAGACCTGTCCGGGAAAATGCTTGCGGTGGCCAGGCGTAAGGCAAAGCAGCAAGCGCCGGATATCACGTTCAAGCGGATGGATGTATACAGCCTTGAATTTCCCGACGGATATTTTGATGACGTGTTTTCCATGGCTGCCTTTGAATTTATAACCGAGCCCCGAAGGGCTTACAGTGAAATGTTCAGGGTACTGAAACCGGGTGGAAGGCTTTTGATAGGAACCATAAACCCGGAAAGCAAATGGGGAGCGATGTATAAAAACGAAGAGTTCCAACGGAACAGCGTATTTAAACATGCTAGTTTCATAACCATGAAGGAGTTAATTGGCCTTGACAGGAACAACCTGCAGAAGACCGGCGAGTGTTTGTTTATCCCGCCGGATACCGACGAAAAAAACATATCCTGGGATGAGGAAAAAAGGTTTTCAAATAAGGAAAGGGGAGGATTCATGTGTGCTCTGTGGAAAAAACCTGTTTGATATCCTGCCAGATAAGCTTTTATCCCCTTTATACGTGTGACAGCACAGGCCCGGTGAATGAAGTTGTCGCTCCTTTAAAGTTTTGCGGTAAAATTGGAGGAACCAAAGGGTTTTTGGCGAACATTCCAGTATAACGACTTATGCGGGGAGAAGCCTATGGAAAGCAAATACGGCAAGTATTCCATCGATATAATAAACGGTATGATAGATTGGGTGAGGGTAATAGATTCTGACCATCGCATCGTATTTATGAACAATGCGATGAAGGAGCAGACCGGTGATTTTGTCGGCAAGAAATGCTATAGGGGACTGGGCCTTCAGGGTCCGTGTCCAAACTGTATTACCGATGAGACCTTGAAGACCGGTAGAATACACATGAAGGAAGAGACGGTGGGGGACAGGACCTTTTCGGTTGCCAGTTCCCCTATAAGGAACAAGGACGGAAAGGTCAGCAGTGCGGTGGAGGTTTTCAGGGACATTACAAAGGAAAAGATGCTGGAGCGGAGCATAAAGGAACAAAACAGAAAACTAAGTGCCAATTTGTGTTTTGCCAAAACGCTGCAGCAAAAAATGCTGCCCGAAAAAGGGACTGTGAACGGCCGCATTTCAATAGAATACGAATATATACCCTGTGAAATGCTGGGCGGTGACCTGTTTGACGTTTTTCAGGCAGACGACCGGAGTACGGTTATTTATATATTTGATATTGCCGGGCACGGTGTTATGTCCGCCATGATAACCATGTTTGTGAGGCAGACGGTAAGGGCCTTTGCCGAAAGGGGCCTTCATCCTTCGGCAGTGCTGGAAGGCCTTGTGCGGGAGTTTAATAGGCTGGGGCTTGAAAGCGACAGCTTTATTACCATTCTGTACGGTGTTTTTAACTCTGACAATAATATTTTTACATATGCCAACGGGGGGCATAATCCCCCCATGCTGCTGCAGGGGGGCAGCGCCCGGTTCGTAGAAGGTACCGGAGTGCCGATATGCAGCCTTGCGGAGGCCTGTGAGTACCGGGAGTATATGCTGAAGCTCGAAAATGGCGATTATATGTATCTGTATACCGATGGCATCACCGAAGCACGGGATGAGACCGGAGAGTTTTTCGGCCAGGAAAGGCTGGCACTGACAGCGGAAAAAAGCCGGAACATAAAGGATATCATGAAATCGGTAAAAGACTTTTCCCGTGGAAAGCTGCCGGATGACGTTGCAATACTAGGCGTAAAGGTAACATAATTCACTCTATGGATATGGATTCGGCACCCAGCTCCCTTGAACGGGCTGCAGCCTTTATCATGGTCTGTACTATGGATCCCGCTCCAATGAATCCAATTTTGTGTTTTAACATTCCGGTCTCCCCCTTTATGAACTTATCTAAATAAAAAAACCTTTCATCCTCGTTAAAGAGGACGAAAGGGATTCTTCCGCGGTACCACCTCAATTGGCCGTAACTTTGCGACCCGGCTTGTTGGCAACCGTCATTGACAAGCCCTGTTATCGGAGGGCGGTCCGGGATGGCTCATCACCACCTGCTCAGGGACGGGTTTCGAAACGCTGTCCTTGTGCCTGGCCTTTCAGCCGTGGGCCGGGCTTTCTGCCGGACAAAAAGGTCTCTACTGTTTCCCTTCATAGCATCTGATCTTTTAATTGAAGCCCATTCTAGCACATACAAGTCTGCATGTCAATGGATTTTCAGCGGGACTTTTTACCATACCTTTTTTTGCCCGGGGTACGCTTGGTTGAAACCGAGTCGGTATTGGGAAGTTTCACGTTTATATTGTCCCCTTCATCCGACGTGTACGCTATTTGTCCCTTGTCCTTGTTTTTGGATTTTGCCACAGCCTTTGCACTCCTTTTTAGTTTTTGGGGATATCCGGCCGGGGACAATCCCCTCTGCTATATTGTTTGCCAAAGGCCGAAAATTATCCAAAATCCTCCTCCAGCAATATTTCCCCGATTCTGTAAACATCTCCCGCTCCTATTGTAAGCAGAAGGTCCCCGTCCTTCAGGTTTTCGGACAGGTAGCGGGCAATATTACCAAAGCCGGCCATATAAACTGCGTTTTGTCCGCGTTTTGATATTTCCTCGGCCAGATGGGCGGAACGAACCTCGCCGGTATCCTTTTCCCTTGCGGCATAAATGTCGGTTATTATTACCCTGTCGGCATCGTTGAAACTGCCGGCAAAATCTTCGAACAGAAATTTTGTCCTTGTATATGTATGGGGCTGAAATACGCACCAGGTTTTGTTGTGAGGGTAATTGCGCGCCGCCGCAAGGGTTGCCCTTATCTCGGCGGGATGATGGGCATAATCATCTACTACTGTAGCACCGCCGTATTTGCCCTTTATTTCAAAACGGCGGTGTGTTCCGGAAAAGGTCTCCAGGGTAGTCCTGATGGTATCAGTATCAATACCCAGTATTAGCGCTGTTGAAACGGCTGCCAAAGCGTTCAATACGTTGTGACGGCCGGGAATGGCCAGCTGGATTCTCTGTAAGAAGCTGCTGCCGTCATAAAGGTCAAAGGCGGGGCAGCCCTTGTCGTCAAAGGACAGGTTCCGTGCATTAATCCTGGCGTCCCCGTTAAGACCGAAGGTAATTACGTTACAGGTAAGGTTTGAGACAATCTCCATAAGTACCGGGTCATCCCGGCAGGCAACCACCCATCCGTGTTCCGGTGCCAGGTTTGCAAACTTTTCAAAGGCGGACTTTATATGGTCCAAATCCCTGAAATAGTCGAGGTGATCCTTATCAATATTCAGTATCACCGCTATATGGGGGTAAAATTTTAAAAAATTTTCCTTGTACTCGCAGGCTTCGGTAACAAGGTAGCGGTTAGCCCCCACCTTTACGTTGCCGCCGATTTGTTCCAGTTCGCCTCCTATAAGCAGCGTAGGGTCAAGGCCGGAGTTCTCGATAATAAGGGATGTCATTGATGTTGTTGTCGTTTTGCCGTGGGCCCCGGCAACGGCGACCGAGTACTCGTAATGCCTCATAAGCTGTCCCAGCATATCGGCCCGGTCAACCGTCTGAATGCCTTTTTTACGGGCAGCCTCCAGTTCGGGATTGTTTTCGTCCACCGCCGATGTGTATACTACGAGGTCGGGGTTTTTAACATGCTCTTGGCTGTGCCCGTGATAGAATTCGGCGCCTTCCGCCTTCAGTTTGTCGGTGATGGGGGATACGCTTCTGTCCGAGCCGGAAATCCTGTGACCCCTTTTGAGTAGTATGTGTGCTATGCCGCTCATGCTTATTCCGCCAATTCCGACAAAGTGTATGTATAATTTTTTATCTCCAAACAAATCAAATTGCATAATAGTCTCTCCTTTTGTTTTTATTATTGCCTGATGCGGAGAAATTTTACATTTTATAAAAATTATATCACAATATATTATATGAAATACCATCATATAGTTGAATATATACAGAAAAACGAATAAAATTAAAATTAAGAATAAGAACATTCGGGTGGAGGAAAAAATTATGGATAGATTAAAAAGAAATGAACGGATTGCTGCGTTGGTAAAAATACTGACCGACAATCCCAACAAACTGTTTTCACTGAACTATTTTGCGAAGCTTCTTAACGCTGCCAAATCGACCATCAGTGAAGACATCGTTATCGCCAGGAATGTTTTTAAGGAATTGGGGCTTGGACAGATAGAGACGGTGCCGGGTGCCGCCGGTGGAGTCAAGTATAATAGTACAGTCACGCCGGAAGAGAGCCTTGATTTTCTGAACAGAATATCAAAAACGCTGTCGGATCCGGGCAGGATAATTACCGGCGGGTTTTTGTATATGGCGGACGTGGTGTACAATCCCGGGATTGCCCATTCAACCGGCAAAATACTGGCCGGCTGTTTTGACAAAAGTTCCATCCAGTATGTGGTGACTGTTGAAACCAAGGGGATACCGATAGCCCTGATGACGGCAAGGGCCATAGGAGTACCCCTTGTGATAGCAAGAAGGGACAACAAGGTCACCGAAGGGTCCACCGTAAACATTAACTTCCTGTCGGGCTCCACCGGGAGAATACAGACAATGTCCCTTTCAAAAAGGGCAATGGAGAGAGGCGCCGGCGTGCTTATAATAGACGACTTCATGAAGGCAGGCGGTACCGCAAGGGGTATGGTGGACCTGATGAAGGAATTTGATGCCAGGGTGGCGGGGATAGGGGTAATGATTACCACTGTACGCCCTGAACAGAAGCTGGTGTCCGATTATGTATCCCTTCTTTATCTTGAAGAAGTGGATGAAAACCGGGGAATGGTTAGCCTTCGGCCAAACACGGAACTGCTTGTCTAATATTTTTAAGAAAATTTGGTAATAAAAGCAGGAAATTTTTAGTCAATGAAGAATAGTTATAAGACTAGCTTTACGTGTGGCGGAAGGTGGTGAGATGATGCAGATAACTGACGTAAGGGTTAGAAAGGTAAACTCTGAGGGCAAGATGAAAGCTGTTGTCTCTGTGACTTTTGACAATCAATTCGTAGTGCATGATATTAAAGTTATAGACGGACAAAACGGAACGTTTATCGCCATGCCCAGTCGCAGGACTCCAGACGGGGAATTTAAAGATATTGCTCATCCCATTAACTCAGAAACTAGAGAAATGATACAAACAGCTATTCTGGAAGAATACGATAAGGTCATAGCAGAAGAAACCGAGGAATGATTAAAGGGTTACCCGGTATTGTTGTTTTTGCTGTGCAGCAGCTCGGCAAACGCTTCGATACGCGTGTCAAGGCCTGTTTTTTCCATATGCTCATCAACCGTTAACGACATGATGGGTATCTTTTTTTGCCCGGACACTTTTCTAAGCACCTGACAGCTTACTATTTCCGGCATGCAGGTGATGGGGAATATATGAACAATACCGTCAAATCCCAAATTGGCACAGGCTATGGCATGGTACACGGTATCAAGGGCAAAACCCCCGATTCCTTCCTCTAGATAATCCCTTGAAAGGTTCGCAGCTCTTTTGTAATACTCTTTCCTTTTCCACGGTAGCAGCATATTTTTTATCCAGTCACTTGTATATATGCAGCGGTAGGGTTCGATGTCCCTGTCGACAAGCAGCATCTCAATGTTTTGATTCGAATAGGATTCATTCAGGGTATAAATATCGCCTACTATGGCAGCCCTGGGAAGCCGTCGGGAGTGCTCGGCCAGGCTGTTCAGGGTATTAAGGCATTCGGATGTTATGCTTTTTATCTGCGGTATGTGCCGGCAGGCTGTAATACTGTCCACGGCCCCGCGGAAGACGGCCATGCTTTCTTCCCTGTCCCGGGAACGGAGCAGGGACGACCAGTAGCTTTTTTCCAGGGCGTCTACCGCCTCAAGTTTTTTCCATCCCAGAACAAGAGAGGACAAAAGACTTGTATAGCTGCATCCTGCAGACCTTTTGAAATTTTTTATATCCTTCGGAAGGCTGGAAGGTTCAAGGCATATAAAATCGAATTTGAAACCCAGGTCCCTGGAAATCAAATCGAGAAGATGGCCGAAATACCCGAAACGGCAGGGGCCCGAACCGCCGAGCATAATTACGGTGTCCGCACCCCGTGCGAGGGAATTAAGCACATTGCCAAGTATAAGTTTAAAGGGCATGCAGGCATATTCCGGCGAATACTTGCAGCCGATGTTTTTCATTTTGTCATTGTTAAAGGGAGGAAGCACAACCTCTATTCCTAGTTCTTCAAAGAGGGTTTTGAGGGGAATGTATAGGCGTCCCATGTGGGGGAAGGTAATCTTCATACTGTTCTCCTTTGTTCTTGCATGGAATACGTATGTAGATTCTGTCCCCCGCAGACAAAAATATACCCTTCTTAACCCAAAAGACTATCAATCGGGGACATTTATATAGTATCCCATTTGCCGCACCTTCCACCCCAACGGGCAACCAGCGTACCGTCCTGATAAATCTGTATTATTTCACACAGGTTGGAACAGCCCCTGCATACAAAGCTCCTTGCCTGGTATTCAAAATCGCTGGCGTCAAAACCTTTGAACCTGGTTTTTCCAAGCTTTAATGTACTGTGCCTGGCAAGGATGGCTACTCCAATGGCGCCCATTATTCTGAAATGCTTTGGTACGACAATGTCATAACCCAGGGCCTTTTCAAAGGCGGTTTTTATACCGGTATTGGCCGCTACTCCTCCCTGGAAAACAATTACCGGGTTAATCTCCTTGCCCTTGCCCACGTTATTCAGATAGTTTCTTACCAGGGCTTCACACAAACCGGCAATAATATTTTCGGTGGAGTATCCCAACTGTTGTTTGTGTATCATATCGGATTCTGCAAAAACAGAGCACCTGCCGGCTATCCTGACCGGGTTTTGGCCCCTTAATGCCAGCGCACCGAAGTCCTCAATGGGTATGCCCAGGCGTTCGGCCTGGTGGTCAAGGAACGAACCGGTTCCGGCTGCGCACACGGTGTTCATTGCAAAGTCGACCACTATTCCGTCGCGAAGTATTATTATCTTTGAATCCTGTCCCCCTATTTCGATTATGGTATTTACATCCGGTATCATATGGGAAGCGGCTATTGCATGGGTTGTTACTTCGTTTTTCACAATATCTGCACCCACAACCACCGAAGCAACTTCCCTGCCGCTGCCGGTAACCCCTACCCCGCAAATATCCACACTGTCTCCCAGGTCGGAGCTGATGGTTTTAAGGCATTGCTGTACGGTTTTTATAGGGCGTCCGGCGGTGCCGGTATAAAGGTCGGCCAGTATGTTGAATTGGTCGTCTATCACCACCAGTTTGGTGCTAACCGAACCCACGTCAACCCCCAGATAACCTCTCATATTACTGCCTCCTGTCTGTATTTTCTTCTGCTGTACATAAGGTCAATAAACGCTTCAAGCCTTGTCTTTATTCCGGCCTTTCCTGTCTGTTCATCTATGAACAGCGTAAGCACCGGTATATCCAAATCCTTTGATACGCGGTTCAATATGCTTTTGGATACAATCTCGGGTATGCAGGTAAAGGGAGCCAGCTGTATTACCCCGTCATATCCGTTCTTTGAATACAGTACGGTATTTCCCACGCTCAGGGTGCCGTGTCCGCCCACCAGTTCGTTAAGGTAGGGCCTGGCCGCCTGTTTTATGTGTTCCTCACCCTTGAAAAAGGTGTTGTCCTTCGTCCAGTCAGCAAGATAGATTGAGCGGTGGGCCAGCACTCCCATATCACCCAGCAGCCGCTGTATGTCAAAATTAACGGCGGGCTCAAGCACCACGTATATTTCACCTATGATGCCAACCTTCAGGGGCTTTATTGATTTATCCAGCGGTATGGCTTTGAGCAGTTCACCGCACTTTGCTCTGCTAATTCTTATATCTTCCTTTGTCCAGGCGCCGTCAATAATTTCATAGCATCTTTCCATTACCCTGGTGGTTTCGTTTTTGTTTGTTTCCCTCGGTCTTGTTTCATAAGACAGCTCTTCGATTTGGTCCAAAACCCTGAGCTTTTGCCACGTGGTGGACAGCGCTTCCCAGACAGCAGGCAGAGATTTTCCGGAGGTTATTTTGCCGAGTTTTCTCAGAAAATCCACAGCCCTTTTCTGGGGGGGTTCAAGCACAACAAAGTCCACGTTGTAGCCCATATCCCTGAGAATTTTTTCGTGCAGCACCCCATAGTACCCCGCCCTGCAGGGGCCCATGCCCCCCGATGTTATTATCATTTCAGCTCCCCGTTCAAGGGATTCCAGGTAGGTTCCAAGCAAAATCTTGAAGGGAATACAGGCAAACTCCGGTGCGTAGTGAGAACCCAGGGACAGGGTTTTTTCACTTGGCCTTAAGGGCATTACCGGTTTATGTCCCAGTTTTTCTATAAGCATTTTGAAAGCTATCCAGGAAGAACCCATGTGGGGAAAGGTAATCCTCATGATTTATTCCTCCGGTATTTGAGCATATCTACAAAGGCTTCAAGTCTTGTAAGGACCCCGGCTTCGCCGGTGTGTTCGTCCAGGGAAATGCATATATATGGAACAGCCCTTTGTTTGGCCTCCAATTCTATTAATTTGCCAACCATGGAATCGGGGCCGCAGCCAAAGGCGGTAACGTGTATAATTCCGTCTATATTTCCATCGTCTATATAATATATGGCACCTCTTACAACCTGATTACTGAAGGTCCAGAACAGGTTCTTGGGCAGTCTTTTTGCCTTTTTTGCCAGCAGTTTTTCGGGTACCATTTCGGGAGTCAGGACACGGATGCCCATTTTATGCAGTTTGGACATCATCCCCGCATTGACAAAACTGTCGTACAAAAGATACGGATAGCCTACCGCTGCCAGGGTTATCGGCCGCCGCGGGGCTTCGGGAACGTGCGGGCAGTCAAGCAGCATTTTTAGGGCCTGCTCGGGAGTTTTTTTTGCTGCAATTTGTTTCCTGTAGGAATACAGCATCTTTTTTGCTTTATCGAACGCCCGGTGTATTCTATAGGGGCTGATGCCCAGCATGTTTCCCATTCTTTCAAATTCACGGTGCTTTGACCTCCTTTTTTCCCGGAGGTCTATCCTAAAATCAATAAGTGGGGGAAGGTCGGGTATCGAAGCGCGTATCATATCCGTCAGGCCTAAGAACTTGGGACAGTAGGTCACACTTTTTTCCCGTGTGAAATTTATAAGGCGGGGCACCAATATGAAATCGGCACGGTCTTTGAGGTTATATACATGCCCGTGGAACAGTTTTATAGGTATGCAGGCATCATTGACTGCATATTCGACCCCCTTGTCCAGAATACCCTTTGATGTTTCGTCGGATATTACCACTTCGCAACCTGTCTCCCGGAAAAAAGTTTCCCAAAGGGGCAGGTAAGCGTAATAGGTGAGGGTTCTAGGTATTCCAATTTTCATTGAACCACCTTTGCCTTTCTCTTGAATTAAAGGAATAATTACGTAACGGTATCTAAAAATATTATATTAGAATTATCCGCTTCAGCCAACAGACATTTTTGTCTAAAAAGGGCTGGTTTTCGCAAAATACACCCTGCAACCCCTTTGACGGGGAGCTGACGGGTTAAAGCTGAATTTTCCGGTATAGCGGCGGCGGTAATTTCATATTATATTCTCAGACTATACAATACGGCAAAAGGAAATTTGACTTTTTTGTAGAAGTGTAATGGCAGCGACAAAGCATAATTTGAGATGGAGTGATGTTGTGATGAAGGATGTATCGGTAATAATTCTCGCGGCGGGGAAAGGGGTAAGGATGAAATCCGACCTTCCGAAGGCGGTCCACAGGGTTTGCGGCAGGGAAATGATAAACCACGTTGTGGATAATGCCAGAGCAACGGGAGTTTCACAGATAATGGTGGTAGTTGGATATAAGGCGGATGTTGTCAAGAATGTGCTGGATGAAGGAATAGAAACCGTTTACCAGGAGGATCAGCTGGGCACAGGGCATGCGGTCATGCAGGCTGCACCTCTGCTTTCAAAGGAGATAAAACAGGTTGTAGTGCTTTACGGGGACACGCCTCTAATAAAGCCGGGGACCATCAGGGGACTGGTAGATTACCACAGAAAAGAAAACTGCGGTATGACGGTCCTTACGGTGGAAATGGATAATCCCGAAGGGTACGGGAGGATAATAAGAAGCGATACCGGAAGTATAACCGGTATAGTAGAACACGGGGATGCCGGTCCAAAGCAGAAGGAGATCCGTGAAGTCAATTCCGGTATTTACTGCTTTGAAAGGGAGCATCTTTATGACGGACTGGCAAGCCTTAAAAATGATAATGTCCAGGGTGAGTATTATCTGACGGATATTGTTGAATTTTTGTGCAATAAGGGTATAATTATAGGTGGCTTTTGCATAAAGGACCAGCAGGAAGTTATGGGTGTGAACACAAAATACCAGCTTTCGGTTGTGCAGAAAGAAATGAACAGAAGAAACCTGGTTAAACTGATGGAGGAAGGAGTCATAATAGATGATCCGGATTCCACCTATATCGGCAGTTCGGCTGTCATAGGCGCCGACACCAGGGTGCTGCCCGGAACCCATATCGAAGGCGTCACCCGGATCGGGGAGAAGAACGTGATCGGGCCACAGGTGAGAATATGCGACTGCAGCATAGGGGACGGGAATGAAATAGAGTTTTCGGTTATCAAAGACAGCGATATAGGGAACCGGTGCAGGATAGGACCCTACGTCCATATAAGACCGGGCAGCGATATAAAAGACAGCGTAAGGATAGGCAATTTCGTTGAAGTAAAAAAATCCAACCTGGGCGAGGGCTCCAAAGTGTCTCATCTCAGCTATATAGGCGACGGTGACATTGGCAGAGATGTCAACATAGGCTGCGGTGTTGTGTTGGTCAACTATGACGGAAGAAAGAAGTACAGGACAATAATTGAAGATGAGGCCTTTGTCGGCTGCAACGTTAACCTGGTTGCACCGGTGTGTATCAGGAAAGGTGCCTATGTGGCCGCGGGTTCCACCATCACAAAGGATGTAGGGGAATACAGCCTGGGCATAGAACGCGGCAAACAGGCCGAGGTTAAGGACTGGGTCAGGAGGAAGGGTCTCAGGTAACACATAAGATAATGGGAGGTCTTAAAGGATGGCAGTAAGAAAAACAATCAAACTTTTTACCGGCAATTCCAACCCCGAGCTTGTCAGGGAAATATCTAAAAATATAGGGATACCTGTAGGCCGGGCGGGAGTAAGCAGGTTCTCGGACGGTGAAATTGCGATAAATATAGAAGAATCGGTAAGGGGTGCAGACGTGTTCGTTATCCAGTCGGTCTGCCCGCCGGTTAATGAAAACCTTATGGAATTATTAATATTGATGGATGCAATGAAAAGGGCGTCTGCCGGAAGAATTACCGCGGTAATACCCTATTACGGTTATGCAAGACAAGACAGAAAAACGAAGGCCAGGGACCCCATCACAGCCAAACTGGTGGCTGACTTGATTTCGGTTTCGGGTGCCGACCGGATACTGACCATGGACCTCCACGCAGCGCAGATACAGGGTTATTTCAATATTCCCGTCGACCACCTGCTTGGAGCTCCCATACTGGCTGAGTATT
Organism: uncultured Clostridium sp.; assembly: GCA_964529035.1. GTDB lineage: Bacteria > Bacillota > Clostridia > Ch29 > Ch29 > CAZGUG01. The sequence goes on from CAZGUG010000006.1 coordinate 21,892, forward strand.
TCATGAAAAAGGATATGAAGGATGCGGTGGTGGTATCCCCTGATGTCGGGAGCGTTGCGAGGGCGAGGTATTTTGCAAGCATGATGAATCTTCCGATTGCCATAGTTGACAAGCGAAGGCCCAAGGCCAACGTGGCGGAGGTTGTCAACGTAATAGGCGACATACAGAACAAGGATGTTGTACTTATAGACGATATTATAGATACCGCAGGTTCGATAACCGGGGCGGCAAACGCCATGAGGCAGCTGGGGGCAAGACGTATATTTGCCTGCTGCACCCATGCGGTGTTTTCGGGTCCTGCCATCAGCAGGATAGAAGAATCCCTGATAGAAGAGATGGTAATACTGAATACCATACCCCTTATAAACAACAAAACATTGGAAAAGATTACCACATTGTCGGTGGCACCAATTTTCGCCGAAGCCATAACAAGGATTTACGAAGACCTTTCGGTCAGCAAATTGTTCGACCAGAACTAAGGACTAAAAAAGGACGGTATCCGCAGGAGTCGTACCTAAAGGCTTTGTTTGATAAAATCTGCTCTGAGCCCGTTTTAAGGGACCGAGACAGAAAAACTGCCGTGTACTACCGGCGTATTCTGTTGTTGCAGAGTACGCCGTTTTTGATGCTGTGGAATTCTGGGAAACGTATTTAAAAGGGAGGTGTTGGTTTGAAACTGATAAAGACCAAAGGACAAATAAGGAAAATAATCAGGGCGGAGAGACAAAAACTAAAAAAGGTGGGCCTTGTGCCCACAATGGGGTATTTGCACGAGGGGCATCTCTCCCTTATAAGAAAAGCCAGCCGGGAAAACGACTGTGTTGTGGTTAGCATATTTGTAAACCCGACACAGTTTGGAGAGGGCGAGGATTACGATACATATCCCAGGGACCTTACCCGGGATATGGAACAGTGCGAAAAAGCAGGGGCTGATATCGTGTTTGCACCGGAGGTTGATGAAATGTACGCCGCAGGCAGTGCCGCCTTTGTGGATATGGGCGGCGGGCTTACGGATACGCTGTGCGGTGCGTCAAGGCCCGGTCATTTCAGAGGGGTAATGACGGTGGTAACAAAGCTCTTCAACATAGTCAGGCCGGACAGGGCATATTTCGGCCAGAAGGATGCCCAACAGGTTGCAGTGATAAAAAGGATGGCAAGGGACTTGGACTTTGATATACAAATCGTCGAAGCCCCCATCGTCAGGGAAAAGGACGGCCTTGCAATGAGTTCAAGGAACACGTATCTTTTGCCGGAGGAAAGACAGGCGGCACTGGTAATCTCCAGGACACTTTTTTGGGCCAGACAGGCGATTATGGACGGCGAGAAGAACGCAGGATTAATCAAGGAAAAAATAACAGAAAAAATATCTTCCGAGCAGTTGGCCTGTATTGATTATGCAGAAGTGGTGGATGCGAATACCCTTAAACCCCTGAAGGAGGTAAGGGGCAGTGTGCTTATGGCGGTGGCGGTCAAAATAGGCAGGACAAGGCTGATAGACAACATCAAACTGGAGGTGTAGCCGATGTACATTACAATGTTGAAGTCAAAGCTTCACAGGGCGGTAGTAACCGATTCGGACCTGAACTATATGGGCAGTATCACAATAGACGAGGCCCTTTTGGAAGCTGCCGATATAGCCGAATTTGAAAAGGTGCAGGTGGTGAACAACAACAACGGGGCCAGGTTTGAGACCTATGCCATCAAAGGAGAAAGACACAGCGGAACGGTATGCCTAAACGGAGCGGCATCAAGGCTTGTTGAAAAGGGGGACGTAATAATAATTATTTCATACTGTGCAGTGGATAAGAATAAGGCAGGCAGCATAAGGCCCAGGATAGTCTTCCTTGACAGCCGAAACAGGATTGTAAATTGTGCCACCGTCAAATAAACGGTGGTTTTAATTTTGATAAATGTGGTAGAATTAATGGTAGATATTCTTTGGAGTGATTAATATGTATATAATAGCAGGCCTTGGAAACCCGGGAAGAAAATATATGTATACCAGGCATAATGTCGGGTTTGAAGTAATAGACCTTTTAGCGGCAAGGCACGGTATCAGGGTGAACAAAGCCAGGTTTAAGGGAGCCGTCGGGCTGGGAAAAATAGCGGGCCGCGAGGTAATGCTGCTTAAGCCTATGACTTATATGAATCTGAGCGGTATGAGCGTTTTTGATGCTGTGGAATATTACCGGATTGAGCATGACAATCTTATGGTGATATACGATGATGTGGACCTCGAGCTGGGTCAGGTAAGGATTCGCAAAAAAGGCAGCAGTGGAACCCATAACGGGATGAAGTCGGTCATATATCAGCTGCAGACAGAAGATTTCCCCCGGCTGCGGCTGGGGATAGGAAAACCTGTCGAGGGTGAGGATATAAGCCGTTATGTGCTGGATAGGTTTTCAAGGGAACAAAGAAATATAATAGATGAAGCCGAAGCCAGGGCGGCACATGCCGTTTTGGACTTTATCCGCGACGGACTGGAAACGGCCATGGATCGGTACAACGGGTGAACAGTATGCTTGAGGGTTTATTGGCCGGCCTTGCAGCTGCAGTTGCCGGTTTCTTTATAAATAACCGGCTGCTTGAGCGTATGGGGGATAAGGCGCTGATTGTTTATATACCCCTTGCGGAGGAAACGGTCAAGACGGCGGCGGCGCTCCTTTCAGGTGCCAACATCCTGCTGACGCATATGGTTTTTGGGGTGGTGGAAGCGCTGTACGACTTGTATAATTCGCCCCCGGCCCATTCCTGTACCGCATCGGTATTAGGCCTTATAAGCCACACGCTGCTGGGACTGACGGCCCATTTTACATTAAGGGTTTTCGGATCAAGGATTTTGGCTGTGCTTGTTCCGGCGGTTTTGCACAGCCTTTGGAACAGAATTATGACGGGGTATACCGGTTGAAAGAGTCCGGTAATATTGCTGTTGGTCAAAGGAGTTGACATAATGAAATTTGAATACATTACCGACAGGATACGAAACAGCCCGCAGTTTACAGGTTTGGTGGATAAGCTGAAAAAGGGCGGCATTAGGATTGGCATGTCCGGCCTTTCGGGGACCCGGAGGGCCTTTTGGATATCGGCTTTGACCGGAAGGGGTTATCGGCCGGTTGTTGTAATAAGCGGTAGCGCTGCAAATGCCGGTGAATTAGCGGAAGATTTAAAAAGTATTTCGGACAGGGTGCTTTACTACCCTTCTCTTCAACCCATTCTCTATAATGATATAGTCCACAGCATGGAGGCGGAAGAAAAAAGGATAAAGGTACTGGACGCGCTGATTACCGGGAGTGCGGATTTTGTGGTGTCGTCGGTGGACGCGCTGCTTTTTCCGGTAATGCCGGCAGACATGTACAAAAAAAACACCCGTATAATAAAAGCGGGTGAAACAGTAAGAATGGAAGAAGTAATAAAGGGACTTATCCAAGCCGGGTATGAGAGGGAGGAAATGGTGGAAGGTCCCGGGCAGTTCAGTCTCAGGGGAGGGATACTGGACATATTTCCTGTAGGGTATTCGCCCTGCAGGATAGAATATTTCGGAGGTCAGGTTGATTCGATAAGACTTGTGGACATTTCAACCCAGAGGTCGGTCGAAAAGGTTAATAAGGTCAGAATACCGCCGTGCAGGGAACTGCTTGTGGAACAGCATGAAATTGACGGTATTTTGGAAAATTTAGACACCGATCTTGCAGAAATGGCCGAAAGACTGCGGGCTGCCGGATGCAGCCGTAAGGCAGAGGAGCTTGAGGACGAGGTACAAAGGGCGAAATCCGTCATCGAAACGGGGGCTGCGGGCCAGGTGCTTAAAAATTATTGGATGTACGGTTGCAGGACCGCAAGCTTCTTTGAATACCTGGACAAAAACTGCCTGGTTGTACTGGACAATCCAGTCAGGGTTGAAAAAGCGGCGGATGGGTTTTATACCGGGTTCTTAAACCATTTTAGTGACAGGATGGAAAAGGGGAAGGCACTTAGACGGCAGCAAGACAGGATATACAACAGCGAAAGGTTTTATTCATACCTTGATGAAATGCCGGTGGTGGACATAACGGACATACTGAGGGGAAATGCGGAATACTTCGGGTTTTCCACCAGAACAACTGCATCCTATCATGGGAAACTGCCGCTGGCGGTGGAGGAGATAGACAGGCTGAAAAGGGATGGGTATCTCGTCGGAATAATCGCAAGTTCCAATTCCAGAACAGAGATTATTGCGGAGGAGCTTAAGAAAAGAGACATATATCCGGTTATTGTTCCGGATACAGACAGAAAGGATTTTTCAGACGGTATGGTGATACTGGATACCGGGGTCCTCAGGGAAGGGTTTTTGTATCCGGAAGCAAGGGTCGCAGTGTTCACAGACAGTGATATATTCGGAACCTCCAAAAAGAAAGCCAAGGCCGCGGCGAAAGCGAAGAAAGAAGGAGTTGAATTATTTACCGACCTTGTCCCCGGGGATTATGTGGTGCATGAAAACCACGGAATAGGTATATACAGGGGTATCCGGGAATTAAAGGTTGAGGGTATAAAAAGGGATTATTTAAAAATCGAGTACAGGGGAGGGGATATGCTTTACCTGCCAACCTACCAGTCACACCTTATTCAAAGGTATATAGGTGCCGAGGACAAAAGGGTGCGCATAAGCAGGATGGGTGGTAAGGAATGGGCGAGGACCAAGGCCGGTGTCAAGGGTGCCATAGAGAATATGGCCAGAGAACTGCTCATGCTGTATGCTTCCAGGGAAGCGGTCAGGGGATACGCCTTTGGCAGGGATACTGTCTGGCAGAATCAGTTTGACGATTTGTTTCCCTTTGAAGAGACACCCGACCAGGTCAGATGTATTGATGAAACAAAGAAGGATATGGAAAGACAAAGGCCAATGGACCGGCTGCTTTGCGGTGATGTGGGCTATGGGAAAACCGAAGTAGCGATGAGGGCGGCCTTTAAGGCGGTTATGGACGGCAAACAGGTGGCAATGCTGGTTCCGACTACCATACTGGCCCAGCAGCATTTTAACACCTTCACACAGAGGATGGAACAGTTCCCCATTAACATTGAAATGATAAGCCGTTTCAGGACAGCCGGTCAGCAGCAGAGAATACTGAAAAAGCTGAGGGAAGGAAATATAGACATAATTATAGGTACCCACAGGCTGCTGCAGCGCGATGTCCTGTTCAGGGATCTGGGGCTTCTGATAGTGGATGAAGAGCAGAGGTTCGGGGTGCTTCACAAGGAAACCATCAAGGAACTCAAAAAGAGCATTGACGTGCTTACCCTTACCGCCACGCCGATACCCAGAACTCTGCATATGTCAATGGTTGGTATAAGGGACATGAGCGTGCTTCTTGACCCTCCCGAGGACAGGTTCCCTGTTGAGACCTATATAGTAGAGTATAATGACCAGCTGATCAGGGACGCGGTATTAAAGGAACTGGACAGAAACGGACAGGTTTATTTCGTGCACAACAGGGTAAATTCGATAGAAAAGATGGCCAGGGAGCTTAACCGTCTCGTGCCCGAAGCCTCTGTGGGCACAGCCCACGGGCAGATGGATGAAAGAAATCTTGAACGGGTTATGGTGGATTTTTTAAACCAAAGGTATGACATACTGCTGTGCACCACTATTATCGAGAACGGCTTGGATATGCCAAATGTGAACACTATCATAGTAACAGATTCCGACCGGCTGGGGCTGGCCCAGATGTACCAGCTGAGGGGCAGGGTAGGCAGGTCCAACCGGCTGGCCTATGCGTATTTTACCTATAGAAAAAACAAGGTGCTGACAGAGGCTGCTGAAAAAAGGTTAAAGGCGATTAAAGAGTTCACCGAGTTTGGTTCGGGTTTTAAAATTGCCATGAGGGATTTGGAAATAAGGGGAGCCGGTAATATTTTGGGGCATGAACAGCATGGGCATATGATGACGGTGGGGTATGACATGTACTGCAAACTGCTGGACCAGACAGTCAGGGAACTAAGGGGTCTGCCTGTTGAAGAGAAGGTGGAAACCCTGCTGGACATAAAGGTGGATGCGTATATACCCAAAGCCTATATCCGGGACGAAAAACAGAAGGTAGAGGTTTACAAAAAGATTGCATCGATAGAAAGTGAAAAAGACTATTCAGACGTATTGGAGGAGATTATGGACAGGTTCGGTGAGCCGGCGGATCCCGTCCTAAACCTGCTTGTTCTTGCATATATAAAACATCTGTGTCAAAGGCTGGGTATTGCCGGTATAGAACAAAAAAACAATATAATAAGGGTCCGGTTTACTGAAAAGGCACCGTTAAGGCCCGAGGCAGCAGCCAGGCTTTTGAACGAATACCCGGGAAAGATTAAGTTTGAGGCTACCGCCTGCCCGAGCTTTACTTTTAAAACAGCCGATATGGACTTTGAAAAACTACTGGCGTTGATTAAGGCAGTATTAGAAAAAATTATATGTTTTAACAAAGAGCAAATTACTATATAATTAGAATAAGCGATTTAAGGCAGGGGAGTGGATCAAACTTGAAGATAAAAAAAGGTCTATGGTTGATAGCAGCGGTAATGCTTATCGTTAATGCAGCAGGCTGTGGAATAGTAAAAAAGAATCCCGAAGCGGAAAAAAACTCTGCAGTGGCCAGGGTAAACGGACATGTAATTACCAAAGAAGAATTTGATCAGGAGTTTGAATTTTATAAAAACAGTTTTGAAGCCCAGTATGGAAGCGAAATTTGGGATCACGATATTGATGGCAGGAAATTCATTGATGTGATTAAGGAGCAGGTTGTTGAAGCCCTAATAAATGACAGGCTGGTTTTGGAGGAAGCTCAAAAGCTGGGTATAGAGGTTGCCCGGCAGGAGGCGGACGAAGAAATACAGGCTATTAAGGATTATTATGAAGACGAGCAGGGATTTCAGCAGCTGCTTGACGTACAGGGTCTGACCGAAGAACAGTTCGTGGAAAAGGTGAAACAAAGCCTTTTAGAGAGCAAGTACAGGGAGAAAGTGTTGGAAACGGTAACGGTATCCGAAGAGGATATAAGAAAATACTATGATGAGAATCCCAGGGAGTTCAAGAATGATACGGTAAAAGCGAGCCATATTCTTCTGGATACACGGGAAGATGCCCAGGAGGTTCTGACCAGGGCAAAGGCCGGTGAAGACTTCGGCCGGTTGGCGGAGCAGTATTCGGTAGAGCCGGATGCCCAAACCACTAAGGGTAACCTTGGAGAGTTTGGGTACGGGGAAATGGTTGAGCTCTTTGAAGAGGCTGCCTTTGCGCTGGATATCGGTGAGATAAGCGATATAGTTGAGACACAGTTCGGATATCATATAATAAAGGTTTTCGACAAGACAGTAACAGACATCACTCCCTTTGAGGAGGTTAAAGACCAGATAGAAAGCAATCTGGTCTATTATGAGAGGGAGGCAAGGTACAGCGAAATTCGTACTCAGCTCAGGGAACAGGCAGAGGTGGAAACCTATCCTAAAAATATGTAATTAAAAACGAATCCTTTTTCTGTATTAAAAATATAATCATGAATAAAACCCTTATAAGTATCTAATAATAATCATGCTGGATAATTTGTAACAAAATACAGAAAAAGGAGGGATAAACCGTTGAAGGCAACAGGAATAGTAAGACGTATTGACGACCTTGGCAGGGTGGTTATACCCAAGGAAATCAGGCGCACCTTAAGAATTAGAGAAGGTGATCCCCTCGAGATTTTTACCGACAGGGAAGGGGAAGTAATACTTAAAAAATATTCGCCTATCGGAGAGTTGAACGAGTTTGCACAGGAGTACGCAGAATCCCTTAATGAAGCATCCGGTCATATAGCAGTGATTGCCGATAGAGATACAATAATAACTGTTGCAGGTACATCCAAGAAGGAGTATTATGACAAAAGAGTTAGTGCTGCCCTTGAAAAAACCATGGAGGAAAAGAAAACCATAGTACTGAACAAGCAGGAGGGTGGAAGGGTAATTAGCGTTACTGCCGATGAAGACGGAGAAGCGAAGTATACTGCTCAGGTAATTGCTCCGATAATTTCTCTGGGCGATCCAATAGGAGCAGTCATACTACTTTCTAAAGATACCGATGTAATTATGGGAGAATTGGAGACCAAGCTGTCAACCGCAGCGGCTTCATTTCTGGGAAAGCAGATGGAGCAGTGACGAAATGATGAATAAAAGTTGAAGCAAAAAACAGCAGTATAAACAGCTGCTGTTTTTTTTGTCACCGTTCTGTTTATCACCATACATTTCTGATATAATAGTTATGTTTATTAAGAGCATGTAATGCTGGGAGGCATCTGGGAATATGCAGAAACAGTCACTGCTGAAGGGGACACTGGTGCTGGGCGCAGCCGGTGTAATAGTAAAGATATTAGGGGCGGTTTACAGGATACCCCTTGCCAATATAATAACCTCGGAGGGCATGGGCTATTATGGTATGGCATACCCTATTTACGGTTTTTTAATTGCAATATCCACAACAGGGCTGCCAATCGCGATTTCAAAACTGGTTTCTGAAAAAAATGCATTGGGGTATAGTTCGGAAGCACACCGGGTTTTTAAAATAGCCTTTGTGACGCTTTTGGGGATCGGGTTTGTTTCCTCGGTGGCATTGTTTGTCGGTGCCAGGTACATGGTAGACGTATTCTGGGGAAATCCCAAGGCTTACTATTCGATGATAGCCGTTGCGCCGGCACTTTTCTTTGTACCGCTTATGTCCGCCTTTAGGGGCTACTTCCAGGGCATGCAGAATATGGTCCCCACCGCCCTTTCGCAGATATTCGAGCAGTTGGGAAGGGTTATCATAGGCTTTGTTCTGGCCATTGCCCTTGTGCCCAGGGGCCTTGAATATGCGGCGGCGGGGGCTTCCTTCGGCGCTTCTTCCGGGGCCGTTTCAGGCTTGGTTGTTATTTACATAATTTATCTTTTTAACAGAGGAAAAATATACCGTGGAGTACAAAACAGTCCGCCGTGTTCGATAGAACCGGCAAAAAGCATAATGTACCGGCTCTTTGCCATAGCTATTCCGATAACCCTGGGTACTTCGGTTATGCCGCTGATGACGCTGATTGATTTGAGCATAGTTTTTAGAAGACTTCAGTTCGCAGGCTTTTCAATCGATCAGGCCAATAGAATGTATGGACAGCTGTCACAGATGGCGGCCACCCTGATAAACTTTCCGCAGGTCATAACCGTGGCACTGGCGGCCAGCCTTGTTCCCGCAATATCCGAATCGGTGGCACGCAGGGACGCAGATGGCATGAAAAGAAAATCGGTTGTGGGGATGAAGGCGGGGCTGTTAATAGGGCTTCCCGCTTCGGTGGGATTGGCTGTGCTGGCAAAACCCATAATGCTTATGCTGTATCCAAAGGAGCCGGAAGCGTGGGCGGTGCTACAGGTATTGGCCATGGGCTTTGTATTCCTGGCAGTAATACAAACTGCCACTGGAATACTGCAGGGGATTGGCAAACCTATGATACCCGTTAAAAACCTGCTTATAGGCTCTGTATTCAAGCTGGTTACAAGCTATTTTCTTACCGGCATCGCTATAATTAATATAAGGGGTGCTGCCTTTGGCACGGTGGTTGGGTATATGGTGGCGGCCATACTGAATTACAGGGCGGTAAAGAAAGAAATTGGGATTAAGCTTCGGATAACGGATACCTTTATTAAACCTATTGCGGCGGTGGGGGTTATGGCGGCTGCGGTAGTGGCTGCCTATCAGGGGGCAGTCAGAATAACCGGCAGCAATACGTTATCAACCCTTGCGGCGGTTGCCGCCGGTATGGTATTGTATGCGGTAGTGCTGCTTGCCATGGGAGGAATAACGGCTAATGAACTTGAAATGATGCCGGGAGGAAGAAAGCTGTCCGCGCTGCTTAAAAGAATCGGCATCTTTAAATAATGGGAGGAATAACTTTGGGAAAAAGAATTACAGTGGTGGGCCTGGGTCCCGGTTCGTGGAAGCACCTTACCCAGGAAGGCATTGAAACCCTAGAAAGGGCGGAAAAGGTCTTTCTTAGAACCGAGAAACATCCTATAGTGGCTGATTTAAGGGCAAGGGGTATAAAATACAGCTGTTTTGACAATCTTTATAACAAAGGCACAACCTTTGAAGAGGTATATTCACAAATAGCGCAAAGCCTGGTGGAAGAAGCCCAAAAAGGGGATTTGGTATATGCCGTGCCCGGCAATCCTGCCGTTGCGGAAACAAGTTATTATCTGCTCAGGGACCTGGGGAAGGAAAAGGGAATCAAAATACATACGGTACCCGGTATGAGCTTTCTGGATATGGTATACGCAAGGCTTGGGATAGATCCTGTAAAGGGACTGCAGGTATTTGACGGACTGCAGCTGAAAGGGATTCGAATAGACAGCGGCAGGGACTTAATAATTACCCAGGTCTTTGACAGGCTGGTGGCGTCCGAAGTAAAACTTGTTCTGATGGAGCGGTACCCGGCGGAACATACACTGTGGGTGGTTAGGGCTGCCGGTGTGGAAGACCGGGAGATTATTGAGAATATACCCCTTTACCGGCTGGACAGGCTTCCATATATAGATTACCTGACCAGCATATATATACCGGCGGTTTCAAGTCCCGGATACGATATGCAGGACCTTATCGAAATAATGAGAAAGCTTAGGGGAGAAGGGGGATGTCCCTGGGACAGGGAGCAGGAACACCAAAGCCTTAAGCCCTATCTGCTTGAAGAGGCTTACGAAGTGCTGGAGGCCATTGAAAAGAAGGATACCAGGCTGCTGAGGGAAGAACTGGGAGATCTGCTGCTTCAGGTTGTATTTCATGCACAGATAGCCGATGAGGAGGGCAATTTCAGTTTTGACGGAGTGGTTGACGGCATATGCAGGAAGCTTGTCCGAAGACATCCCCATGTATTCGGGGATAAAAGGGCCAAAGACAGCGACGGGGCCCTGGACAAGTGGGAGGCCTCAAAACGACGGGAAAAGGGCATAACGGGCTATACGGGAATGCTCAGGGAAATACCCGAAACGCTGCCTTCCCTTATGCGCAGTTACAAGGTGCAGCAGAAAGCGGCCCTGGCAGGATTTGACTGGGACAGGATAGAGGATGTATTGGAAAAGGTAAAGGAAGAACTGGTCGAGCTGGAAGAGGTATATAAATCCGGTAATATGAGCAGAATAAAAGAAGAACTGGGGGACTTGCTGTTTGCCGTGGTAAACCTGGCCCGCTTTGAAGGTGTCCGGCCCGAACTGGCGTTGAGGGAAACCACTGAAAAATTTATCGAAAGGTTTGGTTTTATTGAAGAAATGGCCCGAAACGATGGAATAGGGATAAAAAACATGTCCCTGGAACAAATGGAAGAGCTGTGGCAGATGGCAAAGGTACATAAATTTAATAAAATTGATAAAAAATAGTATCAAAAGGCAGGAATCTCAAAGATTTCGTAGAATAGCATTAGTGGAAATCCAATATAAGGGAGGTAATCAGTTTGAACAAAGCGGAACTTATTGCCAGCATGGCTGAAAAGGGCGGTTTTTCGAAGAAGGACACGGAAAAGGCTGTAAATGCATTTATGGAAACTGTAAACGAAGCTTTGGTTAAAGGAGAAAAGGTACAGTTGGTAGGGTTTGGAACTTTCGAGGTTAAGCAGAGAAAGGAAAGAAAGGGTCGCAATCCGAAGACACAGGAGGAAATGATGATACCGGCTTCCAAGGCTCCGGTTTTCAAAGCGGGCAAAGCTTTGAAGGATATGGTAAATCAATAAATGAAGATAAATCAGGTCTTATGGCCTGATTTTTCTCTGGCGGCAAACGGGGGGATTAGCGGTTTGAGACTGGATAAATTCCTGAAAAACTCCAGGCTTATTAAAAGGAGGACCATAGCAAAGGAAGCCTGTGACCGCGGAAGAATACTTTTAAACGGGAGACCGGCGAAGGCCGGTTCCGAAGTTAAGCCGGGAGATACGGTGGAAATCTCCTTTGGCGAGAAAAAGGTTAAAGTCCGTATAGTAAGTACAATGGAGCATGCAAGCAGGGAACAGGCGAAGGATATGTACATAATAACAGAATAAAAGGCGGTGGGCTGGTTTAGAGCCCCGCCGCTTTTTTTACCATCGCCTGGTGATCCGCATCGGTATTGTTATTCTTGTGAAGCTTGCTGTTTTTAAAATGCATGCACATTACTCCGTCCATGTCGTTTCCCTTAACCTTGTCCAGATTAGTTCCCCGTCCGTAACCGCCGCTTCTGCTGGATACAGTCTGGAGGGCGGGAAAATCATCTCTGCCTGCATGGGGCATAGCGGTTAGTGAGGCAGCAATATGCCTGTCGTTTACCGAGACTATCACCGCTCTTCTTTCCCAGCTCCAGTCGCCCCATATGCTTTTTAATATCGCGGTGTCCTCTGCGGTGACCGTTTCAACGTCGGCATGCTCATGTCCAAAGGTTCTCATAACCTGGAAGGTTAGACGGGTATCCACATCGGTCACTTTAGCAATGTCGCCCTCTTTGAATATGTACTGAGCCTCTTCAAACCAGTCCAGGTATTCACCGGTTTCAGGGACTTCCAACCGTCCCTCTTTCGCTTTCTGAACGTTTTCTTCCGGTGGTTCAATACCGGTGTCCGTCAAAGCCCGGTAAGTTTCCGGCCCTGCGATGCCGTCCACCTTCAATCCATAATCCAGTTGAAAGTTTATAACTGCCTGCATGGTCAGGGGCCCGAAATAACCGGTGGGCTCATGGTCCAGATAATTCTTTTCACCCAGCAGCTGCTGCAGCAGGGTTACTTCTTCCCCCCGGCTGCCGAACCTGAGCAGGCTGCTGAAAGCATAAGCGGGCTGTAATACAGACAGCATGAGCAGAAATATAACAATAAACGATATTATTCCGAAAAATTTTCGCACAGGCTCACCCCTTTTCTTTCCAATATTATAACACAGGGTTTGTCTTTTTTGGGTAAAATAAGTCAAAAAACAAAAGGCAATAATTTACATATTAGAATAGTGAATATTCCAGATAATAAATGCAAGGGGACATTTATTGTTTTGACCTATCCGGCGAAGGAATACCAATGTGGGCAGCGGCGTGTCCCCATACCTTAAAACAAGGGAGGCAAATAAAAGTGAAGAAGGCAAGGCTGTTTAAGTCGATTGTATTATTAATGTTATTGGTACTGATGATATCCTGTGCTGTCGACAGAGGGCCGCAGCAGAGGCCGTCACCCGATGAAGCACGGCTGGAAATACCTGAATCCATCAGCCGGGGTGAAGGGAAGGAACCGGTTTTGAAGGTATATATAAAGGAAACCGGAGAAATCAAGGAACTTCCCTTTGAAGAATACCTTGAAGGCGTTGTCGCCGGGGAGATGAAAAACGACTGGCCGGAGGAAGCCCTGGCGGCCCAGGCAATCCTGGCCAGAACCTTTGTTATGGAATTCGTTACCGAAAAGGGTGGTTCCAAGTACGAGGGAGCCCATGTTTCCACCGATATAGAAGAAGCCCAGGCATGGAACCGGGACGAGGTAAATGACAGGATCAAAAAGGCGGTACAGAGAACCAGGGGAGAAGTGGCCGTTTATGACAACAATTATATTAAGGCATGGTTTCATGCCCATGCCGGGGGCAGGACCGCCTCCGCCAGGGAAGGCCTGGCCTTTGAAGAGGAAGAGCCTCCGTACATCAAGGTTACCAAGTCTCCGGATTCCGACAAGGCGCCCAGTGAAGACAGTAACTGGACGGCTACCTTCCCCAGGCAGAAAATGGAGCAGGCTTTGAGCGAAATGGGAAAAGAAAAGAAAGGCTATGGCAGGGTTGAGGTTGGAGAAAAGGGCCCCTCCGGCAGAGCCGTTACGCTGAATTTTGACGGTACCGAAGTGTCGGCGCCGGAATTCAGGATTGCAATTGGCAGCACCGAAATGAAATCCACTCTGATAGACAGCATAGAAATAAAAGGCGGAGAGCTCACTATAAAGGGCAGGGGATACGGTCACGGTGTGGGGATGTCCCAGTGGGGAGCCTTCGCCCTTGCAGAGGATGGAAAGAAAGCAGAGGATATAGTCAGGTATTATTTTGAGGGAATAGAGATAGCTAAGGCCTGGGAATAATGTGCGGCGCAAGCCGCATTTTTATATTTGCGGAATAAATCCCGGATCTGAAACATAATTATTTACAAATATTAATATCGGGGACATACTGCAGGGGGTCCTAATACACGAAGGTTAGCTCTGCAACTCTTTCAGGCTCCCCGATGAAAAGGAGGCTGGCCATGGAGGAAAAAAACCATAATATTTCATTGGAAAACAGGAATTCTTTATCGGTATCGGGGGTAAAGGATATATACAATTTTGATGAAACCAAGGTTGTTCTTGATACCAACCTCGGCACCCTGACGATTGCCGGCGAAGGCTTACAAATAAACAAACTCAATATAGAAGACGGGAACCTTCAGGTAAAGGGCAGCATTATCAGCTGTGTATATTCTGAAAGCAGGGAACTCAGGGAAAGGGGAAAGGGTATCCTGGGAAGGATGTTCAAATAAACAAACGGTTTTTAAGCGGCGGTCCTTGACCGGTTAAGCCACTATGCTGTACGGGGAGGTCTCATATGATCCTGTCGGTGTCCAACCAGACGTTTATATTATTGGCCTCGATTTATGGGGGATTATTGCTGGGGTTGGTATTCGATATTTATAGATTTTTCCGGAATACTTTCAAATTCGGAAAGGTCACAACCGTTATCGGGGACATTGTGTTCTGGACTGCCGGTCTTATACTGATTCTTATAATAATTTACAGGAGCAGCAGCGGTTTGGTTCGCGTATACCAGCTGCTGGGTTTTTCTATGGGCATGGTGGCATATATGAAGCTTTTAAGCAGGCATACCCAAAAACTGCTGTTTATGTTCAAACGCTGTATAACCGGTTTTGCATATGCATTTATCAAAGTGATAAGGGGTCCTGCTGTCTGGGCTTCCAATGTGTTGTGGAAGCCCTGCCGTGGGGCAAAAAAGGCTGCCGGCCGTCTGCTTATTAAGATGAAGCAGGATACGCAAAAATATATGCTGCTTATTAGAAAAAAAAGATGAGATGGAGGATTTGTCGTGTCTTTATAGAACAATATAGCATATACCGGCAGACGGAGGGTTTTGAAATGGGACAAGTATATGATTTTAAAAACAAAAAAAGAAAAACCCCGATAAGAATTAGGCATATAATTATACTTCTGCTTGTAATCAATATAGTATATACGTTAACAATGCAGTATATAATCATAAGAAAGTCACGGGTGCAGGAAACAGAAATAAAGGCCCAGATAGAAGAGGCAAAAAAAGAAAACGACAGGCTAAGGGAAGAACTTGAAAAAATACAGAGCGACGAGTATCTGGAAAAACTGGCACGGGAGAAACTGGGGCTCGTAAAGCCCGGAGAAATCCCCTTTGTTGACGTGAACAGTAGCGGTACCGGGCCTTAAGATTGACATAGTATTTTGCTTAATATATAATAATCACAGACTAATTTTCGTTCTAATAACAAAGAGGAGGAATTTTTGACAAATGCCGTTTCAGGTAGGAAATGTAGTTGAAGGAGTGGTGACAAGCATAGCAAGTTTTGGAGCCTTCATTCAACTGCCTGAAGGAAAGACCGGACTTGTACACATATCAGAGGTAGCGGACCATTATGTGGAAGACATTAAACAATATCTTAAGGAAAGGGATAAAGTTAAGGTTAAGATAATTGCAATTGACGGTAAGGGCAAAATTAGTCTGTCCATCAAACAGGCGGGTACCCGCTTGAAAAAGGCTGCCAGGCCCATCGAGATCGACTGGGAAGCGGAGAAAAGGGACAAGACCAGAGATTTGTCCTTTGAAGACAGGATGCTTAAATTTCTAAAGGACAGCGACGAGAAACAACAGCAGCTTAAAAAAAGCCACGAATCGAAAAGGGGCGGAGGCTTCAGAAGGGGAGACTCTTAGGTGAAGGACCGTGCTTGCGGGCACGGTTTATTAATTGGAGGAATAAATCATGGGAATAACAGCCGCTATGGACATCGGCAGCAATTCCATAAGGATGCTGGTGGCCCAAACTGATAATTTGCGCTTAATACCGCTATACAAGGAGTTATGCTCCACAAGGCTGGCGGCGGGAATTGGTTCGAAGGGTGTATTGTCCGAAAAAGCGGTTGAAAGGACCCTTGATGCAGTGAAACGGTTTAAGGAAAGGGCCGTATCAATGGGAGCCAATAATATAATTGTAGCAGCCACAAGCGCGGTTAGGGATGCTCAAAACAGCGAAGACTTTCTCGGGGAAGTGCGCAGACTGGGACTTAATGTAAGGGTAATAACCGGCGAAGAAGAGGCGGAGCTGGGGTTTCTCGGTGCGGTTTGCGGTATCAAAAACACAGATGGCGGCATTTTCCTTGCGGATATCGGTGGAGGAAGCACTGAGCTGGCTTTGGGAGACAAAAAAGGGATTAGGATGTTAAAAAGCCTGGAGCTGGGTGCTGTCAGGCTTACCGAAGATTTTATAAAAAATGATCCGGTAAGCGATGATCAGATAAAGGAAGTCAAAAGTTATGTTTTGCATAATATAATTGATGAAGCAGGTGATATTTCGGTCGGATCCTCAAAAATGGCAGGCATAGGAGGCACAATAACCACCCTTGCGGCGATATCAATGGAGATGGAGCATTATGACCCGAACCGCATCCATAATTATGTGCTTGATAAAAACGTTATCGATGCAATATTCAAAATGTTATCAAAGTCGGATATAAAGAGTCGGAAAAAAGTACCTGGATTACAGCCTGAAAGGGCTGATATAATAGTATCAGGAACAATTATTGTAAAATGCCTGATGGAGTATTGGGGTTTTGAAAGCATCAGGGTGAGCGAATGGGACAATCTGGAAGGTGTCATATACCAGAATCTTATTTCGGTGCATGAAGATTCCACTACAATTCCTGACGAAAAGACTTGACGGCTAAAACCGGATATTATATAATAAAGCTTGTCGTCAGAACAGATTACCATGACGCGGGGTGGAGCAGTCAGGTAGCTCGTCGGGCTCATAACCCGGAGGTCGCAGGTTCAAATCCTGCCCCCGCAACCATATGGCGGCGTAGCTCAGGTGGCTAGAGCATGCGGTTCATACCCGCAGTGTCAGCGGTTCAAATCCGTTCGCCGCTACCAATGCATGGCCCCTTGGTCAAGCGGTTAAGACACCGCCCTTTCACGGCGGTAACAGGGGTTCGAGTCCCCTAGGGGTCACCATGCGGGCGCATAGCTCAGTTGGGAGAGCACCTGCCTTACAAGCAGGGGGTCACTGGTTCGAGCCCAGTTGTGCCCACCAGCAGTATTCTACGGACGGTCCACGTTTTGGACGGTCCTTTTTTTATATGGTCCAAAATTTATTTTTTTCTTGATTCGGTTTGTAGTTTGCTTAATCCTCCTGCAAGCATTTGTCGCAATACTAATCTAATATGTCATTCATGTCATTTTTTTTTGGTTTTCAGTTCCCAAAACTGACAAAAAACTGGGACATGCTCTGCTATAATTGAATAACCGGTTTTACGGTCATTAGGATTTGGTTTGTTGAATAAAGCAGGTGGTGATTATTATGGTAGAAAAAGGCGAAGTCCTTTCAATATACCCTGCGTCAAAGACGGCACCCTATTTTAAGGAAGCGGTTATGATAAACCTCGTTGGTCTGCTTTTGGCAAGGGCGTACATATTGGAAGGCGCAATGCCCTTTGGAATTGCTTTTTTTGGAGCTGTCCTACTAAACAGGCGTTCGCCGTTACCGGTGTTTTTAACTGTGGTATTAGGCATAATAAGCATAAGGGGAATGACCGCATCCTATAAATACATTGTAATGCTGCTGATGCTGTACGCTGCTACTTACATTGTTCTTAGAAAAAAAGAGCTGAAAAGGCACATTGTATCCATTGCAGCGATTTTTTCGGTGCTGTGTGTTTCACTTGTGTGGCTTAATCTATACGGGGGATATACACTGTATGATGTTTTCACCGCCGGGTTTGAAGCATTGGCCGCCGGTATACTGGTTTATATTTTTGATGCAGCAATGCCGGTGCTGTCCGAAAGGGGCAATAATACCGGCATTACAAGGGAAACGGCGATATGTGCGGCGGTTACCCTAACGGTGGCGGTCATTGGCCTGGGAAGTTTGAGGATGTGGCACCTTTCGGTCAGAACCGTGGTACTGTCAGTTATAATACTTGTCAGCGGATATACAGGCGGAGCCACTGCCGGCAGCGCGATGGGGGCTCTGTTGGGCGTGACCTCGGGCATTGTGAGTACCCGGACGGCGGCGGTCATTGGGGTGCTTTCGTTTGCGGGGCTATTGGCGGGAACCTTTAAGGAACTGGGTAAGGCGGGAAGCATATTGGGCTTTGTAATAGGCAGCGCCACACTGAATTTTTATCTGGGTGGCGGTGGGCCGGTTATAATCATGGAAGAACTGTTGGCTTCCTCGCTGCTGTTTGGTATTATTCCCGGCAGAAGCTTGAAGGATTTATCCAGGGCCTGCGGTGCATCTTCCGGTCTGGGTGGCGACAGGTCATCCTATAGTACCAGGGCAAAGGAGATGACATCAATAAGGCTGAAGGAGTTTTCCAATGTCTTCGGACAACTGGCGGTTACTTTCAACGGTGTTTCCTTTAAGGAAGATTTTGCCGACAGTGCCGGTATAAACCGGCTGTTTGACGGCATATGCGACAAGGTCTGCAAAAAATGCAGTTTTTATAAGACCTGTTGGGACAGGGAGTTTTTTGATACATACCAGGCACTGTTCAGCCTGTTAAGCTGCGTCGAGGAGAAGGGACGGGTAGAGGTAAAACATATGCCTGCGCATTTGAGAAAAAGGTGCATAAAACCTGACAGCTTAATAGAAGCCATAAACTATCTGTTTGTTCTATACAGAATCAATTATAAATGGCAGCTCAAAATGGAGGACTGCAGAAACCTTGTTTCACAGCAGTTGGAAGGTGTTGCAAACGTTATCGAAAACCTGGCCGGGGAGATTGATATGGAACTTAAGTTTAACGAAAGCCTTGAGCAGAGCATATACACAGGGCTTGGGCGCCAGGGGGTTAAAGCGTCCAATATAGTGGTTTTGGAAAAACCCGGCAAGAGGCTGGAAATCCATATAGACAAAAAGTCCTGTTACGGATGCAGGGAATGTATAAAGAAAATAATTCCCGTGATTGAAGGTGTTACCAGGAAAAAATTCAACAAACCCGGTTATGTGTGCAATATCAAGGAAAATATATGTTCGCTTAAGCTGGTGGAATCGCAAAGGTTTAATGTAACCACGGGAGTTTGCGGCATGCCGAAGGAGGAAGGACAGGTAAGCGGAGATAATTACAGCTTTATGGAGCTTAAGGAGCATAAATACCTGGTAGCCCTTTCGGACGGGATGGGTACCGGTGCCCAGGCTTCCATGGAAAGCTCAATCACCATTAATATGCTGGAGCAGCTGCTGGAAGTGGGATATGACCACGAAATGGCGGTTAGAACCATAAATTCGATACAAATGCTTAAGTCTCCGGATGACAGTTTTTCCACGCTGGACATGGTGCTGATTGATTTATATACCGGAGAGGCAAAGATTATTAAAACAGG
>CAZGUG010000006.1:41599-43333 GCA_964529035.1 uncultured Clostridium sp.
CCTCAGGAAATTGCCCGGATTATATTTGAAAAGGCTGTGTCCGAATATGAGGGAAATGCCCGGGACGATATGACTGTGCTTGTATCAAAGGTCTGGGAGAATATATAACGGGGTGATTAAATGGG
The DNA here is from genome assembly GCA_964529035.1 of uncultured Clostridium sp. Lineage (GTDB taxonomy): Bacteria > Bacillota > Clostridia > Ch29 > Ch29 > CAZGUG01. Next base: position 41,725 of record CAZGUG010000006.1, read on the forward strand.
AGGACAGCTGACCGCACCAATGCAGTTAAGGGAGATAATTGTTGTAACCGACGGCAAATCAAATATAGGAAGGGACCCTGTCGAGGCATCGAGATTGGTTCACAGAAAAGGAATAATAGTAAACGCCATAGGCATAACCGGCAGCGAAGAAGAGGAAGAGCCCTACCTGGAGCTGGACGGTATAGCAAGGGCGGGCGGAGGCATCTGCGATATTGTGACTGTAAGCCAGCTGGGATATTCAATGCAAACCGTTACCAGGCAGTCGGCGCAGATGACAATAGAAAGGGCGGTAAGCCGGCAGCTCAAAAAAATTACTGGGTATTCACTGGACCAAATTGAGCCGGATTCAAGGACAAAGATACTGGAATACATACAAAGGGTCGGAGATGAGGTGTATCTGAAATGCGTTATCCTGCTGGACTGCAGCGGAAGCATGAAAAACAGGATAAAAACGGCGATAGACAGCATACAGGAACTGATGCTGTCCCTTAAGGCCAGAAGGGGTAAGTCGAGTATCGGGATTGTGGCTTTCCCCGGACCGGGAGGCAGGGAAAGCAGAATAGTAAGCGGCTTCACCGACGACTTTGAAGAATTGGCGCGGGGGCTTGGGAAGGTAAGGGTGGGTGGGGCGACTCCTACCTATGCCGGTATTATTGAGGCATCCGGCATGTTTGACCGGGAAGAGGAGATACCGTATTCCGCCGGTGCATATACCGATAAACCCTTCATACTGTAAAATCCGGGGAAATGCGGATATTAATTCTTAACGGGTTAAGACAGTTTTTTAGGTAAAAAGCGGCGGCAGGCTGCTTTTTTTGTTTGATGGGGGGTATAAATTATGAAAAGGGATATTTTCCTGCATCCGATGTCGGTTTTAAAGGGCAGGTGGTATAACAAAGAGTTCAGGGTAATAGAGCCTCTTGGTACGGGAGGTACCGCTAGCATATATCTTGTAAGGGAAATCCCCACCGATAGGGAGTATGCTTTGAAGGTCAGCCGGGACATGACGGGCATTGACAGCGAATACAGGGCTTTGAGCCGGCTGTCACATCTCCCCTACATACCCAGGGCATACTGCAGGGACGACTTAACAATAGAAGGGGAGGTCTGCTATTTTTTTTGTATGAGCTATTTTAACGGAAAAAACCTGAAGAATTTGTTTGCAGAGAGTAAAATGTCCCCCAAAACAGCCCTCAGGATAACCGCTGTAATATGCAGAATAATTGAGCTGATTAACCGATACAACCTGTATTATTGTGATATAAAGCCGGAGAATATAATGTTTGACGGGAAAACGGGTAATATATGCATTGTTGATTTTGGCGGCATAGTTGAAAAGGGCGATGCAATAATGCAATTTACTCCCGGTTTTGACAGGGCCGGTTGGGGTATGGGAAACAGAACCGCCGACGAGGGATACCAGGTGTTCGCCGTGTTAATGATGCTGCTGGGTCTTCTGCTGGGGGATATCGAAAGCTGCGGCAAAGACTTTGACAGGCTGAAGGCCCGGGTTAACAATTCACAATTGAGTAAATGTTTAAAAAAGGTTATAATAGAAGGGCTGGAACAGGGCAGCCCAAGCCTTGAAGGGCTGGCTGCCGACCTTGCG
>CAZGUG010000006.1:43433-55140 GCA_964529035.1 uncultured Clostridium sp.
CTGCTTCATATGCTGTACAGCCACAGGGAATTTTACGGCATACAGCTGGTATGTGCACATCTGAACCATAATTTCCGTCCCGGCGATGCGGAGAGGGACGCGGAATATGTTGAAAAATTCTGCGCAGAAAGGGAAATCCCGTGCGTGGTGGAGTTTGTTGACGTACCCGCCGTGGTATTAAGGGAAGGATTATCCTCCGAACAGGCCGGCAGAAGGGCCAGGTATAATTTGTATGACAGGATTTTGAAAGAGAGAAATTTCAATAAAATTGCCATAGCCCATAACATGGAGGACCAGGTGGAAACCATCCTAATGCGCCTGATAAGGGGTTCGGGTGCGGAAGGGCTTGTCGGCATCAGGCCGGTCAGGGGAAACATAATAAGGCCGCTTTTGGAAACGCCCAGGAATCTTATAGAAGAATACTGTACCGAAAACAAACTGAACCCTGTGACCGATAAAAGCAATTTTCAGCCCATATATTTCAGAAATAAAATAAGGCTTAACCTTTTACCCTATATAAAGGACTATTATAATAAAAGCATTGAAAGGGCACTGCTGGATATGGCCCGGATACTGGGAGAAGAAAACGATTATTTAGACGATGTATGCCGGAAAGTTTTTGACCGGCTTGTCATAAACAAAGCGCCCGGCAGGCTGGAATTCTGTCGGCAGGACATTGAGGATCTTCACACAGCCGTCCGAAGAAGGGTTTTGCGGATGGGAGTGGAATATCTTAAAGGTAGCACCAATAATTTGGAATTTGTTCATATCGACAAAATCTGTGATCTGATGAAAACCGGTCAGACCGGGAAAAGGATAAACCTTCCCCGGGGATTGGTGGCGGGCATTGAATATGGAAAGCTTTTTCTTATGAGCGAACGGGAAAACAAAAAAAGCCTGGAAAGTGTATACAGGCTTATTGTTCCCGGTAGTATCAGGCTGTATGAAACCGACAGTGTTATAGAAGCCGACATAATAGGAGCTGACATGTATGCCAAAGAAAGAAGCGCCGGTAATAATTATGCATTTTTGGATTTTGACAAAACCGGCAGGAATCTTACGGTTTCGAAGAGAAAGGAAGGAGAAAAGTTTAAACCCTTCGGTATGAAGGGGACAAAAAAAGTAAAGGATTTGTTTATAGATGCCAAGGTGCCGAGGGACAAGCGGGACTGCGTTCCGATAGTAAGGAACGAACACGGTGTTGTCTGGGTGGCGGGACACCGGATAGATGAAAGGTATAGGATAAACAAGGATACCCGACGGGTTATAAGACTGGAATACAGACAGGATTTTACCGGGGAGGAATAGTCATGAAAAACAGTATTGAAAGAGTATTGATAGACCGGCAAAGGATACAGGATAAGGTTAGGGAACTGGCGGCCAGAATATCGGAGGACTACAGGGGCAAAGACCTGGTAATAATCGGTGTACTCAAAGGGGCCGTTCTTTTTATGGCAGACCTTGTGAAAAATGTCAATATTCCGCTTACCATAGATTTTATAGCCGTTTCAAGCTATGGCAATGCTACCGAAACTTCCGGAGTGGTTAGGATACTCAAGGACCTGGATAACAGTATAAAGGGAATGGATGTGCTGATTGTTGAGGATATTATTGACAGCGGCCTTACCATGCGTTACCTGGTGGACAACCTTAAGTCAAGGGGCCCGGGCAGTATAAAAGTATGCACGCTCCTTGACAAACCATACAGGCGCAAGGCGGATGTGGAAGCCGATTATCTGGGTTTTGTAATAGAAGACGAATTTGTCGTGGGGTACGGGCTGGATTTTGCCGAAAGGTTCAGGAACCTGCCGGAAATCTGTGTCCTGAAACCGGATGAGTATAACGGCAAGTAGAGTAATCATCGACTTGTGTAGTTTGAGTTTTGGTTAACAATGTGTTAAAATATCTATTATGCTTTTGAAAGATTATCATTCGTAACAGGGCAGAAAGGAGGGTAATATATTGAACAAATTTTTCCGCGGAGCCAGTTTCTATATATTAATATTCATAGTAATAGTGGCAATAGTTCAGATGTACGGAGCCAATACCAAAGAGATAAATACACTGCAGTATTCGCAGCTAATAATCGAATTGAACAATCAAAACGTAAGCAGCCTGGTAATTGAGGAAAATACGGTAACGGGAACCCTGAGGGACGGGACAGAGTTCCAGTCAACCGTTCCTGATATACAAAGTTTCAATGAGTTGATACTGCCGCAAATCGAGGAAGGAATACTCGAGGCTGATAATAAAATTCCTCCACCTACTCCATGGTGGGCGCAGCTTCTGCCCACATTCCTGGTGATACTGCTTTTTGTAGTGCTGTGGTTCTTTTTCATGCAGCAGTCCCAGGGCGGGGGCAGCAGAGTGATGTCCTTCGGAAAGAGCAAAGCCAAGCTTAATACCGAAGACAAGAAAAAAATAACCTTTGCCGATGTGGCGGGAGCCAAGGAGGAGAAGGAAGAGCTCAGCGAAATAGTGGAGTTTCTTAAAAATCCCAGAAAATTTATAGAACTCGGAGCCCGTATCCCGAAGGGAGTTCTGCTTGTGGGCCCTCCGGGAACCGGTAAAACCTATCTTGCCAGGGCCGTTGCAGGCGAGGCGGGGGTACCGTTTTTCAGCATTTCGGGTTCGGATTTTGTAGAGATGTTTGTAGGCGTTGGGGCATCCAGGGTGAGGGATTTGTTTGAACAGGCAAAAAAGAGCTCTCCCTGTATAGTGTTCATTGACGAGATAGACGCCGTCGGGCGCCACAGGGGTGCAGGGCTTGGTGGAGGCCATGATGAAAGGGAACAGACCTTAAACCAGCTTTTGGTGGAAATGGACGGTTTCAGTGTTAATGAAGGGATAATTATAATAGCTGCGACCAACAGGCCGGATATACTTGACCCGGCGCTTCTAAGACCCGGCCGGTTTGACAGACAGGTGCTTGTGGGAATTCCGGATATCAAGGAAAGGGAAGCGGTCCTGAGGATACATTCAAAGGGCAAGCCCCTGGAAGAGGGCGTCAACCTGGAGGACGTTGCAAAGGGAACGCCGGGGTTTACTCCCGCAGACCTTGAGAATCTTATGAACGAAGCGGCCCTTCTTGCTGCACGAAAGGGCAAGAAACAAATTGGCAGGGATGAACTAGAGGAAGGCGTCACCAGGGTGATTGCGGGACCCGAGAAAAAGAGCAGGGTGATGAGTGAAAAGGACAGGAAGCTTACAGCCTATCATGAAGCCGGCCATGCACTGGTGGCAAGAGTACTGCCCAACACCGACCCTGTTCACCAGATTTCCATAGTACCCCGTGGAAAGGCCGGGGGATATACAATGATACTTCCCCAGGAGGACAAATATTATATGTCCAAGTCAGAGATGGAAGAATACCTTATACACCTTCTGGGAGGCAGGGTGGCTGAAAAACTTGCCCTTAACGATATCAGCACCGGAGCGCAAAACGACCTGGAAAAAGTATCAAGGCTGGCGCGAAAAATGGTCACCGAATATGGAATGAGCGAAGACTTAGGACCTATGACCTTTGGATCGGGACAGGACGAGGTGTTTATCGGAAGGGATATGGCCAGGAGCAAGAATTACAGCGAAGAAGTGGCGGCCAAGATAGACAAGGAAGTTAAAGGTATGATAGACAAGGCTTACCAAAAAGCCCAGGAGATTATCCAGGACAACATTGAAAAACTCCACGCGGTGGCCTCGGCCCTTTTGGAAAGGGAGAAACTGACCGGCGAGGAGTTTGAAGAGATATTCTCCCAGGCATAATGACGGAGGTGGCTTTATGGAATACGGGCTTTATGAAGGATTAACCGCAAAGATAGAGAGCACCGTTACACGGGACGATACCGCCGACAGCTTCGGCAGCGGAGGAGTCAAGGTGCTTGCCACGCCGATGATGATTGGTCTTATGGAGAATGCTGCTCTTTCGGCTGTAGACACGCATCTTCCCGGGGGCTACGCAACCGTTGGCACCCGCCTTGATATCAAACACATTGCCGCCACTCCAATTGGGATGAAGGTATATGCCACAGCCGAGCTGAGCAGGATAGAAGGCAAAAGGCTGACATTTAAAGTGGAAGCCTATGATGAAAAGGAAAAAATCGGTGAAGGCTGTCACGAGAGATATATAATAAATGTTAAACGGTTCATGGAGAAGATAACCGAAAAGGGCGTCAAATAATTAACCTAAATTTTAAAAGGAATAAAGCACGGTTCGGATTTTTGCCAGTTGAAAGCCGGCCGTGTTTTTTGTATTTGTCCGGGATGCGCACAAAGGGTTTTGGGGTATATTGCCGGTGTAGGCATAATACATATAAGTAGCAAATGGTAGGATGATGGTAATTTTATATATATAAAAAGCTTTCGCATACAATTGTACAAGTTTTTAAGTATACATTAGCAATTAATGAAGTTTAACTTGCAAAATGGCTGTCAGATATAATAAAATTAAAGAAAAATGAAGCAGTAATTGCAATTACTTTTAAAATATTAAAATGTTTTATCAAATTTGAAGAAGGAGGAAAAAGAATGGCCGATAAGGAGCATCAAGAGCGTATAAATAAGGCAAAACGGGACTGGGAAGAGAAAAAACTGGAAAAGCTTTTGCTTAAAAGACCCGAACGCAAAGAAAACTTTGTTACAGGTTCCAATTCGGAAGTGAACAGGCTCTATACTCCTGTTGACATTGAAAACCTGGACTATCTTGAGAACTTGGGCTTTCCCGGGGAATATCCCTTTACAAGGGGCGTGCAGCCTACAATGTACAGGGGAAGACTGTGGACCATGAGACAGTATGCGGGGTTTGCCACAGCGGAGGAATCCAACAAGAGATACAAGTATTTGCTGGAACAGGGACAGACCGGCTTAAGCGTTGCCTTTGACCTCCCCACCCAGATCGGTTATGATTCAGACCATCCGCTGTCGGAGGGCGAGGTGGGCAAGGTTGGCGTTGCGATAGATTCGCTGGAGGATATGGAAATACTGTTTGACGGTATACCCCTTGACAAGGTAAGCACATCCATGACGATTAACGCCCCCGCTGCGGTGCTTCTGGCTATGTATATTGCAGTGGCGGAAAAGCAGGGCGTAACACCCGACAAGCTGAACGGTACCATACAGAACGATATTCTCAAGGAGTACATAGCCCGGGGAACCTACATATTCCCAACCCAGCCGTCCATGCGGCTTATAACAGACATATTCGAGTACTGCGCAAAACACGTACCCAAATGGAATACCATAAGCATCAGCGGATATCACATAAGGGAAGCCGGATCAACCGCATCCCAGGAAGTGGCGTTTACGTTGGCGGATGGCATTGCCTATGTTCAGGCAGCGATAAATGCCGGCCTTGACGTGGATGAGTTTGCCCCCAGGCTTTCCTTTTTCTTTAATTCCCATAACGACCTGTTGGAGGAAGTGGCCAAATTCAGAGCCGCCAGAAGACTGTGGGCAAAAATAATGAAAAACAGGTTTGGCGCAGAGAATCCCAAGTCTAGGATGATGAGGTTTCATACGCAGACAGGAGGTTCAACCCTGACTGCCCAGCAGCCGGACAACAATATTGTGAGGGTGGCAGTTCAAACCCTTGCGGCGGTCCTTGGAGGAACCCAGTCGCTGCATACCAACTCGAGGGATGAGGCTCTGGCCCTGCCCAGCGAAGACTCGGTGAGGATCGCTTTGAGGACGCAGCAAATAGTGGCCCATGAAAGCGGCGTTGCCGAAACTGTAGACCCGCTGGCAGGAAGTTATTATGTAGAAGCCCTGACCGACAGGATAGAAAAAGAGGCATTGGAATATATAGAAAAAATCGATGAGCTGGGCGGAGCGCCTAGCGCAATCGATAACGGTTATATACAGAAGGAAATACAGGACAGTGCTTACAGATACCAGATGGAGATTGAAGCCGGCAAAAGGTTGGTTGTAGGGGTTAATAAATTCCAGGTAAAAGAAGAACCTGCCAAGGGACTGCTCAAGGTAGACCCCAGCGTCGGCGAAATGCAGAAGAAAAAGCTTGAAAAGCTGAGACGGACAAGGGATAATTCAAAAGTAAGCCAGGGACTTGACAATTTGAAAGAAGCCGCACAGTCAGACAAAAACCTCATGCCGTATATATTAGAAGCAGCCAGAAACTATGCTACACTGGGTGAGATATGCGGCATTCTGAGGGAAGTATTCGGAGAGTATGAACAGTCCATAGTATTGTAGACTGACCCGAAACCGGTGTATTGCCATATATTAATACAGATTAAGGAGGTGGATTTGACATGGATAAACCCATAAGGGTTTTGGTAGCCAAACCGGGTCTGGACGGCCATGATAGAGGCGCCAAGGTTATTGCCAGGGCTTTTAGGGACGCGGGTATGGAAGTAATATATACAGGTTTAAGACAGACCCCCGAACAGATTGTGGAGACTGCCATTCAGGAAGACGTTGAAGTAGTGGCAATGAGCATATTATCGGGGGCCCACAATCACCTGTTTCCAAAGGTGATTGATATGCTTAAAAAAAGAGGTGCCGGTGATATACTGGTGGTTGCCGGCGGAGTGATACCGGATGACGATATTCCGATTTTAAAGGAAGCCGGGATTGCAGAGGTTTTCACCCCCGGAACACCTACCGCCCAAGCAATAGAATTTATCAGGGAAAACGTCAGAAGGTAACACGGTATATTGAGGCAATAATTATTAGGTGGTGCTGTAATGGATTTGCAAAAAGGACTGATATCCGGAGACGTAAGGGCATTGGCCAGACTGCTGACCTTTATTGAAGACAATGACCTAAAAGCAATTGAAATACTAAAAGAAATGCATGACAGAACCGGCAGTTCCTATGTTGTAGGTATTACAGGCCCTCCCGGATCCGGCAAAAGCACTCTTACGGATAAGCTGACCAAGATATTGAGGTCCGAAGGGAAAACAGTGGGCATAATCGCCGTTGACCCGACAAGCCCCTTCACAGGGGGAGCAATCCTGGGGGACAGGATAAGAATGCAGGATTTGTACACCGACCCCGGAGTTTTTATCAGAAGCATGGGAACAAGGGGTCATCTGGGAGGACTTTCCAAGGCTACCCAGGCAGCAGTCAGGGCTATGGATATTTTCGGCAAGGATTATATATTTATTGAAACGGTGGGGGTAGGACAGTCCGAAGTGGACATTGTAAAAACGGCAGATACGGTGGTAATGGTTATGATGCCGGGGCTTGGCGACGATATACAGGCAATAAAAGCAGGCATTATGGAAATAGGAGACGTTTTTGCAATTAATAAGGCGGACAGGGATGGCGCGGACAGAACAAAAATAGAAATCGAAATGATGTTGGACTTAAACGGGAACATAGCCTGGCGCCCCACGGTAAGCAAAGTTGTGGCTATTGACAATTCGGGAATGGAACAGCTCATGAACAACATACTGGACCACAGGGATTACCTGTTGAAATCGGGAGAATTTAATAAAAGAAGGTCAAGGAATATTAAGGAAGAATTTTTAGGCCTTGTGAGAGATAAGGTGCTCGAGATGGTTCTGCAGGAATCCGGAGGAGAACGCTCGCTGGAAAACCTGATAAGGCAGATAATATCCAGGAGGACTGATATATATACCGCTGCCGAGGATTTTGTTAAGAGGATTAAAGATTAGTAGAAGGAGGTGCAAAAGTGGTAAAAAAGGTGGACCATATAGGGGTGGCAGTCAGCAATCTGGAGGAAGCCATCAGTTTTTACACCGGGATTTTGGATCTTGAACTTGAAGGGATTGAGGTTGTAGCAGACCAAAAGGTAAGGGTCGCTTTCCTTCCCGTAGGCGACACCGAAATCGAACTGCTGGAGTCAACCGAACCCGGGGGACCTATAGCGAAATTTATAGAGAAAAAAGGTCAGGGCATCCAGCATATTGCATTCAGGGTAGAGAACATTGAAGAAGCTTTGGAGGATATGCGTAAAAAGGGAATAAGACTGATTGATGAAAAGCCCAGATACGGAGCCGGTGGAGCAAAAATAGCGTTTTTACACCCCAAAAGCACCCACGGAGTACTCGTTGAACTGTGTGAAAGGAAGTAAATCTAATATTCACGGAGGTATTATAATGATAGGGAACAAGTTACAGGACCTTCAGAACAAAAAAGACAAGATAATGGAAGGCGGAGGCCCAAAGAGAATAGAGAAACAGCATGAGAAGGGCAAGTTAACCGCCAGGGAAAGAATAAACTTACTTATGGACGAGGGCAGTTTTATAGAGGTAGATGCTTTTGTGCAGCACCGGTGCAGCCAGCTGGGTATGGAAAACACCGAGGCCCCTGCTGAAGGAGTAATCACAGGCTACGGGACGGTGAACGGCAGGCTGATATATATCTATGCACAGGATTTTACCGTTCTCGGGGGTTCCCTTGGGGAAATGCATGCAAAAAAAATATGTAAAGTGCTGGACATGGCGATGAAGGTGGGAGCGCCGGTGGTAGGTATAAACGATTCCGGCGGTGCCAGGATACAGGAAGGAGTGGACGCGTTATCCGGATACGGCCAGATATTTTACCGAAACACCATAGCCTCCGGTGTAATACCACAGATATCGGTAATAATGGGTCCCTGTGCCGGGGGTGCAGTATACTCTCCGGCCATAACCGATTTTGTTTTTATGGTGGATAAAACCAGCCAGATGTTCATAACAGGTCCCCAGGTAATAAAGACAGTAACCGGGGAAGATGTGTCTTCCGAGGAACTGGGCGGGGCCATGACCCACAACCGTACAAGCGGAGTGGCACATTTTATGAGCGCCAATGAAGAGCAGTGTATGGAGGATATTAGAACACTTTTGAGTTTCTTGCCCTCCAACAATATGGAATCCGTACCGGTATTTGATACGGCGGATGATATAAACCGTATGGAGGAAGCCCTTGATGAAATCGTACCCGACAACCCTAACAAGCCCTATGATATGAAGGAAGTAATAAGGCATATAGTGGATAACGGCGAGTTCTTTGAAGTACATGCCTATTACGCCCTGAATATGATTACAGGATTTGCGAGGTTAAATGGCATGTCGGTAGGAATAATAGCAAATCAGCCCAAGGTTTTGGCCGGCTGCCTGGATATAAACGCCTCTGACAAGGCGGGCAGATTTATCCGTACCTGTGATGCCTTTAACATTCCCGTACTCAACCTGGTGGACGTACCCGGGTTCCTTCCCGGAACAAACCAGGAATACGGAGGTATAATCAGGCACGGTGCAAAAATGCTTTACGCATATTCGGAAGCCACCGTTCCAAAGATTACCCTGGTTACAAGGAAAGCATATGGAGGAGCTTACCTCGCAATGTGCAGTAAAGACCTGGGTGCCGATGTGGTACTGGCATGGCCCAGTGCCGAGATAGCGGTTATGGGTCCCGAGGGTGCAGCAAACATAATATTCAGAAAGGAAATAGAAAAGTCGGATGACCCTGCAGCTACCAGACAGGCAAAGATAGACGAATACAAGGAAAGGTTTGCCAACCCCTATATAGCTGCCAGCCGGGGTTTTGTTGATGATGTAATAGTGCCTTCGACAACGAGACAGAGATTAATAAGTGCATTAGACATGCTCCAGGGTAAAAGGGAAGCAAGGCCTGCCAAAAAGCATGGTAATCTGCCTGTGTAGATTCAGCAGTCAATTATCGGATAAAGAGGTGATATAGTTGTTTGGCGAAACCATTGATTTGTTGGAAAGTCTTCAGATAACCGTGTTGGGTATGGGTGTTGTGTTTGCGGTATTGGTTATGTTGATGGCAATAATAAAAGTTATGGAAAAAACTATGTACAAGGACCCGTTAAAGAAGTCTGAATCCGCAAAAGATACAGCTGTTGCAAAGACAGTGGAAGATACGCCCGCTGCTGAAGTAACCGGCACCGATACCGATTTGGAGCTTTTAGCGGTGATTGCGGCGGCGGCAGCTGCCAGTATGGGGACAAGGCCTTCCAATTTGATAATTAGAAATATTGTACGTCTGCCCGAGACCGCACCTGTTTGGAGTTTGAGCGGTAGGGCAGATTTGATGGCAAGCAGAAGCAAGAAATAATCAAGATTAAGGAGGAAACCTTTAAATGAAAAAGTTTAACATAACAGTAAACGGCAATACCTATCAGGTAGAAGTGGAAGAGATAAAAGAAGGCAGTGCGGCGGCACCTAAGCCTGCGGCAGCACCGGCTCCGAAACCCGCACCTAAGCCTGCGGCGGCACCGGCTCCCGCTCCAAAGCCTGCAGCTTCGGCCCCGGCGGGTGCAAATACGGTTACGGCGCCAATGCCGGGGACTGTACTGGATATAAAGGTTAAGGAAGGTGACAGCGTCAAGAACGGACAGGTACTGCTGGTTCTGGAAGCAATGAAAATGGAAAATGAAATATTTGCACCGGCCGATGGTACGGTAGCCTCGGTAAATGTGAGCACAGGCGCATCGGTTAATGCAGGAGACGTACTTGTATCCCTCAAATAGAACAACCCTAAGAAAGGAGTTACTCCTATGATAGAAGTATTAGCAAAGTTTATTAAGGATACGGGTTTTGTGGGACTGGACATACCGCACCTAATCATGCTGGTTATTTCCTGCATATTGCTATACCTGGCCATTGTCAAAAAATATGAACCGCTGCTGCTTGTGCCGATAGCCTTTGGTATGCTCCTGTCCAATCTACCCCTGGCCAACCTGATGGCTGAGCAGGTTACCCATCAGCCCATAGAGCTTATTGAAGAAGCCGGGAAACAGATAATGGTTATAACTGAACAATCCGAGATACAGCCCGGCGGACTTTTGAAGTATTTTTACCAGGGTAACCGCCTTGGTATTTTCCCGCCCATAATATTCATGGGAATAGGAGCCATGACCGATTTCGGGCCGCTGATAGCAAATCCCAAGAGTCTTCTTCTGGGCGCGGCAGCCCAGCTTGGCATATTCACAACATTTTTGGGTGCAATACTACTTGGCTTTACCGGTCCGGAAGCCGGTTCGATAGGTATAATAGGCGGTGCCGACGGACCGACTGCAATTTATCTTACTTCAAAGCTGGCCCCCCATCTTCTGGGGCCGATAGCTGTGGCGGCATATTCCTATATGGCCCTTGTACCGATAATTCAGCCGCCCATAATGAAGGCACTGACCACCAAGAAGGAACGGGTGGTCAAGATGGAACAGCTGCGGGAAGTATCCAAGACCGAGAAGGTACTGTTCCCGATAATAGTTACCATAGCGGTATCAATGGTACTGCCTTCGGCGGCCGCTCTGGTTGGTATGCTTATGCTGGGTAATTTGTTCAGGGAGTCCGGCGTGGTTGAACGCCTGTCCAAAACCGCGGCCAACGAACTGATAAACATTGTAACCATATTCCTTGGGGTAAGCGTTGGAGCATCTGCAACCGCCGACAGATTCCTGCAAATTCAAACCATACAAATTATAGTGCTGGGAGTGCTGGCCTTCGGTATGGGTACAGCAGGGGGAGTTTTGCTTGGCAAGCTAATGTATAAGATATCCGGTGGTAAGGTAAACCCGCTTATCGGCTCCGCCGGCGTGTCGGCAGTACCTATGGCGGCACGTGTTTCCCAGTCGGTTGGACAGAAGGAAAACCCGTCCAATTTCCTGCTTATGCATGCAATGGGCCCCAATGTGGCAGGTGTAATAGGATCTGCGGTTGCGGCAGGCGTTATGTTGTCAATATTCGGATAAGGGAAAAATATGATAAGGCGGCGC
>CAZGUG010000007.1:0-20623 GCA_964529035.1 uncultured Clostridium sp.
ACCGTGGTTATGAATATCCTGGAGGGTCTTCTTAGGATAGGCATATTCATTGTATACCTGCTGGCGGTTAGCAGGATGAAGGATATACAGCGGGTGTTCGAGTACCACGGTGCCGAGCACAAAACAATACACTGCTACGAGCACGGGGAAGAGCTTACCCCGCAAAACGCGGCCGTGCATCCGCGGCTGCACCCCAGATGCGGAACCAGCTTTCTGCTTGTTGTGCTGGTGGTCAGCATAATAGTTTTTTCATTCATGGGCTGGCCGAATATGCTGGTTAGGATAGTATCAAGGATTCTGCTGCTGCCGCTGGTGGCTGGCATTTCCTATGAGATAATCAAATGGGCGGGCAGAAGCGAAAGCGTCCTTTCACGGATAGTCCGGGCACCGGGCCTTTTTCTGCAAAGGCTTACCACCAGGGAGCCGGACCTAAGTCAGCTGGAAGTGGCCATAAGGGCCCTGAAGGCGGTGGTCCCGGAGGACAAGGAGGCCGACGCCTGGTGAGCGAAGAAGCAAGGATAAGGGAAATGGTGGATTACGGTTCAAAGCAGCTTGCCATGGGGGGCGCCGGAAGTCCCCGCCTGGACGCCGAATTAATTCTTGCCCGGGTTATCGGCAGAGACAGGCTTTTTTTGTATACAAATCCCGACCACCGTATAAATACCGGTGAAAGGGACGAGTATCTTGCGCTGATTGCCGAAAGAATGAGGGGAAAACCGGTCAGTTATATAACCGGCACGCGTGAGTTCATGGGGCTTGATTTTAACGTAAACCCTTCGGTGCTGGTACCACGACCGGAAACCGAAACCCTGGTTGAGGCAGTATTGGAACGGCTGGGCGGACCCGGGAAGGAAGAGATTACCGCACTGGATTTGGGTACCGGCAGCGGAGCGATTGCGGTAAGCCTTGCCCGGTACCATGGGGGTATCAGGGTAAAGGCGGTGGATATTTCGCAAAAAGCCCTGGAGGCTGCCGCCGCCAATGCAAAAAAGCACGGCGTGGAAGACCGGGTGGAATTTTTGAAGGGGGATTTGTTCTCGCCCTTTGAGGGAAGCGGCATGGGGTTTGACGTTATTGTATCCAACCCTCCGTATATATCCGGGGACGAGATGGCCGGGCTGCAGCGGGAAGTGCGGTTTGAACCGAAGGATGCCCTTTACGGCGGGCCCGACGGGCTGTGGTTTTATAAAAAAATTGTGTTTGATGCCCCTTTATATTCGAACACGGGTGCACTGCTGGCGGTCGAAACGGCATGCCATAAGGCGCAGGCGGTTCGCGATATTTTAATAAAAAGTGATTCTTATACGGATATCAGCGTGTTAAAGGACCTGGCCGGCAGGGACAGGGTGGTGCTGGGGACGGTATCCAAAGCTTGCAGTAATCTACGGTGGGAGTGAATGATATGCTTGACAAACTGGATTTTATAACGGATAAATACAAAGAACTCAGCGGCAAGATTGCCGATCCCGAAATAATAGCCGACAATGCCGTATGGACAAAATACGTCAAGGAACATGCGGAGATAGAGCCGGTGGTACAGAAGTATCAGCAGTATAAGAAGACGCTGAAAGAGCTTTCGGATGCCAGGGAGATGCTGGCGGACGAAAATGACAGGGAACTGGAGGAAATGATAAAAAGCGAGATAGACCAGCTTACCGGTAAAAAGGATGCTTTGGAAGGGGAGCTTAAATTTCTGCTGCTTCCGAAGGACCCCAACGACGAAAAAAACGTGTTCGTGGAGATACGTGCGGGGACCGGCGGTGAAGAGGCCGCACTGTTTGCCGGAGTACTTTTCAGAATGTACAACAGGTATGCCGAGCGCAGGCGCTGGAAGGCGGAGATTATGAGTTCCAATTCCACCAATATGGGCGGTTTCAAGGAAGTGGTGTTCATGCTGGAGGGGAAGGGCGCATACAGCAGGCTTAAATATGAAAGCGGTGTCCACAGGGTGCAGAGGATACCCTCCACCGAATCCTCGGGCAGGATACACACTTCGGCTGCCACCGTGGCGGTGCTTCCCGAGGCCCGGGACGTTGATGTTGAAATTAATCAAAACGAGCTGCGGATTGACGTGTTCAGGTCGTCGGGTCACGGCGGGCAGAGCGTTAACACAACCGATTCCGCCGTAAGGGTGACCCATATCCCGACCGGGCTGGTGGTAACATGCCAGGACGAAAAGTCGCAGCTCAAGAACAAGGAAAAGGCGCTCAAGGTTTTAAAGGCGCGGCTTCTTGACATGGAGACCGAAAAGCAGAACGCGGAGATTGCCCAGTCAAGGAAAAGCCAGGTGGGTTCCGGGGACAGGAGTGAAAGGATACGCACCTATAACTATCCCCAGGGCAGGGTTACCGACCACAGGATAGGGCTTACCCTCTACCAGCTGGAAAATTTCCTTGACGGTGAGCTGGACGAGATGATAGACGCGCTTATCACAAGCGACCAGGCGGAAAAGCTGAAAAATACCGAAGAATGATAAGACATAAGCAGTGCCGGACAACCAAACGGATTTGATAGTTGTGCTATAACCCCGGAAGTAGGAATAGAATGTTAACAGCTAACTTTTGCTGAGGAGTGATCGGGTTGGATAATATTCTTAGTTCCACCCTTCTGGGGTTTTTGGTAGGCATGGTGGGCACAGGTGCCGGCGGCACGGCGGCCTTTGTTCTAAGAAGGCCCTCCAGGCGGTTCATGGGAACCATCCTGGGCCTTTCCGGGGGCCTTATGATATCCATAGTGTGCTTCGAACTGCTTCCCGAGGCCTTTGAAACGGCCGGGCTGACCTGTTCGATAGCCGGTATCATACTGGGCGTGGGGCTGGTAACGCTGATTGACATACTTCTGCCCAACCGGGATTTTGGGGATAAAAACATCCGAAGCGGCGGTTATATAAGGTCGGGAATACTGCTGGGATTGGGGATAGCGATACATAACTTTCCGGAGGGGCTGGCGATAGGCTCGGGCCTTGCCGCCGATACCCGGCTGGGAATAAGCCTTGCGCTGGTTATTGGCTTCCACAACATGCCGGAGGGCATAGCCATGGCAACGCCCATGATAATAGGCGGTTATTCCAGGATGAAAATTTTTCTGATAACGGTTATGGCGGGCATACCGATGGGTATCGGTGCCTTTGCGGGTGCGCTGCTGGGCGAAATATCGCCGCTTCTGGTTTCGTTCTGCCTTTCCTTTGCCGGTGGTACCATGCTGTTTATCACCTGCGGCGAGCTTATCCCGAGGTCACAGAACGTATACCGCGGCAGGGCTTCGTCATTTGGGATTATACTGGGCATCATAGCGGGTATTGTGCTTTCGGCGATTTGAATATGTTAAAAGCGGCCGGAGTGATAAATTAAGGAGCTGAATTTTAAAAAAATGGACACCAGGGTTGTCAGGATTGATATGAATAATATTAACCGCCCGTTATTAAAGGCGGCGGGGGAACTTATAAGGGACGGGGGCCTGGTGGCCTTTCCCACCGAAACGGTTTACGGGCTGGGTGCCAACGGCCTGGACGCACAGGCAGTTGGCAGAATATTCAAGGCCAAGGGCAGGCCGGCGGACAATCCGCTGATACTGCACATTTCCCGTGTACGGGAATTGGACAGGCTTGTGGCCTGCGTGCCGCCCACCGCCCGAAGGCTTATCGACAGGTTTTGGCCGGGACCGCTGACGCTCATCTTCAAAAAATCACCGCTGGTGCCGGACGTGGTCACCGCGGGCCTTGACACGGTGGCGGTGAGGATGCCCAGCCATCCGGTTGCAAAGGGCATGATATACTATGCGGGGGTGCCGGTGGCGGCGCCCAGTGCCAATATTTCCGGCAGGCCCAGTCCCACCCGGATAAGCCATGTCTTGGACGACCTTATGGGCAGGGTGGACATGATAATAGACGGCGGTGATGTGACGGTGGGGCTGGAATCCACCGTTGCGCAGGTTACCGGTGATGGGGTTTTTGTTTTAAGACCCGGCGGGATTACCCTTGAGAAGCTTAAGGAAGCTGTCGGGCAGGACGTGTTTTTGGACCCCGCCTTGGAAAGCGGCAGCGGAAACGATACGCCGGTATCTCCCGGTATGAAGTATACCCATTATTCTCCCGAGGCGGAGGTAGTGATAATTGACGGTTTGATTGAAAATGTTGCGGATAGGATTATGCAGATGGCGGAAGATTTGAAGGCCCGGGGCAAAAAAGTGGGTATACTGGCCACCGAACAGACAAGGGCCTTTTACGGGACCGGGTTTGTGATATCCGCCGGCGACAGGGACAGGCCGTCCAGCATCGCCGCCGGCCTTTTTGCGGCCCTGCGTGAATTCGACAGGATAGGTGTGGATATAATCCTTGCCGAGGGCGTAGGCCGGGACGGCATGGGACTGGCTGTCATGAACAGGCTGCTTAAGGCCGCCGGTTATAACGTGATAAGGGTATAATTAATATACATGGGAGGTATACAAGTGAAAAGCATATTGTTTGTCTGCACCGGAAATACCTGCAGAAGCAGTATGGCCGAAGCCATGTTCAAGGATATGCTTACCGGAGCCGGGCCCAAAATTGAGGCGGCCTCTGCGGGTACCGCCGTATCCTGTGGGCAGGGTGCATCAAAGCACGCCGTGGAGGTTATGAAGGGTATGGGCATAGACCTGTCAGGGCATACCTCAAGGCCGGTAGGGTTAGATGACCTGGACAGGGCCGGCCTGGTACTCACCATGACCCGGGCCCACAAGAGAATGGTGCTGGAGCTGGCACCCGAAGCGTCCGAAAAGGTGTTCACGCTGAAGGAATATGTATACCGTGACCTGAAGGATGCAGAGCTTGATATACCCGATCCCTTTGGCGGCAGCGTAAAAGAATACAGGGTCTGTGCCCTTGAAATCCGGGACGCATTGGAAAAGCTGGTGGAAAAACTAAAGGAGGAATGGGGCCGATGAAGATAGCCGTTGGCAGTGATCACGGTGGTTTTGAACTGAAGGAAAGCATTAAGGAATTCCTGGAAAAAGAGCGTATTAAGTATCAGGACTTTGGTACCTATGATACCGGCTCGGTGGACTATCCCGACTTTGCCCGGAAGGTGACCTCCGCCGTTGTGTCCGGTGAATGCGACCGGGGTATCCTGTGCTGTGGTACCGGTATAGGCATTTCAATGGCGGCCAACAAGGTACCCGGCATAAGGGCCGCCCTGTGCGGTGACTGTTATTCCGCAAAAATGTCCCGCCTGCACAACCATGCCAACGTGCTGTGCATGGGAGGCAGGGTTGTGGGAGCCGGGCTTGCGCTGGATATTGTAAAGGTATGGCTTGAAACAGAGTTCGAAGGCGGCAGGCACCAAAGGAGGA
Organism: uncultured Clostridium sp.; assembly: GCA_964529035.1. Taxonomy (GTDB): domain Bacteria; phylum Bacillota; class Clostridia; order Ch29; family Ch29; genus CAZGUG01. Next base: position 5,326 of record CAZGUG010000007.1, read on the forward strand.
TAGACAAAATTGAGGACATCGAAAGGAAAAAATAAAAAAACGGGGGGAATGGTTATGAAAAAAACGGTACATATTCTGGATCATCCACTTATTCAGCACAAGCTGACCATGATAAGGGATGTAAACACCGGCCCCAAGGAATTCAGGGAACTGGTGGAAGAGCTTTCAATGCTGATGGCCTATGAAGTTACCAGGAGCATTCCCGTTGAGGATGTGGAGGTGCAGACGCCCCTTTGTAAAACCACCTGCAAAAGCATATCCGGCAGGAAACTTGGAATAATCCCGATCCTTCGGGCCGGGCTGGGTATGGTGAACGGCATGCTCAAGCTTATTCCTACCGCCAGGGTTGGGCATATCGGGCTTTACAGGGACCCCGAAACACTGAAACCGGTGGAATACTACTGCAAGCTGCCCCCGGATTTGGAGGAAAGGGAACTTATACTGCTTGACCCGATGCTTGCCACCGGCGGTTCCGCCTGTGCCGGCATAGAATTCCTGAAAAAAAAGGGAGCGAAAAATATAAAGCTGATGTGCCTTATAGCGGCGCCGGAGGGTGTTGATGCCGTATGCTCGGACCATCCTGATGTGGAAATTTATACCGCTTCGGTGGACGAGAAGCTGAACGACCATGCATATATAGTTCCGGGCCTCGGCGATGCCGGAGACAGGCTTTTCGGAACCAAGTAATGGAAAAATTAAATTCTGTTTACAATTTGTGCCTTCTTGTTGACAGCCTTGTCCTGTTGCTCTAGAATTAGTATAAGGGCTTTATGACAGCCGGTAAACAGACCGAAAATTAAGGGGGCACATCAAATTGGAGAAGTACCTTATTGCCTTTGCGGCCGCTTTGGCGATTTCGTTCATAACGACGCCTTTTATTAAAAAACTTGCGCTTAAAATAGGAGCGATTGACGTTCCCAAGGATGATCGGAGAGTACATGACAAGCCTATTCCCAGGCTGGGAGGATTGGCTATTTATATAGGATTCGTATCTTCAATACTGGTGCTGGTACCCTACAGCACAAAACTTTTGGGGATTCTGGCGGGGGCCACTTTAATCGTAATGCTGGGTGTGATTGACGATATAAGGCCGCTGCCTTCCAGGGTAAAGCTTACCGTACAGATAGCGGCGGCGTTGATACTGGTTGGCTGTGGTGTCCGGGTTGAATGGGTCACAAATCCCTTTGACAGCGTGGACGGCATGGCCTATCTTTCATATTTCAGCTATCCGATAACAATTTTTTGGGTGGTCGGTGTGACAAACACCCTCAACCTGATAGACGGGCTGGACGGTCTGGCTGCGGGGATCGCTTCGATTGCGGCCATTTCGCTGCTGGTGGTTTCCATAATGAACGGGCATACCGCCGTGGTTATATATACCGCGGCGCTGGCTGGCTCGGCCATCGGGTTTCTGCCGTATAATTTTAATCCCGCAAAGATTTTCATGGGGGATACCGGCTCCACATTCCTGGGCTTTGTACTGGCCGCCATTTCAATAGAGGGTGCGATAAAGGGTGCGACCACGCTGGCCATTGCGATACCCATTCTGGCCCTCGGGTTGCCCATTTTCGATACCACCTTTGCAATAATAAGAAGGGCGGTTAACGGTAAACCGATTATGGAGGCGGACAAGGGACATTTGCATCACAGGCTGCTGGCCCTGGGGCTTTCCCAGCGGCAGGTGGTATTTACCCTGTATGCCGTCAGTGCTTTTCTGGGGCTTGGGGCGATAGTTATCACCCAGGACAATCCCGTTAAATCGGTGGCGGTCGTGGGTTTTGTCGCGGTAACCATGGTGCTGGCCCTCAGCCAGATGGGGCTGGAGGAACCGGGGCAAAAGAAAAAGCTTGACCGATAACAGCCGGGAAACCCCGGCTTTTTAATTGGGAGGCATATTATGGACAGGATAAAAATTATGAGCGTATTCGGGACCAGGCCGGAAGCGATAAAAATGGCCCCCCTTGTGAAGCTTATGCGGCAAAGCCCGCACATTGAAACGGTTGTGTGTGTTACGGCGCAGCACAGGGAGATGCTTGACCAGGTGCTTCGGCTGTTTAATATAGTGCCGGATTACGACCTGGATATTATGCAGGACCGGCAGACCCTGACCGACGTGACGGTAAGGGCCTTAAGGGGCCTGGAGAAGGTTCTGGACGATGCAGAGCCGGATATGCTGCTGGTCCACGGCGATACCACCACCACCTTTGCCGGAAGCCTGGCCGGATTTTACCGGCATATCAAGGTGGGGCATGTGGAAGCGGGGCTTAGGACCTTTGACAAGTATTCTCCCTTCCCCGAAGAGATAAACAGAAGGCTGACCGGCGTTACGGCGGATATGCATTTCGCGCCCACCGGCGGAGCAAAGGCAAATCTGCTCCGGGAAGGGGTGGATGAAAAATCGATTGTGGTCACCGGGAACACGGTGATTGACGCGCTGATGCAGGTGGTGAAAGAGGATTACCGTTTCGATGACAAATCTCTTAACGATATATGCTTCGAGTCGAAAAGGGTTATACTGCTGACCTGTCACCGGCGGGAGAACATTGGCGCGCCGATGGCGGAAATATTCAAAGCGGTACGGGATATAACGGATTCTTTCGATGATGTGGAGGTGGTCTACCCGGTACACAAAAACCCGGCGGTGATGGAAGCGGCGGCGGGTATACTCGGGGGCAGGGAAAGGATACACCTTATAAAGCCCCTGGACTATTTACCCTTTGCAAATCTTATAAACAAGTCCTTTCTGGTGCTCACCGATTCCGGGGGAATACAGGAAGAGGCACCGTCGCTGGGCAAACCGGTGCTGGTGCTGAGGGAGGTAACCGAAAGGCCGGAAGCGGTGCAGGCCGGTACCGTAAAGCTTGCGGGGGTTGAAAGGTCAGGCGTTGCCGGCGCGGTTTCAGAGCTGCTTAATGACAGGGATATGTACGACAGCATGGCAAGGGCCGTCAACCCTTACGGGGACGGAAGGGCTTCGCAGAGGATAGTTGATGCTCTTTTGTATTATTTCGGTGTTAATAAACGCGGACCTGTTGATTTTAAGGCGGGCACCCGGGAACGTGACTAAAGGTTAAAAAAATAACAATGATATATCGGCTCATATTCTTCAAACTGCTCTGCTTACCTCAATTTCCCTATGAAAAACTTTAAAAAAAATGATAAAATATATAAGGAGGCTACAATTTTTTGATAAATATTAGACAGGAATTTGAAGTCCTGTGTAGAATGTATACCAGTATGTAAGCGGATGGTGTCGGGCGGAGATATTGTAGTATAATGGAATGAAGGCCGGCCGCATATGCAGGTCGAATATGCTTGTTTAATGACAATGGAGAGGTGGTGAGCATTCATTGACATTCCAGGCAATAGAAAGTATAAAGGAAGCTGAAAGAAAGGCAGCCGAAACGGCTGCAGAGGCCAGTAAAAAAGCTGCCCAGATTACCAAGGATGGAAGAGAAGCAGCCGACGCCATCATAGACAGGGCCGGGAATGAGGCCGAAGAAAAAAGCCGCCGCATGGTGGACGATGCCAAAAAGTCCTGCGAAAAGGAGGTAGATAGGCTTAGGGAAAAATACAGGGAGGAAGGAATTCTCCTGGAACAGTCAACCAAAAAGAACATGGATAGGGCTGTTGATTTTATTGTGGAGAGGATAGTGACACAGTATGGCAATAGTTGATATTAAAAAGATGTCTGTAATTGCTCTCCGAAGAGACAAAGGCAAGCTCGTTGAAATGTTCCAGAGGCTGGGGAAGGTTGAAGTGATAGACATTAAAGAGATAACCCCGGTGGAGGACTGGAACAAACTTTTCGAGACAGACCGATCCAGCAGAGAAGTTACCGAGGTTCAGGGTAAACTGGGGGATGTACAGTTTGCCATGGATTTTCTGTCGAGGTATGTTCCGGCCAAAAAATCCGTGTTTGCGGAAAAGCCGGCATACGACGAAGCGGTTATGGAAGAGATGTCCCGTTCACAGCAGCTGTGGTCGGTGGTCAAAGAGTGCAGGGACCTTGAAACAAGGCTGAACGCGATAAAGAGCGAGGAAATGAAGCAGTCCAGCGTGGTAGATATCTTAAGGCCGTGGAAAGGCCTTGACGTTCCGCTGCAGGAGCTCGGGCCCACAGAAAAAACTGCCATATATCCGGGCAGCCTCCCGTCGGGGTCGGTGGACAAGGTAAAGGCGCAGCTTAAGGAAAAGGCTCCCGAGAGCAGCCTTGAAGTAATCAGCATCGACAGGGAGCTTGCCAATGTGCTGCTTGTATACCGCAAATCATTGGAGAGCGAGGTTTCCGAAATACTGAAGGAAAACTCATGGAGCAGGGTGGAGCTTCCACCGGTTGAAGGGACCCCTTCCGAAGTGATTGAAGGAGCCCTGCAGAAAGAAAAAGATTTTGAAGCCGAGAGGCAGAGGGTTGCGGAAAGGGCATCCGAACTGTCCGAGAGCAGAGACAGACTGGAAGCGGTGTACGACTACTACAACATGATACTTGGCAGGATGGGCGTGGAAGGTACCACCGGCAATACAAGGGAAACCTTTTACCTGGAAGGATGGGTTACGGCAGTGAATGCCGAAAAGGTAAGGAATGCCGTATTAAAGAAGATTCCCGAAGCGTATATAACCTTCAGCGACCCGAAGGAAACCGACGATGTGCCGGTGGTGCTAAAAAATCCCGGGTTTGTGGAGCCCTTTGAGATGATAACCGACCTCTACAGTCCTCCGGGGAAAAGGGACTTTGATCCCAATGTGCTGGTTTCTATATTTTATTTCATTTTCTTCGGTATGATGATAAGCGATGCCGGATACGGAATAGTGCTTACCGGGCTGGGGTTCTGGGCACTGAAAGCCCTCAAGCCCAAGGGAATGCTTAAAAAGCTGTTAGGGCTGATTACCCTCGGCGGGATTTCAACCACATTCTGGGGAGCCATGTTCGGCGGCTGGTTCGGAGACCTGCTGCCTGCCAAACCCATATGGATGAACCCGCTGGATGACCCGATGAGCCTTCTGATATTCAGCTTCATACTCGGAGTAGTACAAATTTTTGTCGGTCTGGGCGCAGCGGCGTACAAGAACATAAAAGCCGGGAAGGTGCTGGATGCGGTGTTCGACCAGGGACTTTGGGCAGTGCTTCTGGTGGGACTTATTATGTTTGCGTTTCCCCAGCTGGGAGGAACTGCAAAGATAATATCAGTAGCAGGAGCCGCAGGCCTTGTTCTGACCCAGGGCCGAAGCAAGAAGAATATTCTGGGCAAGCTTATGTCCGGGGTTCTGAGCCTCTATGACGTTACCGGGTACCTGAGCGACGTGCTCTCGTATTCAAGGATACTGGCCCTCGGACTTGCTACCGGCGTTATTGCAATGGTGGTCAACACAATGGCAAAGATGCTGGGCTTCAATATAATCGGGTATCTGCTGATGACGGTGGCGCTGATAATAGGCCATACATTCAATATAGCCATAAATGCGCTGGGGGCGTACGTTCATTCCAGCCGTCTGCAGTACGTGGAGTTTTTCAGCAAGTTTTACGAGGGTGGCGGCAGAACCTTCAATCCCTTTGTATTAAAAACCAAATATATCAACTTATTGAATGAGGAGGAGATATAGATGTTAGAACTTAAATTTGCATTAACCCAGGGCCAGTTTTTGTCGCTAATGGGCGCAGCCCTTGCGGTACTTCTGGCGGGAACCGGCTCGGCAATAGGCGTGGGTATAGCGGGCCAGGCCGCAGCGGGAGTTGTTACCGAGGACCCGGCCAAGTTCGGCCAGACGCTGCTGCTGCAGGCGCTGCCGGGTACACAGGGTATATACGGCCTTCTTACAGGGTTCGTGATAATGCAGAAGATTGGAATTATTGGCGGAAATATTGCAGAGATTTCAACCCAGAGCGGACTTTTGATTTTTGCTGCCGCACTGCCGATAGCCTTTGTGGGCCTTTTCTCGGCCATTTACCAGGGTAAGGCTTCGGCGGCAGGCATGGGAATAGTGGCCAAAAGGCCGGAGGAACTTGCCAAGGGTATAACCTATGCCGCCATGGTTGAGACCTATGCGGTGCTGGCACTTTTGGCATCCATCCTTATGATATTCGGAATCAATATTTAAGGGAGTGGCCTAAATGGAGGGAATGGAAAGGATTAAAGACAGTATACTGTCGGAAGCAAAGACGCAGGCTGAAAAGATTATAAAGGAAGCCGAAGACAGGGTAAAAGAGATGAAAAAGCAGGCCGCAAAAAGTGCCGAAGAGATAACCAAAACCAGGCTTCAAAAGGCCGAAACCGAAGCAAAGGAAGCGGCGGCAAGGAAGCTTTCGATGGAAGAACTTGAGCTAAAAAAGCAAATCCTTAAAGCCAAGCAGGGCTTTATCGACCAGGCCTTTGAAAAGGCTCTTTCCCGGCTCAAAGGTCTTCCGGAGGAGACCTTTGCCGATATGATTGTTTCTGTCCTGAAGGACATAAGAGTTACCGGGGAAGAGGAAATTGTGGTTTCTCAAAGGGACAGGGAAATGTTCGAAAAGGGTCTTTTAAAGAAAATAAACGACAGGCTTGGCCTGGAAATAAAGCTGTCGGAAGAAACCCGCAGCATGCAGGGCGGATTTATTGTGAAGACCAGGGGAGTGGAAATAAACAACTCCTTTGAAACATTACTCAGAATGGAGAGGGAGCGAATAGAGACCGAAATCGCGGATATCCTTTTCCAGTAGTAAGGAGGGACCCCAATGAGGGATAAAATGTATCTATACGCAGTATCCAGGGTAAGGGCCCTGGAAAACAACCTCCTTTCCAGAAGTACGGTAGACAGGATGCTGGAAGCTTCGACCGCCCGGGAAGCCCTTAAAATCCTCGGCGAGACCGATTATGGCAATTATTTCGGCGAGGTGGAGAGCGAATATGACTTTGAGAAGGCCCTTGACCAGGGCTTAAGGGCCGCCTACAAGGTGATTGATGATTCCACAAGGGATCCGAAGTTCACACTCCTTTCGAAATTAAGGTATGACTTTCATAACCTGAAGGTGCTTATGAAGGCAAAATACCTCGGCGAAGACTACGGGCATATACTGTCCCGGACCGGTTCAATAGAAGTGGAAGTCCTTCGCAAAGCGGTGGATGACAAGGATATGACAGGGTTTAACCATCATGTCAAAGAGGCCTTTGAAAGGGCGGATACGGACTTTGAGCTGAACGGCGACCCCCAGATGATTGATATGATACTCGACCAGGGACATTATTCATACATCAGGGAACTGGCGGATGAGTTCGGGGACGCAGACCTTACCGAGCTGATAAGAACCGAGATTGACCTTGCAAATATAAGCACTATGCTCAGAATAAGAAAGATGGAAAGAAGCGTCAAACTGCTTGAAACGGCGCTTATTGACGGAGGCTTTCTGGACAGGTCGTTCTTTGTAAGCTCGATGGGCGAACCGGCCGGCAGCTTTGCAGACAGGCTGTCTTCCACCAGGTATGACAAGATTGCGATAGAGGGTGTCGGGTCCTGGACAGATACCGGCAGTTCTACCGTGCTGGAGAAAATGTCGGATGATTTGCTCCTTAATATGGCGAAAAAAGGAAAATACGCAGCCTTCGGTATTCTGCCAATAATCGGGTTTCTGAGGGCCAAGGAAAACGAGGCCCGGGTGGTACGCATGATTATGGTGGGAAAAATCAACGGAATACCGGCGGAAAGCTTACGGGAAAGGTTGCGTGATATATATGTATAGAGTGGGAGTTATTGGAGACAGGGACACGGTGCTTGCGTTCAAAGCCCTTGGTGTGGATATCTTTCCCGTCGTAAGTCCCGACGAAGCCAAAAAGGCTTTAAGAAAGATGGCAAGGGAAAAATACGCGGTCATATTCATTACGGAACAGACCTTTGTTCAGATTGAGGATATGATAGGCGAATATGAAAACGAAGTCCTTCCTGCCATAATACCGATTCCCAATAATCAGGGTTCTCTGGGCACGGGTGTAGAAAGGATCAGGGAATCTGTGGAAAGGGCCATAGGAGTGGATATATTCTTCGAAAGGGAGGGAGAAGAGAATTGAAACTAGGTAAAGTTACTAAGGTTTCCGGTCCCCTGGTAATGGCCGAAGGCCTTGACGATGCAAAAATGTTTGACGTTGTCAGGGTCGGCGAGCAGCGCCTTATAGGGGAGATAATAGAGATAAGAAGCGGAGTGGCTTCGATACAGGTATACGAAGAGACCGCGGGTTTAAGCCCGGGAGACCCGGTCGAAGGTACCGGGGCGCCCCTCAGCGTTGAGCTGGCACCGGGTATGATAGAGGGTATCTTTGACGGTATACAAAGGCCCCTTGATTTGATTAGGGAAAAAATAGGAAGCTTTATTGCCAGGGGCGTGGAAGTACCGGCCCTCGACCATGAAAAGAAATGGGACTTCGTACCCTCTGCCAAGGTGGGAGACGAGGTTATCGGCGGTGACGTATTGGGGGCAGTCAAAGAAACAATATTGGTGGAGCACAGGATAATGGTTCCCCATGGAATAGAGGGAAAGGTTACAAAGATTAATTCCGGCCCCGCCACAATACTGGATACCATAGCGGAAATCGAGACACCCGACGGTGTTAAAGAGGTACAGATGCTGCAGAGATGGCCGGTGAGAAAAATACGGCCCTACAAGGAAAAGCTGCCTCCGGTCCAGGCAATGACCACCGGCCAGAGGGTTGTGGATATGTTCTTCCCGGTGGCAAAGGGCGGAGTGGCATGTATACCCGGACCCTTCGGCAGCGGCAAAACGGTTATACAGCACCAGCTGGCAAAATGGGCCGAAGCGGATATAGTTGTATATATAGGCTGCGGCGAGCGTGGTAACGAGATGACCGACGTTTTGATGGAGTTCCCGGAGCTTATCGACCCGAAATCCGGTGAGCCGTTGATGAAGCGAACCGTGCTTATTGCGAATACTTCAAACATGCCGGTTGCGGCCAGGGAAGCGTCGATATATACCGGAGTAACCATAGCCGAGTACTTCAGGGATATGGGATACAGTGTCGCCCTTATGGCGGATTCCACGTCCCGGTGGGCCGAAGCCTTAAGGGAAATGTCCGGCCGGCTTGAGGAGATGCCCGGTGAAGAGGGTTATCCCGCGTACCTTGCATCCCGCCTGGCGGAGTTCTATGAGAGGGCCGGCAGGGTTGTGTGTGCCGGCAGCGAAGACCGGCAGGGTTCGGTAACCGCCGTGGGTGCGGTATCACCTCCCGGCGGCGACCTGTCAGAGCCGGTTACGCAGGGGACGCTCCGGGTTGTCAAGGTGTTCTGGGCGCTGGACGCATCGCTGGCGTACAGCCGTCACTTCCCGGCAATACACTGGCTTACCAGTTATTCGCTTTACCTTGATACCCTGGAGGAATGGCTCAAGGAGAACGTTGACCCCGAATGGGGGGCTCTTAGGGCCGAAGCCATGAAGCTTCTGCAGATAGAAGCGGAGCTGCAGGAGATTGTGCGGCTGGTGGGTATAGACGCGCTGTCGGTTGGTGACCGGCTGATTCTGGAAGTTACCAAGTCGATACGGGAAGACTTCCTGCACCAGAACGCATTCCATGAAGTGGACACCTATGCATCGCTTAAAAAGCAGTTTGAAATGTTAAAGACGATACTCGTTTATTATCACGAAGCCGAGAAGGCTATGGAAGCCGGCGCTTCCTTCAAGGATGTTGAAACCCATCCTGTCAGGGACAGAATATCCAGGATGAAATACCTGAAGGAAGACGAAATGGACAAAATTGAAGCCGTAAAGGATATAGTAAAGAAAGAGCTTGAAAGCTTGGTTTCGGAAGAAGGAGGTGGGCTGAGTGCTTAAGGAATACAGAACCGTTAGGGAAGTTGCGGGTCCGCTGATGCTTGTGGATCAAGTAGACGGAGCCCACTTTGACGAACTGGTGGAAATAGAGCTTGGGGACGGTGAACTGAGAAGGGGCAAGGTGCTGGAGGTGGACGGCGACAAGGCCCTTATACAGCTGTTTGAAGGGTCCTCAGGTATAAATACCAACCAGAGCAAGGTAAGGTTTCTTGGCAAGGGCATAGAACTGCCTGTATCCCTTGATATCCTGGGCCGTGTATTTGACGGTTTCGGAAGGCCGAGGGACAACGGGCCCAATATAATTCCGGACAAAAGGGTGGACATCAACGGTGTGCCGATAAACCCCACCGCAAGGGACTACCCTTCAGAGTTTATACAGACCGGAGTGTCAGCAATAGACGGGCTCAATACCCTTGTCAGGGGCCAGAAACTGCCGATATTCTCGGGCTCGGGCCTGCCCCATTCACAGCTGGCGGCCCAGATAGCGCGCCAGGCAAGGGTGCTGGGCACCGAAAGCAAGTTCGCCGTTGTGTTCGCCGCCATAGGTATAACCTATGAGGAGGCAAACTACTTTATAACCGACTTTACCAAGACCGGTGCCATAGATCGTTCGGTACTGTTCATGAACCTGGCCAACGACCCGGCCATAGAACGTATAGCAACGCCCAGGATGGCGCTGACGGCGGCCGAGTACCTGGCCTATGAGAAGAACATGCACGTTCTGGTCATACTCACCGATATAACCAACTACTGCGAAGCCCTGAGGGAAGTATCGGCAGCCAGGAAGGAGATACCCGGCAGAAGGGGATATCCCGGTTACATGTATACCGACCTGTCCACCATATATGAAAGGGCCGGAAGGCTATTGGGAGCGGAAGGTTCGGTTACCCAGATACCGATACTCACCATGCCGGAGGACGACAAGACCCATCCCATACCCGACCTTACCGGTTACATTACCGAGGGACAGGTAATACTGAGCAGGGAACTCTACCGAAAGGGCGTTCTGCCTCCGATAGACGTGCTGCCCTCACTGTCCAGGCTCAAGGACAAGGGTATAGGCAAGGGCAAAACCAGGGAAGACCATGCCGATACCATGAACCAGCTTTTTGCAGCCTATGCAAGGGGTAAGGAAGCCAAGGAGCTTGCGGTAATCCTGGGTGAAGCGGCATTAAGCGATACCGACAAACTGTTTGCAAAATTTGCCGACGAGTTTGAAAAAAGGTACGTTTCCCAGGGCGACCATGAAAACCGTACGATTGAAGAGACCCTGCAGCTGGGTTGGGAACTGCTGGCAATACTGCCCAGGGTAGAGCTTAAGAGGATCAGAGACGAATACCTTGACAAATATCTGCCCGATAAAAAGGAGTTGTAGGCCGTGGAGATACGAGTCAATCCAACCCGAATGGAGCTGTCAAAACTCAAGAAAAGGGTTACGGTAGCCAGGAGAGGCCATAAGCTCCTCAAGGACAAACAGGATGAGCTTGTCAAAAAATTCATCGATATGGTGAAGGAGAACAAGCGGCTTCGGGAAGAGATAGAAAAGGAGCTGTCGGAGGCCTTTGGCAATTTTGTAATGGCCAGTACACTGATGTCGGACCAGGTACTGGAAGAAAGCCTTATGTACCCGGTGGGCAATGTGGATATTGAGGTGACCCGTAGAAACGTGATGAGCGTGCGGATCCCTTCCATCAGTACGGTTGCCGGCGGGGAAGAAGAAGGGAAAGAAGACAATCCCACTGCCTACGGTTTTGTAGGTACCACCGGCGAGCTGGACAATTCCATTTCGATACTGTCCAGGATACTGCCCAGGCTTTTGAAACTGGCCGAGTTGGAAAAGGGCTGCCGGCTGATGGCGATTGAGATAGAAAAGACCCGCAGGAGGGTAAACGCACTGGAATATGTAATGATACCCTCGATGAGCCAGAAGATAAAATATATTACCATGAAGCTGGATGAGAACGAGCGGGGCAACATCACCCGGCTTATGAAGGTAAAGGATATGATGATGAAAAAAGGCGTATAACAACAGCAAACAATAGGGACGGTTCTTTTTGTTTGACATTATGTTTGACATGGTACCCGATAGATGGTGGGCCCCGATACAAACACGGGAAAAGGCACCCTGTTTGTCAACATGGGAACAAATGCCCTGTTCGAGACGTGGCAGAAGTCACTGAACTGCCCCCGGCCTGTTCGACCGGGGGCAGTTTTTAAACCGACGGGCTTGTCGTTTTGTTTATGCCGTATTACGGTATACTTACCGTAGTGCCTGTATGCAGCAGGTCAAACCGATCGCCCATAGCTTTGGCGATTTCGGCACAGGCCATAAGACCGGTACAGTGCCCCGGGATCACCCATCCTATGTCCATTTCCTTTAAAGCGGCGGCTGTTTTTTGGATGCGCTCGCCGGAAGCTTCGATAAGATGGAAACCGCCTATCACTCCCTCTATTTTTTCTATGCCGGTAATCTCTTTGGCATGGTTTATTATATTGATTATACCGGCATGGCTGCAGCCCACCAGGACAACCAGTCCTCTGCCTGACACGTTGACCACTATTGACAGGTCGTCCATAATACTGTCGCCGGATATATGCCCGTTTTCCAGGTTGTAGGTGCCTATGCCCTGTTTCTCGAAATCAACCCTTCGGGGCACCTCGCCGGTGGAAAGCACTCCCGGCATGATTTCAAAGGGTTCCGCCGTGAGGAACAGCTGTCCCCCGGCTGTCTTGATTTTTTCAATTCCGTTTTCCTCAGTTATGCCTATATTTCTAATAAAGGGATCGAAAATGTAATTTGGCCTGAATATGTCCGGGTGTCCGATTACCGGAATATCCTTGTCAATCGCTTTAAGCATCTCTACAAGCCCACGGGTGTGGTCATAATGGCAGTGAGATAAGAATACCGTATCAATTGAACCGGGGTCCACGTCAAGAAGCTTCATGTTATGCAGTATGGGTTTTCCCGATTGACCAACGTCCAGCAGTATCCTTTTGGAAACTTTACCGGAGCAGGCCTCCAGTAAAAGCGAGATCCCGTGTTGGGCATAAAAGGGAGTTTCATACCCTGCATAGTCGTCAAGCAGGGTGATTATTCTCAATGATTCAATCTGGCCTATGTTATGCGGCACGTTTATTCACCTCCCGGTTTTTGCCGTTTATTTCTAGTTATTATCATATGCCGGTAACTATAAAAATACAAGACAAATATTGTTATATGGTGTGCAAAGGGATGATTTTCTGTTATGCTTACATTACCGTACATTGGATAAAAATTGAATGCGAGGATAAAATAAGTGTGTAATTGGGGTGAAATAGTGGAAAAAAAGGACGTTACACCGCTTAAATATATTGGATTTATTACCCAGCTGGGAGTGTCCATGACGGTGCCCATAGTCCTTGGGGTGCTGGTGGGACGCTACCTTGATGCCCGGGTAGGTACCAGTAACATATTTCTTGCGATATTCATAATCATCGGTACGCTGACCTCCTTCAGGAATTTGTACCACCAGGCTGACAGAATCACTAAAAGGAAATGACGGCGGATGCTGTATTGTAAAGAGTTAAAAAGGCGAATAATAGGAAGGACGCTGATTGCAGGCGCCGTAACCGCACCCTTTACAACCGTGCTGCCCGGGTCACCGGGCAACCTTGCAGGTTTTATACTGGGGGTGTTTTTTTGTATTGTGAACTTTTCACTTCTTGCCAGGACACTTGAAAGGGCGTCGGCCATGGAACCCGCCAGGGCTGCCATTTATGCTTTTTCGGGGTACTTTTTGAGATACCTGCTGACGGGTACGGCCATATGCATTTCGCTGCTGCTGCCGGGTATAAATGCGGTGTTTACAATTTTCGGCTTATTTCTGATTAAACTGATAATTCTTGCAAATAATATTGGTTATGGGACGGAGCAAAAGGGTTGACAGGGAGGAGCATTTATGGAATTTGCGCCGAAGGTTCATTTTATAATTCCCGAGTGGGTGCCGCTTTTGGGCGGGACAGGAGTGACCGAAACGGTGACCACAACATGGCTTATTATGATACTGCTTACGGTATTCGGCTGGGTTTCGACCAGGGTGCTGGACGAAAAACCGGGGCCGCTGCAAAACGTGGTTGAAATGTTTGTGGAAAGCATCCAAAATCTGACGGTATCAAGCATGGGCCCGGACAAGCTGGGATTTGCGCCCTACATGGGTACGCTGGCGCTGTACATACTTGCCGCTAACCTGGCGGGCCTTTTTGCGTTGCGGCCGCCTACGGCGGACCTTAACACCACCATGGCCCTTTCGTTTATTACCTTTATCAGCATTCATTATTACGGGATGAAAAGGAAAGGGGTAATCGAGTACTTCAAGGAATTTGCCCGACCGATGCCGCTGCTTCTGCCGCTTAATATAATCGGCGAGCTCTCAACACCCATATCGCTTTCCTTCAGGCTTTTCGGCAATATGCTGGGGGGCGTTATCATCATGTATCTTGTATACCAGTTGATTCCCTTTGCGCTTCCGGTGCTGCCCCACATATACTTTGACCTGTTTGCGGGTGTCTTGCAGACCTTTATATTCGTTATGCTGTCAATGGTTTTCATTTCACTGGCAATGGACTGACCCCGGCGGCCTGCCGTAGCAGACAAACACAAAAGAAAGGAGTCCCGGCTATGCAGGAAGGTAATGAAATAATTAAGGCGCTGTTTGACTGGATATCCGGCTATGACAAGAAAACGCTGGTACTGGCTGCATCCGCCATAGGTGCGGGACTTGCGATGATTACCGGAATAGGGCCCGGCCTGGGACAGGGCCTGGCCGCCGGCAGGTCAACAGAAAGCGTGGGGTTAAACCCGTGCCGTTCCAGGGAAATTACATTTACAATGTTTCTGGGCGCTGCCATTGCCGAGACATCGGGGATTTTTGCACTGATAATAGCCCTGATACTTCTCTTTGCCAATCCCCTGGTGGGTATGGCGGGAGCAAAACAGGTTCTGGCGGCGTCGGCGGTGGCAGCGGGGATTGCGATGACGGGGGGTATCGGTTCGGCGGTGGGCCAGGGGTATGCGGCGGGCAAGGCGGCGGAGGTGGTGGGGCTGAACCCGGGGGCGGGCAGGAATGTAAACCTGACACTGCTGCTGGGTGCGGCGGTTGCCGAGACCTCAACCATACTGGCCCTGGTGGTGGCGCTTGTACTGCTGTTTGCCGGGCCCCTTGCAGCGGGTGAAAAGTCATGGGTGATCGCCGCGGCATCGGTTATCGGCGCGGGGCTGGCAATGGCAGCCGGAATAGGCCCCGGTGCCGGACAGGGGTATGCGGCGGGCAAGGCGGTGGAAGCCTCCGGCAGAAGGCCGGGGCACCGCGGCGCAATACTCAGGGTTATGTTTATAGGCCAGGCGGTGGCACAGACCACCGGTATTTATGCGCTGATTGTTGCGCTGATACTTTTATTTGCAAATCCGCTGCTGGGGTAAAAACAAACAAAAAGAACCGTCCCTGTTGTTTG
>CAZGUG010000007.1:20723-24781 GCA_964529035.1 uncultured Clostridium sp.
GTCCCTGTTGTTTGAAGCTTCTGTTGTTTGCTGTTGTTTGACTGTTGTTTGGATGTTTGGTACAAGGAGGAGTTTATTATGGAAGATATTACCAGCAGAGCGCTGGTGCTGGCGGCATCCGCCATTGGTGCCGGGCTGGCCATGATAGCCGGAATAGGCCCCGGGATAGGCCAGGGGTATGCGGCGGGTAAGGGAGCCGAAGCGGTAGGACGGCAGCCGGAAGCCCAGGGGGACATCATAAGAACCATGCTACTGGGTGCGGCGGTTGCGGAAACCACCGGCATATACGGCCTTATAGTGGCCCTTATACTGCTTTTTGCAAACCCGCTGGTACGCCTTTTGATGTAAATTTTCGGGGAGGGAAAATATTGTGACCGGAGACCTTGTCGGATTAGACATGAACATGCTGCTGCAGCTGATGAACACCCTTATTCTTTACTTTCTGCTCCGGCATTTTTTGTTCAGGCCGGTATCCGGGCACCTGGCCGGCAGGCAAAAAAGGATAGAAAGCGATCTTCGCAGTGCCCGGGATGCAAAAATAGAAATGGAAGAGATGAAAGAGGAATATCGGAAAAAGCTTGATGCAGCCGATGAAAAGGCGGCGGAGATTATAGCCGAAGCGGCACGCAAGGGCGAGATGAACAGGCGTGAAATAATAGAAAAGGCAAAGGCGGAGGCGAGGGACATTTACAGCAGGGCCCAGAGGGATATACAGCTCGAGAAGGAAAAGGCCCTGGCCGGGGTGAGGGACGAGATGGTTAACATAAGCATGCTGGCGGCGGAAAGGGTGCTGGAACAGAATATCGACAGCGAGAAAAACAGGCGGCTGGTACGGGATTTTGTTGACAGGATGGACAGCGTATCGTGACAGAGGTTGATTACATGTACGCAAGGGCCCTTCTGGCCGTTGCCCGGAACAAAAACAAACTTGATGTTTTCCAAAGCCAGATGTCGATGCTTGCAGAAGTGCTTGAAGGTACATCACAGCTTTGGGCCGTCCTTGTATCGCCGGGTATAACAAGAAAAGCCAAGAAACGTATAGTTAACAGGGTATTTACGGGAAAACTGGACCGGGAACTGTTAAGCTTTATAATGCTTGTTATCGACAAAAAAAGGGAAAACCGGCTGGCGGATATATCAAGAGCCTTTATCGCGCTGGCGGAGCGGGAAAGGAATATTGTCAGGGTGATTGCAGTTACAGCCGAGGCACTGGACGGAGATGAAAAAAAACTGCTCCGGGACAGGCTTTCCCAAACCTTCGGTGTGACGGCAAAGCTGGAAAACCGTATCGATAAAAGCATACTTGGAGGTATTGTGATAAAGCTTGACGACCTGCTGCTGGACGGCAGCCTCCGGGGAAGACTTGAAGCGGTAAGAGATAGTATTTACAATGCCGCAGCTTGCAGGATAGGGGTGAAGGGAAAGGGTGGACCTTAGACCTGAGGAAATCAGCCGCGTTATAAGCGAAGAGATAAAAAACTATCACAACAGACCGGATATTCATGAGGTAGGTACAGTGCTGCAGGTCGGGGACGGAATAGCCCGGGTACACGGGCTTATAAACTGTATGGCGGGGGAACTTTTGGAATTCCCCGGCGGGGTACCCGGGATGGCCCTTAACCTTGAAGAGGAAAACGTGGGCTGTGTTTTGCTTGGGCCGGAGGACGGTATAAGGGAAGGGGATTTTGTAAAAAGGACCGAAAGAACGGTGGAGGTTCCGGTGGGGGATGTACTGCTGGGCAGGGTGGTAAACGCCCTGGGCAGTCCCATCGACGGTAAGGGGCCGATAAATACCGATAAATTCAGGCCGGTGGAGCACCGGGCGCCGGGGGTGGTAGAGAGAAAGCCGGTGAGCCAGCCCCTCCAGACAGGGCTGAAGGCGATAGATTCAATGGTGCCAATAGGCATGGGACAGAGGGAACTGATAATAGGCGACCGGCAGACCGGCAAGAGCGCCATCGCGATAGACACGGTGCTCAACCAAAAAGGCAGGGATGTTGTCTGTGTTTACGTGGCCATAGGCCAGAAGGCGTCCACCGTTGCCCAGACGGTTAATACCTTTTCCGAGTTGGGGGCGATGGACTATACCACCGTGGTGGCGGCGACCGCCGGGGAAACGGCTACACTGCAGTACCTTGCACCCTATACCGGGTGCGCCACGGCCGAAGAATTCATGTACCGGGGCAGGGATGTGCTTGTGGTATACGACGACCTGACAAAACACGCGATAGCCTACAGGACACTGTCGCTTCTGCTGAGACGGCCCCCCGGCAGGGAGGCTTATCCCGGTGACGTTTTTTATCTTCATTCAAGGCTGCTTGAAAGGGCGGCGAAACTGGACGGGCAGCGGGGCGGCGGGTCGATGACGGCGCTTCCTATAATAGAGACCCAGGCCGGGGACGTATCCGCATATATTCCCACCAATGTGATATCGATAACCGACGGGCAGATATACCTGGAATCCGGGCTGTTTTTTTCCGGTATAAGGCCGGCGGTGAACGCGGGCCTGTCGGTATCCAGGGTGGGCGGCGCGGCCCAGGTTAAGGCGATGAAGAAGGTTTCGGGAAGGCTCAGGCTTGAGCTTGCCCAGTACAGGGAACTGGAAGCCTTTGCACGGTTCGGGTCCGAGCTGGAGGAGGGAACCCGGAAGAAACTGGACAAGGGCAGAAGGATTATAGAGGTGCTGAAACAGGAACAGTATTCACCCATGGCGGTGGAGGACCAGATTTTTATCATATATGCCGCGGCCAATGATTATCTGGAGGATATACCGGTGGAAAGCATAAAACGCTTTGAAAAGGATTTCCTGGAATACATGGCACGGCGCTGGCCCGAGGCCGGAAAAGAGATAAGGGAAACCGGGGATTTTGGTGACGGGGGCGAAGAAAGGCTGAAAAAGGCGCTTGAAGACTTCAGGAAGACGTGGAATAAGGATAAAGAGGAATAATGAGTTTATCATGGAAGGCGGTAACGCGGTGGCACAGACCGGCATGAGGGACATACGAAGAAGGATAAGAAGCATAAAAAGCACAATGCAGATAACAAGGGGCATGGAGCTTGTGGCATCCGCAAAGCTGGTGCAGGCAAGAAAGGCCTTTGATGCGGTTAAACCATATTCGCAGTCGACTTCAGGCCTGTTTAGAAACATTGCGGATGCCGGCATCCCGGTTAAACACCGGCTTTTGGAAAATCGGAAGGTAAGAAATGAGCTTTATATAGTAATAACTTCCGACAGGGGCCTTTGCGGCGGGTATAATACAAACCTGGTAAGGGAAGTGGTTTCAGGGCTTAAGGACGGAGTTGACCCGGGCTTTATAGTCACCGGCAGAAGGGGTGCAGAGCATTTGCGGTCGGCAAAGTACAGAATAATTGGCGAGTACCCGGGAATATCCGACAGCCCGAAGCCGGAGCATGCGGCGGAAATCGCGGATACCGCCCTGGGGCTTATAAAAAGCGGTACCGTGGACAGAATATGTCTTGCCTATACAAAATTTATATCCGCCATTTCCCAGCAGCCGGAGGTAATACAGCTGATACCGCCGGCGCCCCGCCCGGCGGACCATGAAACGCCCCCTTCGGCGGACCATGAAGGATTATCGCAGCAGGACGGCGGAGACATTCCAGTCTTTGAACCCTCATACAGTGTAGTGCTGGACGCCGTTATACCAGTTTTTCTCCGCGGAGTAATATACGGTGCCCTGGTGGAAGCATCGGTAAGCGAGCAGGCGGCAAGGAGGCTGGCCATGGAGTCCGCCACCGATAATGCACAGAACATGATAGAGGAGCTGACCCTTTCATACAACCGGGCAAGGCAGGGGCTTATAACCGGGGAGATTACAGAGATAATAGGTGGAGCGGAAGCATTACATCAAGGGAGGCATTAAGGAATGAAGGACGATACCGGAACGGTAACCCAGGTAATTGGGCCGGTGGTGGATATAAGATTTAAACGGCAGAACCTTCCCGCCATTAATAGTGCAGTCAGTATCCTGCACCGGGACAAAAACGTCGTGGTGGAAGTGGCCAGGCATATGGGCGACGATATGGTGCGCTGTATT
>CAZGUG010000007.1:24881-49239 GCA_964529035.1 uncultured Clostridium sp.
GGCAAGGTAGGCCTGTTCGGCGGAGCGGGGGTGGGCAAGACGGTACTTATAATGGAGCTTATACGCAGCATAGCCGCAGAGCACGGCGGTTTTTCGGTTTTCACCGGTGTAGGGGAAAGGACCCGGGAGGGTAACGACCTGTGGACAGAGATGAAGGAATCCGGGGTTTTAAAAAATACCGCCCTTGTATTCGGCCAGATGAACGAGCCGCCGGGGGCCAGGATGAGGGTGGGGCTCACAGGCCTTACAATGGCAGAGTATTTCAGGGACAGTGAGGGACAGGACGTACTGCTGTTTATAGACAACATATTCAGGTTCATACAGGCGGGCTCGGAAGTCTCGGCGCTTTTGGGCAGGATGCCGTCGGCGGTGGGGTATCAGCCCACCCTTGCGGTGGACGTGGGTGCGCTGCAGGAGCGGATTACATCCACGCGCAGGGGTTCGATAACCTCGGTGCAGGCGGTGTATGTACCCGCCGACGACCTTACCGACCCGGCCCCCGCCACCACCTTTGCCCATCTTGATGCCATCACGGTGCTTTCAAGGCAGATTGTGGAGCTTGGTATATACCCGGCGGTGGACCCGCTGGATTCCACTTCAAGGCTTTTAGACCCCAGGGTGGTGGGCAAAAAACACTATGACACCGCCCGCAGGGTGCAGGAGGTGCTGCAGCGGTACAGGGAACTGCAGGACATTATAGCCATCATGGGGATTGACGAACTTTCGGCGGAGGACAGGCTTACGGTGGCCCGCGCCCGAAAGGTGCAGAGGTTCCTTTCACAGCCCTTCTTTGTTGCGAAGGGCTTCACCGGTACAGAGGGCAAATACGTGCCGATAAGCGAGACAATAAGGGGTTTTGACGAAATTCTAAGTGGGAAATATGACCATCTGGATGAGGCAGCCTTTTATATGAAAGGAAGCATAGACGAAGTTTGAAATATACTGTTAGTAAGGAGCTGGAAAAACAGTATGAATGAAACGGAAGTTTTGGTGATAACTCCCGCGGGAGTTTTTTTCCATGGCAGTGTTAGGAGCGTAACAATAAGGGGAGCGGAAGGTTATCTCGGAATATATTACGATCATGCTCCCCTTGTGACCCCCGTTGTTCCGGGCAGATTAAGCTTAAAACCGGCGGACGGGGAAATCAGGGAAGCTTCGGTTACGGACGGATTACTGGAGGTAATGCCGGACAGGGTAAAAATTTTGGTTGATTATGCCAGTTGGATAAAGGGAAACACATACCCGTAAAGGTAAGTATTACAAAAGCAAAAATGGTATAGCGGCGGAATTAAACAAGAAATACTAATACCAGCGGACTTGTTTTGGGCGGCGGGTATTTGTGGTATACTTTCCCGGATTTGGGCAATAATCGAAAAAGCCTAAAACTTCGGGGGGTGTGACTGTTGAAAAGAAAGCTGATACTTGTGATTGTGCCGGTGGTTCTGCTGGGGCTCTTCTACACGGTTTTCAAAGCGGAATATACCTTTGATTACCGAAAGGGCGCGGAGGATACCCTGATTAGGGCATTTAGATCATCGGGTGCCGCCGTTGTTGAAACCAATATTAACGCATACGCCGTCAGCACCGATATTTTCCTCGGCAAAGGGGAAGTGGAAGAACTGGCGCTGTCGGTTGCGGATGCGATGCAGATAAATCTGTCTGAAAGCGAAAGGGTGGAAAACTACAGCAGCGATTACAACCAGCTTTCGATTATAGGTAAAAGTCCGGACGGGCACAGCACGGTAATAATAGTGCATTCAATGGACTTTTCGGGTATTGAAAACGGTCCCGGAGGCTGTGAAACCAATATTGTGGTTGACGTTACCCTTGGCCGGGACCTGGAGAGCCTTAAGGCGGTGGAAGAAAAAATACGCACGGTTATCCGGGAGCCCATGGAGGAAGTGCGCACCACTTCGTGTATTATAGGCAGCTTTGAGGAAAATGTTCCCGCCGACAGGATGGAAGCAATTGTATATTCGGTTTTTCGAAGCATTGACGCACAGGAAGTAGAGAGAGCCATATATGACGGACTTATTAGCATTTCGGCCTATACGCCCCGGATTGAAAAGTATGTTCAGGTAGCGGACGAAATAGTTAACCTTAATGTAGCAATGCGGTATAATTCCTTTGAAAACAAAACCTATATATGGCTTGGCTCTCCGGTTATTTCGGTAGAATACTAATCAGCTATTAGGAACGGGAGGAAGCGAATTGCCAAGAATAATGGTGGAGACCAGTCCCCCGCTGAAGGGGACTGTCAGGGTAAGCGGCGCAAAAAACGCGGTACTGCCTATCATAGCCGCAAGTCTTTTGGCCAGTGACAAATGCGTGCTTGATGAAATACCCATGCTGGATGATGTGGAAGTAATGTGCGAAGTTCTGGCATCGTTGGGAGCGGACATCAAGAGGGTTTCCCGCAGCAAAGTTGAGATAAACTCTAAAAGTATTGACAATTACGAGGCGCCCTATGACCTGGTAAGACGTATGAGAGCGTCTTTTTTGGTAATGGGGCCGCTGCTGGCCAGACTGGGTAAGGCCAGGATATCACTGCCCGGGGGCTGTGCAATAGGTACAAGGCCCATAGACCTGCACCTGAAGGGCTTCAGGGCGATGGGGGCGGAAATAACCCTGGGGTATGGTTATATAGAGGCCAGGACCGAACAATTAAAGGGGGAGAGGGTATATCTTGATTTTCCCAGCGTAGGTGCCACCGAGAACATAATGATGGCGGCGGCCCTGGCCGACGGAAAAACCGTTATAGAGAATGCCGCGGAGGAACCCGAGATAGTGGACCTTGCAAATTTTATCAACAAAATGGGCGGCCGGATAAAGGGAGCGGGTACCGATACCATAAGGATTGAGGGCGTGGAAAGCCTGGGGCAGGCAGCCCATACGGTGATACCTGACAGGATAGAGGCGGGTACCTTCATGATTGCAGGCGCCATAACCGGTGGAGATGTTGTTGTTGACAATATTGTAAAATGCCATCTTATGCCCATTATTGCAAAACTTAAGGAAGCCGGTGTGACGGTGGAGGAACAGGGCAGCAGTATCAGGGTGAAGAGCGGTGGAAGAGTAAACGCGGTGGATATCAAAACCCTTCCCTATCCGGGCTTTCCGACGGATATGCAGGCCCAGATGATGGCACTGATGAGCACCGCCCAAGGCACCAGCGTAATAATTGAAACGGTTTTCGACAACAGGTATATGCATGTGAACGAATTAAGAAGAATGGGAGCCTGCATCAAAATAGACGGCAGAAGCGCGGTTGTACAGGGAGTTGAGGAACTCAGCGGTGCCAGGGTCAGGGCCACCGATTTAAGGGCGGGGGCGGCCCTTGTGCTGGCGGGCCTTACAGCCCGCGGCAAGACCGAGGTTTACGACATATACCACCTGGACAGGGGTTATACCGACCTGGACAAAAAGCTCAGGGACTTAGGCGCCAGGATATGGCGTGCGGATTAGCCGCACGGTTTGGCGGCCATTACCGGGGCGCTTCGGTATAGGCGGAACTTTACAGGCACAAAAAAAGAGGGCTGTTTTTCCGTTAAACCGGCGGAACAACAGTCCCCTTTGCTTAAAGGGTTACATATTCGGCAGGTACAGTTTGGGGTCCACATGCTCTCCGTTCTTAAGCACTTCAAAATGCAGGTGGGGTTCGTCTGCAATCTCGAACTCCGCCGAGGTTCCCACCCCGCTTATCACCTTTCCCCTTTCCACGTTTTGGTCCTCTTTAACCATGTTGCCGTTCTGCAGGTTTGCATAGCGGCTTACAAGTCCGTTACCGTGGTCAATAGTAATCATTATTCCCAGCATCGGGTGGTTGGTAACCTCCGTGACTTTACCCGACATAACCGCTCTTACGGGAGTACCCACCCCGGCGGCAATATCGATACCGTTATGGGTGGTCCACTGCTCGAGGGTTTTTGAGTATACCAGGTTATCCTTGGCGTAATCCATGATTATTTTGCCCTGAAGCGGAAGCATCATTCTTTCTTCCTGCACAGCCTGAACCGCCTGTTGGGAAGAGGCTGCCGCCGCAGGTTGTGACGTATCCGTCGTTTTAGGCTGTTCGCTTACCGTTTTTTCCGGTTCGGGAGCCTCGGCTATCTGCTGCGGGTCCTGGGTTTCGCCTGTAACGGGCCCGTCTTCTATCAGAACCGTCTGACTGTCATCCACCTCGGGCAGCTCTTCTACCCGGTATTCTTCCTGTATTCCCGGCTCTATATCCGGCGGGGCCTCCTGGCTGAAATACCTGATATTATTCCTGGTAACCCAGACGGCGGTTACTCCCAGCACAACCAGGCACATAAACAGTATTATATAAAAACTGTCCCTGTTGGCAGCGGCCAGCAGCCGGTTCCTGTCAAATCTTCTTCTCATTCCCATTGTCTTTGTTTCACCTCCATCCGGTATTATGTCCATAAAATAACAAAAAATACGAAGTAATAATTGGTTTGCCGGATAAATATTATTTAAAAGAGCTAATCCGGAGGGGGTTGGGTATGCGCACATTAGTAGGCGTTATTATTTTTATATGCTTTATCACGATAGTGCTGCCGGTGTTTGTTACCCAGGGGTGCGACCTGTTTTCAAGGCCGGAAAAGGGTTACATAGACGAAAGGCCCCGGGAGGTGACTGTATATTTTCACAATGACGGAATAATAAGAAAGGTGGACCTTGAAGAATACATCATAGGGGTGGTGGCGGCTGAAATGCCGGCCAGCTTTCATTTGGAGGCACTCAAGGCGCAGGCGGTAGCGGCACGGACCTATACCGTAAAAAGGATGACCTCCCTCGGAGGAAGCCCGAACAAGGACCATCCCGAAGTGGACGTATGCACCGATTCGACCCACTGCCAGGCATGGATTTCACCCGAACAGTTCAAACAGAACCTGAGAAAACAGTTCGGTATATTCGGCCACAGAAAGTACATAAATAATGTAACCCGGGCGGTTGAAGATACCCGGGGCCTGATACTTGTGTACCGGGGCGAGGTGATTGACCCGCTGTTTCATTCAACCAGCGGAGGGTTTACCGAGAACTCGGAGGAAGTGTTCTCCGCTATGGTACCCTATCTCAGAAGCGTTGCCAGCCCCTATGAGGAGCATTCCCCAAAGCTGACGGATATGGTGGAAATGAAGGCGGACCACTTTGCAAGGGTTATGCAGCAGAAGTTTGACGGTTTGAAGCTGAATGCGGAGGATTTGGCCTCTTCGATACAGGTTATGGAGGTAAGCCAGGGCGGTAAGGTTGTAAGCGTGAAGGTGGGCGGCGTAATTTTAAGCGGCCGGGACGTCCGTGCCGCTTTGGGACTTAATTCCACCGATTTCAAGATAGACTGCATAGGTGACAGGGTGATTATTACCACCCAGGGCTACGGTCACGGTGTCGGCATGAGCCAGTACGGGGCCGACGGGATGGCAAACAGGGGAGACAGCTTCGAAAAAATACTCAGGCATTATTATACCGGGGTGGAGATTAAAAGGATACACGAAGTATACTAACAAACAACAGGGACGGTTCTTTTTGTTTGCAAACAAAAAGAACCGTCCCTGTTGTTTGCTGTTGTTTGCTATTGTTTGATTATGCTGCACAGGCAGTCGTAATAGGCGGCCTGGCAGCCCATGTCCGTTTCCCTTTCGGAGGTTAGAAGGTTGACGCCCCCGGATTTTTTAATCCACCATCCCTCGTATATCATCACAACCCCGGCTTTTATTCCTTCGTCTGCCTTTGCCCTGCATTTAAGCTGCCCGGCTTTCGTTGAAACCAGTACACGGGCATCATCGGATATGCCCTCCTTTGTCGCATCCGCCGGGTTTATATATGCGACCGGCAGCACATCATCCCCCATAAGGACAAAGTGCTGCGAGTGAAGAGAATCCCTTGTGTGGGGCGTCAAAAGCCGGTAAGGGTACTCAACGGTGGGTTTGGGGTTTATGTCCTCAAAGATTGGTATAGGGCTTTGACCGTCCTCCTTTGCCCTCTGGGAATACAGTTCAAACCTGCCGCTCGGCGTTTTGAACCTGAAGTCGTCCCACGCCACGTCGGATATGCCGGGCAGCCGCATCGGGCCCGCCTTAAGGTCCTCAAGGGTTATGCCCTTATGCCTGGTAAGGGGCAGTATAGCCCTTTCCAGCCACCAATTTGAATCCTTCACCGGAAAACCTTCCAGGTTAAGCCTTTTTGCCAGTTGGTTGAATATCCATAATTCCGAAGGGACCCACGGTTCCGGCTCAACCGCCTTGTTGCAGTAGTTAATATAGCTGTGGCCCATCGAGGTAAATATAATATCCTCATCCTCCAGGAAATGCCTGCAGGGCAGAACAATGTCGGACAGGTCTGCGGTGTCGGTCAGGAACAGGTCTATAGTCACCCTGAAATCCACCCTAGAAAACGCCCTGGCAAGTCGGCCGCTGTCCATTGCCTGGGTAACTGGGTTGGCCCTGGCGGTGAAAATCATTTTTACCGGCGGCGAGTCCGCCTCCTCAATGAAGGCTGCCATCTTGGGCCTCGGGTACCTGCGCTGATACCGGGCCGGCTGCGGCCCTTCCAGCAGGGCCTGGTCGATATAATCGGGTATCCTCCTGTTGGCGTAATTAACGCCGCCGCCCGGGATTCCTATATTTCCGGTCAGTGCCGCCAGCGCGTCAATGGCCCTTACGGTGTTGCCCCCGTTGCTGTACCGCTGCAGGCCGTACCCAAGCATTATGCAGGACGGCTTATTAAGGGCATAGGTACGGGCGAGGGATATTATGTCTTCGGCGGGTATGCCGGTTATCCGCGAACCCGTCTCGGGGGTAATCCCCAGCACATATTCCCTGAACCTGTTAAAGCCTGTGACATGGTTTTCGATAAACTCAAGGTCCACGAGATTTTCTGAAACAATTACATTGGCCATAGCAAGGGCAAGGGCCCCGTCGGTGCCGGGTACCGGTGCAAAGTGCTGCTGGGCCTTCGCTGCGGTGGCGGTTTTTAACGGGTCTATGGCAATAACTGTGGCACCCTTATGTGCGGCCTTTTCTATAAAGGGTACAAGGTGCACGTTTGTATTCCGGGGATTTCTGCTCCACAGGATAATGGTTTTTGCATTTATCAAATCCGACGGATCATGGCTCAGTACGTCGCCGAAGTCGTATTTCTGGGCCGTTATACCGGCGCTCCAACACAGGCTGCCCTTCGGGCCGGTAACGCCGCCGTAGGCATTGAAGAACCTGCGGTCGATGCCCTTGAGCACACCGCCGTTGCCCGCATCATAGCAGTGCATAAGGGCTGTGGCAGGGTACTTGTCCCGCAGCTTTTGCATTTTGTCGGCTATCCGGTCCAGGGCTTCATTCCAGCCCAGCGGCCGCCACCCGGCATTTATTTTTAAAAGGGGTTTTTTTAGCCTGTCGGGATGGTAGAGTATGTCTGTATGTTTTCTGCCCTTGGCGCACAAAGCGCGGCCGGTGACATGGTTTTCGGGGTTGCCGCAAACCGACAGCACCCTGTTGTTTCTTGTCCGTGCAATGATTGAACATGCATCCCAGCAGTCAAGGGTGCATGCGGTTTTTACCATGCAAACGTCAGGGCGTGTATTGCTATCCTTCAACGGCGGACACTCCTTTCAAAACCATTATACCGCACTAAATGAATATATACGACTAAAATCCTTCTATATCATAAATAAGCCGCATATAGATGATATAGAAAGACACTGAAAAGGGGGTTCCTAGAATTGAAGGATTATATACACGAACGGGTGATAGCTGCGGCTAAATACGTGATGGATACAAAATCAACGGTAAGGGAGACCGCAAAGGTTTTTGGAGTGAGCAAGAGCACAATACATAAGGACATCACAGACAGACTTCCCAGGATAAATCCTTCACTTGCCGAGGATGTTAAAACGGTACTGGCCTATAATAAAGCGGAGAGACACATAAGGGGCGGAAAGGCAACCAAGGAAAAATACATAAAAAACCGGGGGGAAAAGGTAAAATTTTCATAACACAACAAAAATGTACCGGAAAAAAAGGTTTTTTTAGGATAATATAGAATTTAACTAAATATGATTCGATTTAGGATAAAGGCAGGAAAAATACCAAAGAGGCGGGGGTAGCGCATGTTCGGGCTAAATACTGATATAGGCATAGACCTCGGCACTGCCAGCGTGCTGGTATACGTAAAGGGCAAGGGCATTGTACTGAACGAGCCGTCGGTGGTCGCCCTGGATAAAAACACCGACAAAATATTGGCGGTGGGAGAAGAGGCAAGGCAGATGCTGGGCAGGACGCCGGCAAATATAGTGGCGATTCGCCCTCTGAAAGACGGAGTAATTTCCGATTATGAAACAACCGAGAGAATGCTTAAATACTTCATCCAGAAAACCTGCGGTAACAGAAAAATATTCAAACCCAGAATCATTGTATGCGTACCCAGCGGAGTGACCCAGGTGGAAAAAAGGGCGGTAATAGACGCCACCAACCAGGCGGGCTCCAGGAAAACCTACCTGATAGAGGAACCGGTGGCGGCAGCCATAGGTGCGGGGCTGGATATTTCCAAGCCCAACGGCAACATGATCGCGGATGTGGGCGGAGGAACCACCGATATTGCCGTTATATCGCTGGGAGGTATAGTGGTAAACGATTCCATCAAGATAGCGGGAGACAAGTTTGACGAGGCCATAATAAGGTACATGAGAAAGAAGTACAACCTGCTTATAGGCGAGAGGACCGCCGAGGATATGAAAATCAATATCGGTACCGCCTTTCCGAGGGAAGAAAGCATATCAATGGAAGTAAGGGGAAGGAACCTGGTGTCCGGCCTGCCAAAGACCCATGGAATAACTTCGGAAGAAATGCTGGAAGCCTTGGAGGAACCGGTTGCAGCCATAGTTGACAGCATCCATTCGGTAATAGAAAAAACCCCGCCGGAGCTTGCGTCGGATATAAGTACCGATGGTATAATACTTACCGGTGGCGGGGCGCTGCTGTACGGGCTGGATAAGCTGCTGAGCAAAAAAATAGGCACTCCCGTCAAGGTGGCTGACAACCCGATTTCCTGCGTGGCTATAGGAACCGGCAAGGCACTGGAAGCCATGGACGCACTGGAGGGAAGCCTTATAACCACCAAGGGAAAATGATTGAACAAAACAGAAGAGGGTGCCGGTTTTTCCGGCATCTTTTTTAATTTTTATAGTCCATGCACACTGATACGCCTTTGTACAGGCGTGTGCCGCACTTAAATCCGACTGTAAAGTTTAATGTCCTTAATGCCGATAACTTAATAGAGGTGATTTTCCGTGTTAAGGGGACTCTATATGGCCGCCAGTGCAATGAGCACCGAGACAAAACGGGTGGACGTGCTGGCCAATAACATCGCCAATGCAGATACCAACGGTTACAAAAGGGACGAAGTGATTACGGGGCCCTTCAGGGAGGTACTCATATCCAAAATAAACGACAGGGGCCCGGACAGACTATTGGCATCATCCGGCAGACTGTCGGTGGAAAGGCAGGACGACAAAATCAGGCTGGAAATCAGCGGCAGGTATTTTGTAATCGATACCCTGCCGGGGAAAAGCTTTTGCAGGGAAACCGAGCTGACGGTTAACCCCGAGGGCTATCTTGTTACCACCAGCGGTAATTATATACTGGGCAGCAGCGGCAGAATACAGCCGGGCAGCATGGAAAACCTGTACATAGACCAAAGCGGAGCGGTCTATTCAAACGGACGACTGCTGGACAGGCTGCAGCTTAACACTGCTCCGGGGGTAATAGGCACCTTAAACGGCGGTGCCGCGATAAACAAAGTGGTGACCTCCTTTTTGCAGGGCAACCTGAAAGAAACCTTCAGGTCCCTGGATATGGCAATAAAGGGGGACGGTTTTTTCTGCCTGAGGGTTGACGGTACCGAGATGTATACCAGGGACGGCTCCTTTGTAACCGATTCGGAAGGGTACCTGTCAAGTGCCGAAGGATACAGGGTGATAGGAGATATGGGCTGGGTGTATATAGGCGACGAAGAATTCCGGCTGCGCAGCGACGGCGAGATTTATTCGGACGATTATTTTATTGACAGGCTGAAGCTGGTAACCTTCGAAAGGCCGCAGGAACTGGAAAAGGTCGGCGACAACCTTTACAGGACAGTCGGCGGCAATATACCCTATATCGGGATACAGGGTGAAGTTCTCCAGGGTTTTTTGGAATCTTCCAACATAAACACCATCAAGGAGATGGTAAGCATGATTTCGGCTTTCAGGGACTATGAAGCCAACCAGAGGGTAATAACCGCCTATGACGAGACAATGGGTAAAGCCGTAAACGAAGTGGGCAGAGTATAAAATACAAGGGGTGATTGACATATGATGAGGGCGCTGTGGACGGCCAGTTCGGGCATGAACGCCCAACAGCTTAACGTGGATACCATAGCCAACAACCTTTCAAACGTAAATACCACCGGCTATAAGAAGGAAAGGGCCGAGTTCAAGGATTTGCTGTACGTGTCCCTGTTCGGCGCACAGGTAATAGACCGGCAGGGACGGCCGGTGGGGCTCCAGGTGGGGCACGGGGTGAGACCCTCCGCCATAGTTAAGAATTTTTCCCAGGGAAGCATGCAAAGCACCGGCAACCCCCTGGATTTTGCAATTGACGGGGAAGGGTTTTTTGTTGTAAGGGACCAGAACGACAATTTGTTTTATACCAGGGACGGCAGCTTTAAGCTGAGCATCGACGGGGAAGAAGCGGCCCTGGTAACTTCCGACGGGTACTTCGTGCAGGTTGACGGCGCCGATGCCGAGCTTGGCGGCGAAATAAACGAAATAATAATCGACCAGAACGGTTTGCTTATGGTGAGGCGAAACGACGATACGCTGGACGAGATAGGGTTTTTGGACCTGGTAAGGTTTGTGAATCCCGCCGGGCTTGAAAGCGCCGGCGGAAACCTGTACAGTATAACCTCCGCTTCCGGGGAACCCATTGAAGCGGAAGAGCCGGGGGCAAACGGCAGCATTATGCAGAACTTCCTCGAGGCTTCCAACGTGCAGGTGGTGGAAGAGATGGTAAAACTTATAACGGCCCAGAGGGCCTATGAGATTAACTCGAAATCGGTACAGACCGCCGATGAGATGCTGCAGATAGCCAACAACCTGAGAAGATAACGGAGGGAAGGTGACGCCGGTTGAAAATAGACGGGATAAACCCGGGAAGCAGTGATATAATAAAGGAAGCGTACAGCGGCACCCGTGAAGAAGATATGCAGGATTTTTCAAGGCTTCTGGAAAGGGCGCAGCAGGAAAGGGACGATAAAAGGCTTAAGGAAGTGTGCAGGGAGATGGAAGCGGTTTTTTTAAGCACGATGCTTCAAAGAATGCGCGCCACCGTCAATAGGGACGGGCTTATCAAGGAAAGCCTTGGGGAGAATATTTTCACGTCAATGCTGGACGGCGAGCTGGCAAAGGAAGCGTCCGGGGGAGAGGGCATAGGTATAGCGGATTTGCTGTACCGGCAGCTGTCGCAAAATAAAGACCGGTAACGGGGGGGAAATACATGCTAAACAGTAAACAGATCCAGGATATTCTTCCCCACAGGTACCCTTTTTTGCTTGTGGACTGCATTCTGGAAATGGAAGAGGGAACAAGGGCTGTGGGGGTCAAGAACGTGACGATAAACGAGCCCTTTTTTCAGGGGCATTTTCCCGGCAATCCGATAATGCCGGGGGTGCTGATAGTGGAGGCCATGGCCCAGGTGGGAGCTGTGGCGATACTGTCAAAGGAAGAATACAGAAATAAGCTGGCGGTGTTTGCAGGGATTGATAAAATGAGAATGAGAAGGCAGATTGTTCCGGGGGACCGGCTAATAATGGAAGTCGAGATGACGGCCATGAAAAGAGGGATAGGCAAAGCAAAGGCCAGGGCTACCGTGAACGGAGAGGTGGCGGCCTCCGGAGAGCTTATGTTCGGGTTGGTGGATGCCGAAGCATAAGTGCCGGTCGCACAAGAGGTCAGAAACAAGACCAGTGAAACACTGGTCTTTTTGAATTCGGCCAAGGCAGCACCGGTTACCGGTTTTCTACATCCCTGACAGCCTGTTCGTATTCCACGATTAGTTCATCCAAATCACAGCTTAACTTCAGAACCCTATCCGGGTCATAGGACTGCCCTTTGCGGGACAGTTCCTCCTGCAGACGCTCCCTGTACTTTTCAATTACTTTCTTGAGTTCTTCCAACCGATTGGCAGTCACTGAGTTCACCCCTGAAAAAAATTAGCCCCGTATAAAATCATCCTTTGCGGTATATGATATAACGAAGAAATCCCGGGGGAGGATAAAATTGTACAAAATAAGGCTTCTAAACCTGCTGATGATTGTGATCACAGTCTGTTTCGCTTTGTATTCCCATATCAACTGCAACATTATACCATATACTAAGCCGACCGGGCAAGACAAAGAAATCGTTATTACCCATTATATCTACACATTTCCCGGCAGAGGACCAAAACCGATCGCCGGTACCGCTGCCGTTATATCTATCGACAACCGGCAGGAAACTGTGAGGAAACAGCCCAAGACATATACTGACAGTTCCCCGGATTTTGTCCCGGCGGCGGGAACGCAGTGCAGGCAGTACCAAAACGTGCAAAAAGTGGACACAGTACCCGACACCGGAAGGCAGGGGGATTCCCGGGTTCTGCTGTCGGGCAGCGGAGCGGCCAGTGCCATCTCTTCACTGGCGTTTAAAGACAAGCTCTGGCTTTTAAGAATACTGGGCCGCTGTAGCATCGAGGAGCTGCGGCAGATAACCGGCATGCTGCAGGACGGTGTTACCTATGAAGAGAACCTCGCGATGTACAAAATACTGCGTGACAAGGTCACCGATGAAGAACAGAAGAAACTGGATTCCCTCATAGAGTCCTATACCAGGCAATAGCCGACAGATGCCATGTACCGGGCCGTCCCCCCGCTCCTCTGCTACTGTATCGGGAACATGGGTATTACCTGGTAGCTTACCGTGCCGTTTTTTGCAACATAAAACCTTAAAAAGCAGTAGTTTTCGAGGTCGGAAGAGCCGGCGGAGCGCTGCGCCGTTCCGTTTATGCCAATAAACTTAACCCCGTCGCGGATATCATAGCTGAAGGCGTCCTGTCCGCCGGTAAGCACGTACACGTTAACACCCTTTTCTTCATGAAGGGTGGAAAGAAGGGTGTTAAGGAGCCCGGCTTCTAGTGTGTCTGTGAACCCGTTAACGCCCCAGACCGGCCGGGGAAGTATCACAAACAGGTTACCGCCGTCAATGCTCTGAAGCTGCTGCTTGAGCCAGTGCCACTGCTGGGGCGAATAGGTCCTAATTCCCCCGGAATGGTTGTCAAGCTGCAGGAAGGTATTGGCTCCGAATTTCGTCACCGAATAACCCGCTTTGGTTGCAATAACCGGAAGGTCCAAATCCTCCACCGTGCCGTCACCGATGGTGCCTGCGAATACCGCCGGCCCGCCGTTTTCCTCCGCTGTTTTTTTCATTCTGTTTACCACGTGTATGTCAATAAGCCTTTCTATTTTTGTACCCCCGAACAGCATAAAGTCAAAGGCGTAGCTTTCGGGTGCGGCATCCACCCTCTGCGGGTCGTAAACAGCCGCTGCTGGCGGGCCGCTGCCGGGTTTTATGTCATGGGGATAAAGGGCGGTCAGGTCGTCCAGGTATATTTCCCCGGCGTCGTGCATTATGGGGTTGGTTTCCACGATGTATACCCTCTTAATGCTAATGGGTGCCTTCAGGTTTCGGGGCACCTGGGCATCGGCAAATTGAAAGCCGTCCGGCTGGATTTTCCGGGTGAGGTCAAGGGTTGTGCTCCTGCCGTCGGCATCCTCCACAATCATCCTTAGCCAGTGGCTGTTCTCGTCGGGGCTGTAAACATGAATCCCCAGTCTTTCGGGCCGGGTGTCAAGGGTGATCCCGTCCCCGTCGAACACCAGGTAAGAAGCTGCGGTAACATCGGTGGCGGTGAAGTCATAGGAAAGCCGGCCGCTGGATTTCCCGCTGCTAGCATACCGTGTATCCACGCCGTATTCCCCGGTGACGGTATCGGGATAGGCGGCAAAGCCATGCCCCGGCCCTTCGAAGTTTTCCAAAATCACACGCCTGTAGCCCACCGAAACCGGGACGGTGTAATCAAGTCCGTTGAAGTATACCCTGATTTCCCCTGTGCCTTCCCTGCTGCCGCTTATAAAGGTCTGGTTTTCTATCCTGCCTATTGTTGTAGAAAGGTTTAAGTCCCTGTTTTCTATAAGTGCCGAGTAACCCTTTTGGTTCTTTCCGTAAACGGCAAAGGGAAAGCTTCCGTCAGCGCCGGTTTTCAGTGAATCCGGCATTTTAAGTTCCACCGGCGGATCCAGCACCTTCAGATTAATGCCGGCAGCTTGTCCCGTATAGACGGCTGTAACCTCTGCGTTCCCGGCTGTCGTCGGATAGAATGTATTTTTGACAAAACCGCCGTCAACTCCCGAGACTCTCCACTCAACCCGGTCCTGGTTGATATCCACAGGGTTGTAATTACGGTCGTATCCCTTCACCGTTATGGTTCTGCCGGTTCCGGCAAACACCTTTGAATCCTCAACCTGCAGCAGAATATGCCCCAGGCTGCCCTTCGGGGCGGTATTTCTTATTGATATGCCGTTTGAAATGCGCCTAAGGTTTCCGTCGGAGGGGTTGTTTGCCAGGGACAGCTCTTTATCGCCCGGGCTGCGGGCAAGCATGGTGGTGGAACCGCCGCCGTCCAGGTTAATTGCCCGGTAAGCACCCAGGTCCATCATAAGCTGTGCCAGTTCTGCCTGGCTCATGCCCCTTGAGCCGGGAACCCTTCCTTCAACCGCGACGGCAATCAGTTTTCTGCCATCCCTGGAAAAACCCAGGGCTGTCCTGGGATGGTTCCCGTCAATGTTATGGGTAAAGGGGTATAAAGCCCCATCCTTTACCAGTATGCTGCCCCCTCCGATTGCCAGCTGCATGTCGGCGTAGTCGGGGGTGCTTTCTATATAAAGGTCCATGTCGGAGCCCTTATTTATGGTCCCAATCATCTCCAGGGCCATGTCTCCCCGGACCATTACCACCATTCCCTGCTCCGGTATGGTTGTCTCGCTGCCCGGGCCCTGTATTACATCCTTAACCCTGTCTTCTTCCACAACGAAATACACCATGTCGTCAAAGGCGGCCGGGGGTGTTGAAACTCCCCATTCCGGCGTGTATATCATGGGATATGTATAATCATGGCTTACCTTGTTTACCGCGGAAACCGGAAACTCCAGGCCTTTTGTTTTAAGCCTTATGTCCCATTTCCAGTAATCTATTATTGGTATATTGTTCCGGGTTAACGCAAACACCGCCAGTTCATCCATCCTGTAGGTGGGGCTGCTCTGCATCCTGCCGTCTGACACCAGCGGCCCGAGCGGCGAAAAGCTCTCTCCGGAGATAAAGAAGTCGCCGTTTATAGCTGCAACTATATCACTGTCCCGGGTCATTTGCGGCAGTGTGCTGCCGGTACCGATGCCGTCGGGGGCGGCTAAAGGCTCCAGCCGGGTGTAACGGTCGGTTATATTTCCCTCCAGCACATGTATTTTGTGCCATCCGCTGTCGGTAAACCGCGTTATGCTTTTATATGTTACATTTCCTGATATTTTTGTTTCCTCCACCTGCTGGTGAATTATGTCCCATCCGGCGGACAGGGCCTGCATAGGCATAAGTGAGATACATAAAAGAACTACTGCCGTAAAAAGTGCCGTTTTTTTCAAATCGTTCCCTCCTGGTAAATTTAATCTGAATGGTCCTTTAAGTTTGACGATAAGGCACCGGATTTGTTTCAAACATCGGCAAAACACCGGAAACTTTTCATAATTTCATTATATATCAGTAAACGGGCAAAATAATTACAGGCATATTACAGTATTATTAAATATATAATTCAAACAATATTAACGGGAGTATACCACCGCTTCGCTGTTCTTAAACAGCTATTTCTATCCAGTTTGTCTTTTGTGTGAGGTTTAAAACAAAAATTACTATTGAAATGCGGCAGTTCATTATGTATAATACTATAGTGACGCTATAGGGCGCGGGGCGTAGCGCAGTTTGGTAGCGCACATGGTTTGGGACCATGGGGTCGGGGGTTCAAATCCCTTCGCCCCGACCATATTTGGCCCCTTGGTCAAGTGGTTAAGACACCGCCCTTTCACGGCGGTAACAGGGGTTCGAATCCCCTAGGGGTCACCACAACGGAGGTGAGAAGTTTCTCACCTCCCAAATATGCTGGTGTAGCTCAATCTGGCAGAGCAGCTGACTTGTAATCAGCAGGTTGCGGGTTCGAGTCCCATCACCAGCTCCATCACGGAGGGATACCCAAGTGGCCAAAGGGGGCAGACTGTAAATCTGTTGGCAGAGCCTTCGCTGGTTCAAATCCAGCTCCCTCCACCATCAAATAAACGGCGCGGTCACTGCGCCGTTTATTTTTGGGTTTTACACATTTGAATAATTAATGTATAATTTTTATGCTATCCATAATGTAAGGGGTGGTCGGTATACTGGATTCAATACTTGATTTTTTGGGAAGAGAATGGTCGGTGCTGTACGTATCCATGTTGCCCTACGTTGAACTGCGGGGTGCAATACCCATGGGATTGTCGCTGGGGCTTAATCCCGTACATACCTATGTCCTTGCCCTTGCCGGCAGTACCCTGCCCGCTCCGGTAATTCTTCTGGTGTTCAGGCCCTTTTTTAATTTTGTAAAAAGAACCGGCATATTCCGCCGAATAACCGAAAGGATAGTTGACAATACTATTAAAAAATCCCGTAATATTAAAAAATACTACCTGCCGGGGCTTTTTATTTTTGTTGCGATACCCCTGCCCTCCACCGGGGTATGGACCGGCAGCATCGCGGCGGCGCTTCTCAATATAAGGCTGTTGTTCGCGCTCCCGGCCATACTGCTTGGCAACGCGGTGGCAGGACTTATTATAATGCTTATAAGCCTCAGCATTATTCGAGTGGTATAATTGACATATGTCTGATAATGTGATACCATATATAACCGGAAAATTAAATAAAAGCCTTATCCAGAGAGGTGGAGGGACAAGGGCCCAATGAAACCCGGCAACCGGCGTGCATGCGCAATGGTGCCAATTCCCACGGGACTTATTGTCCTGTAAGATAAGGTGGTTTTATACCTCCTTATGCACAGGGAGGCTTTTTATTTTGCAGTACAAAGGAGGTTATGTCTATTATGTCAAGAAAGCTGTTTACTTCGGAATCGGTTACCGAAGGGCATCCCGACAAAATATGCGACCAGATATCGGATGCCGTACTGGACGCGATACTTACAAGGGACCCCTTTGCAAGGGTTGCCTGTGAAACCGCGGTGACCACCGGCCTTGTACTGGTTATGGGGGAGATTACCACAGAATGTTATGTGGATATACCCAGCATTGTCAGGCGGACGGTAAAGGATATCGGATACACAAGGGCAAAGTACGGGTTTGACGGGGATACCTGTGCAGTGATAACGTCGATAGACGAGCAGTCTCCCGATATCGCCCGGGGTGTGGACAAGGCCTTTGAAGCAAGAACGGGTGATACCGGCAACCACTTTGATACAATCGGTGCCGGGGACCAGGGCATGATGTTCGGGTTTGCCTGCAGCGAAACCGATACCCTTATGCCGCTGCCCATTTTCCTGGCCCACGGCCTGACAAGAAAACTGGCGGAGGTAAGGAAATCCAAGCTGCTTCCATACATACGGCCGGACGGAAAGTCCCAGGTGACCGTTGAATATGAAGGGGACAGGCCGGTAAGGGTGGATACCGTTGTGATTTCAACCCAGCATCATCCAAAGGCGGACCCTCAGACCATCAGGGAAGATTTAAAGGAACATGTTATCGGGAAAGTAATACCCGAAGAGCTGCTGGACAAAAACACCAGGTTTTATATAAACCCCACCGGCAGGTTTGTGGTGGGAGGACCCCAGGGGGACTCGGGGCTGACAGGCAGAAAGATAATAGTGGACACCTACGGAGGATACGCACGCCACGGCGGCGGTGCCTTTTCGGGCAAGGACCCCACAAAGGTTGACCGTTCCGCTTCCTATGCGGCCAGGTACGTGGCCAAAAACATAGTGGCGGCGGGTATTGCCGAAAGGTGCGAAGTACAGCTGGCCTATGCCATAGGCGTGGCGAGGCCGGTTTCGATAATGGTTGATACCTTCGGAACTTCGAAAATTTCGGAACAGGACATTATAAAGCTTATTAATTCCAATTTTGACCTGCGCCCGGCGGCTATAATAAGGGACCTTGAATTGAGAAGGCCGATATACAGGCAGGTGGCGGCCTACGGACATTTCGGCAGGCCGGATATACAGCTTCCGTGGGAAAGACTGGACAAGGCACAGGATTTAAAAAGCCAGGCCCTGGACGGATAAATACAAGGAATAGAATCTTACGGTACCGGGTTATAAACCCTTTGGTATATAATCCGGTGCCGTTTTTGTATTTTTTGCACCTTTTCCCCGGTAAGTTACCGGTGCAAAGATGCAAAAGGCGGTTTTACCTATATTTTGTCCACCGGATAAAATTGCGTTGAAAGGTGGTGATTATATGCCGTTACAGGTACAGCCGGTGGATTCCAGGTTAAGAATCCGTTATGAGCTGGGGCTGAACCAGGAAGGAAACCCCGTGTATTCCACAAGGACCTATTCGGGAATAAAACCCGAATCCGACGACCAGGACGTTTACGATATAGCGGTGGTATTGACGGGCCTTCAGGAGTACCCGGTGGCATCCATCAGCAGGGTAAACGAAGCGGAGTTTTTTGACGTCTAGCATGCCCGGCAAGGTGCGTGGCACAGACCAGTATTTGCAAAGGGAGGTGTGAAAATGGCAAAAAGGCTGGAGATGATATTTACCAATGCGGCCGGGAGAAGGTCCTCCATTTCGGTGTATAATGTCCGTGACGACGTTGCGCAGCAGGAAGTGCAGGCCGCCATGGACACCATACTGGACAAAGGAATATTTACCACAAGCGGAGGGGACCTGGTGGCGGTAGCCGGCGCCAGAATCGTGGCGACAGAAATAACAGAGATACCCGTGGAATAGGCAAATCGGTTTCCACGGCGGTACCGGCGGAGGGAGGGCCGGCGCCTTCCCTCCGCCGGGTATCACCAAATACGAATCCTGCGCTTATAATGTTTTAGACAAAGGATAAAGTATAAAATGCATCTTTGAAAGGGACCATACCGGTCCCGGCGGGTGCATGTACGGGAGGCCGGAGAATTGGGCAAACTGGACAGTACTTCAGAGAAACAGATAGCGGCTCTTGTTCCCTGTTACCACGAAAGTATGGGTAATGCCACCGAGGTAATATACCTTGACGGAGATTCGGCTGTCATTCCCAGGACGGTAAAGACGGTTCTTAGGAATATCGCTGCAGAGTTCACAGTCGACCTGGACGCTTCGAGGAAGAAATACGGCGAAATGCTGGGCTGCAGGCGGGCGGTGCCGGTACCCCTAAGTGCCGGGATGATAATGTTTCCGTTAAAAATGCGAAAAGCCGTATCCAAAAACGATTCTTCCAGGGGCTATATAAACTTTGCTGCCGTCAAAGAGGTAAGGGAAGCGGGCAGGGCATGTTCAATGGTAATACTTGAAAATGACCGGCAGCTGAAATGCCTGCACAGCATTAAGAACCTGAACCAGCATTTAAGGAACTGTCATTTTCTGTACCAGAAACTTCAAGGTTCCCGGGGCACGGGAGAAAGCGCCGCGCAGTATCTTGACTGTCCCGCCACCAAGGCGGATATTGCGATGCTGCTTAAGGAAATAAGGGAATTAAGGGAAAATCTGTGATATAATCTGATTTAGAAAAGTTTCGGGGGGAAACGGCTTATGCTGGAACTGGAGGGTATGGTAGCAAGCATAGTGTTCAGGAACGATGAAAACGGGTATTCCATAGTAAGGTTTGACAGTGAAGGAGAAAGGATAACCCTGGTGGGCTTTATGCCCCTTGTAAGGGAAGGGGAAAATCTAAAAGTAAAAGGGGAATGGACATACCATCCCGTTTACGGTGAACAGGTACAGGTTACAGAATATTCCAGCATAACACCGTCAACACTGGATGGTATTCAAAAGTACCTGGCTTCCGGCCTGATACCCGGTATAGGGCCCAAAACGGCAAAAAAAATAGTAACCACGCTGGGAAAAGACAGCCTTGATATAATCCAGTACAACCCGAAACAGCTTATGCGGGTGGAGGGAATCGGAGAGAAAAAGGCCCAAAGGATTGCCGAGGCCTTTGAGGAGCAGCGGGGTATCCGCGAAGTACTGATGTTCCTGCAGACCTACGGTATCAGTACGGCCTTTGCGCTGAAAATATACAAAAAATACAGGGAAGATACAATAAAGCTTATTAAGCAGAACCCGTACAGGCTGGTGGATGACGTGGAAGGGATAGGCTTTAAAAGGGCGGATAAAATTGCCGTGAGCATGGGCATGGAGCATGATTCGCCCGGCAGGATAATAGCCGGCACAAAGTATGTGCTTACCGAGTTTGCCGGTGCCGGGCATGTGTTTGCACCTAAGGGGCTGCTGGCAGAACGTGCGGCGGATCTTTTGGGTGTTGAAGAATGCCGGGTGGAAGACGCCATAACTTCGCTGGCGGTTTCCGGGCAGGTGAAGCTTGAGGGGACCGAAGACCAGGTAGTATACCATATGCCCTTTCACTACGCCGAAACGTCGGTGGCGGCCAGGCTTACCTCCCTCGCCCTGGCCGACTATGATACCCTTGACATGGATACTGAAGACGAAATAGCCGGGTACCAAGCAAGACAGGGCATAGTGCTGGACCAGGCGCAGAAGGAAGCGGTAACCCAGTCGGTGCATAACGGTATAGTGGTGGTCACCGGAGGGCCCGGGACAGGCAAGACCACCATCATTAAAGCGGTGATTGACCTGCTGGAGGGAAAGGGCCTTAAGGTTGCGCTGGCGGCGCCAACCGGCCGGGCGGCAAAACGGCTGGCCCAGGCCTGCGGCAGGCAGGCCAGTACCATTCACCGGCTGCTTGAATATTCGTATCATGAGAATGAGCATATGTCGGGTTACGGAAGGAATGAGGACAATCCGCTGGACTGCAGCGTACTTATAATAGACGAGGTTTCAATGGTTGACATACTGCTTATGCATCACCTTTTAAAGGCGGTGGAGACGGGAACCCGGCTGGTTATGGTGGGGGACGTGGACCAGCTGCCGTCGGTGGGGCCGGGCAATGTACTGAAGGATATTATATCAAGCGGGGTAGTTAAGGTGGTAAGGCTGAAAAAGATATTCCGCCAGGAGAAA
The DNA here is from genome assembly GCA_964529035.1 of uncultured Clostridium sp. Lineage (GTDB taxonomy): Bacteria > Bacillota > Clostridia > Ch29 > Ch29 > CAZGUG01. Next base: position 46,227 of record CAZGUG010000007.1, read on the forward strand.
GAAAGCTCCATAGTGATTAACGCCCACAGGATCAACCAGGGCAAGTACCCGGTTGTCGGTTCAAGGGACGGTGACTTCTTTTTTATCGAGACAAGGGACATGCAGCAGGCAGTTGACACAATAATAGATCTGTGTAAAAATCGTCTGCCGCGGTACAACGGGTATGACCCGTTCACCGATATTCAGGTGCTTTCACCAATGAGAAAGGGAATCGTGGGCGTGGAAAACCTGAATACAAGGCTGAGGGAAAGCTTAAACCCCCCTTCTCCCGGCAAGGGAGAAAGAAAATCCGGCGGCACGCTGTTCAGAACCGGGGACAGGGTGATGCAGGTAAGGAACAATTATTCCCTCAAATGGGAGGCTGTCGACGGAACCGCAGTCGAGGGCGAAGGGGTGTTCAACGGCGACCTCGGTATAATAGAGAGCATTGACGAAGAAGAACAGGAACTTGTGGTTGTATTTGACGACGACAGAAGGGTGTGCTACCGGTTCAACCAGTTGGACGAACTGGAACCGGCCTATGCCGTTACCGTTCACAAAAGCCAGGGCAGTGAATTTCCGGTTATGGTGATGCCGGTATTCTGGGGCCCTCCAATGCTGGTCACCAGGAACCTTTTGTATACGGCGGTAAGCAGGGCCCGGCAGCTGGTGATACTTTTGGGCAGCGAAAAGTGCCTGCGCAGGATGGTGGACAACAACAGGATAACCAGGCGGTATTCAGCCCTGGACAGAAGGATGAGGGAGATACTGGCGGGCTGCCGTGCCGAAGGGGGCGGAACGGGTTGAAGGCTCTGGCCAAGGAGGCCTGGGAGAGTTTTTTGGACCTGCTTTATCCCGAGGGCATAAACTGCCTTTTGTGCGGCGAAAAAATCCGCGGCACTCACCAATATGGAATATGTCAAAGCTGCAGCCGGAGCATTACCTTTATAGGGGAGCAGAGCTGCAAACGTTGCGGCAAGTATCTTAAAGGCGGCGGTCTGTGCAGCGACTGTCGTGACTTTTATCATCATTTCGACAGGGCATATTCGCTGTGCGTGTACGATGACAGGATTAAAAAAGGCATATACTCATTCAAGTACGGCGGCAGGCCTTACCTTGCCCGCCCCTTTGGAAAAATGATGGCGGACAGGATAAGAAAACTTGGGCTTGACCGGAAAATTGACGCGGTAGTGCCGGTGCCGCTGCACCCTGAGAAGCAGAGGATAAGGGGCTATAACCAGTCACTGCTGCTGGCCAGAAATCTGGCAAAGGCTCTTGAGGGGAAGCCGGTACTGGACATTCTGGCCAGGGAAAGGAACACTCCCGCCCTGAGCGGTCTAACGCGTACACAAAGGGCCAAAGTGCTGGCGGACGCCTTTAAACTGAAAAACAAGCGGGAATTGACTCTCAGGAATATACTTCTGGTTGACGATATATATACTACAGGTACGACTACCGATATGTGTGCCGGGGTGCTGAAAAGGGAAGGGGCGGAGAAAGTGTACGTGTTTACCCTTTCTTCCGGCAGGGATGTATAATGAAGCAGGAAGGAGGAATATTATGGCGGATTTTCGCAATTGTAAAAGGTGCGGGAAGCTTTTCGTGTACAACGGCATTCCGTTATGCAATGCCTGTGTCCAGGAGGACGAGGAAACCTACAAGCTGGTTAAGGAATATATTGAAAAACATCCAAGGTGCACCACCATCGAAGTGTCCGAAGCCCTTGACGTACCGGTGGAGAAAATACTGCAGTTTCTCAGGGAGGGCAAGCTGGAGCTGAGCAGCGATAATCCCAACATAGTGCTGGGATGCGAAAGATGCGGAAGGCCGATAAATACCGGCAGGTACTGCAAAGAGTGTGCATCCTTTATGGAAAGCCAGTTTAAAAGGGGATTTGTCAGTGAAGAGAAAAGGGTGCACCGGGAAAGTGACCGAATGTATACCGCCCACAGGAGAAAAAGGTATTAACAAAAATCGGAATACTGACGATATATTTAATGAAGTGGTTGAAACGGGGTGATGAATTATGAAAATAAACAGCGGCGGCCTGGAAAAAATACTGGGGATTTACAGGAACCAGGCAGCACAGTCGGCCAGGGCCGAAAAGGCACAGGCTGCAAAAGGGACTCCCGGTGTTGACAGGATAGAACTGTCACCGGAAGCCAGGGACTTCCAGGTTGCACTGAAGGCGCTGGGTGAAACTTCCGACATCAGGAAGGATAAGGTAGAGCAGCTTAAAACCAAGATAGTTGCCGGAGAGTACAACGTAAATGCCGAAGAGGTTGCGGGAAAAATAGTTGACAGCTTGTTTTTTGACAAAAAGGCATAATCAAAAAAATTCTTTGGGGATGAGGGATATGGAAGCTTTGTGGGAAAAGCTTATAGATATTCTGGAGCAGGAAGGCGCGCTCTACAGGGACATCCTTGAACTGTCCCGGCACAAGACTGAAACCATTGTTGAGGGTAAGGTGACGGCGCTGGAGCAGCTGACCGGAGTGGAGCACAAAATGGTGATGAATGCAGGCCGGCTTGAGCAGCAAAGGGAAGAAACGGTAAACCAACTGGCCGAAAGCTTAAAGATTAAGCCGGAGCAGCTTAATTTTTCGTTGGTAATTAAGAAAACCGAGGGGAATATCAGGGACAGGTTTCTAAGCTACCGGGATGAGATTGCCGTGACGCTGAAGGAACTAAAGGAAGTAAACGACCTCAACAGTCATCTTATTAAAAAATCGCTGGAGTATATCGATTTTTCGATAAACCTTATAGCGGGCAGTTCATCAGAGGTGACCTACCACGATAAAAAGGACGGCAAGGGCAAGGACAAGGGCGCGAGCTTTTTTGATAAAAAGGTTTAGGCGGGAGTGATTGTAATGAGTTCCTTTACGGGGCTTAACATTGTAATAAAGGGTCTATATTCGCAGCAGAGAGCCCTTGACGTTACCGGGCACAATATTGCCAATGTAAATACCGAAGGCTATTCCAGGCAGAGGGCGGTGCTGGAAACCACCAGGCCCATGGAGGTTCTGGGCGGCAG
>CAZGUG010000007.1:49339-52177 GCA_964529035.1 uncultured Clostridium sp.
GGGGATTATACCGAACCGGATGGCGAACAGATACTGTTCTTTACCAATGACATTACCGCCGATTCTTACACGGTGGACGGTTCGGGGATTAGGCACGCCACAGAACCCTTTATAACCGCAAAAAATATAACAATTTCCAAGGAGATATTCGAAGATTTGAACAATATTGCGGTGGCGGCAAGTTATGACACCATACCCGGAGATGCCACAAAGGGGCTTGAGATGGCGGACCTACGGCACCAAAACGTGTTCCCGACCTACGGTACACCCGAGGATTTCTCCAAGTCCTTGATATCGACGCTGGGGGTGGACGGGCAGGAAGCCATAAGGATGCGGGACAACCAGGAGGTACTGGTAAGCCAGACCGAAAGGCTGAGGATGTCCACATCCGGGGTTTCGATAGACGAGGAGATGGCGAACATGGTTAAATTTCAGCACAGCTACAATGCGGCGGCAAGGCTTATAACCGCCATGGACGAAATGATAGAAACACTGGTTATAAGGACCGGCCTTGTGGGCAGGTAAAGGAGTGAGCCGAAATGCGCGTTACCAACAACATGCTTATTAACAACATGATGCGGAATTTAAACTTCAATCTCAGGCGATTACAAAAGGTAAACGACGAAATGGCCAGCGGCAAAAAATTTCGGATGCCCTCGGACAACCCGGTGGGGGTTGCCCGCAGCCTGAAGATCAGGGCCGACCTTAACGAAAATGCGCAGTTCAAGAAAAATGCCGAGGACGCACTGTCATGGATGGAAACCACCGAGACCGCCCTTATGCAGATCAAGGAAGTGCTGCAGAGGGCGAGGGAGCTTGCGGTTCAGGGCGCAAACGGGGTTTTAAGCCCTGAGGACAGTCAAAAGGTTGCCGACGAAGTTATGCAGCTCAGGGACCATCTGGTATCACTGGGTAACAGTACCTATATGGGCAAACATATATTCTCGGGTTACAGGCTGGACCAGGTACCCGTTGAGCTGGACGGCGGAGGCGGCCTCAGTTACCAGGGGGATGACGGGCAAATATTGTACCAGGTGGGGGTAAGCGATATTCTGCAGGCAAACATAACCGCAGAGGATGTACTAAGACCCGGGGGGAAGGACCTTTTGGCGGATATGGAAAGCCTTATAGGCTCCCTTGGGGCCGGGGATTCGCAGGCTGTAGGCGGGCTTTTGACGGATTTGGATATACACTTTGAGAACGTATTGACAATGATTTCCGAGACAGGGGCAAAGACCAACAGGGTTGAACTGGTGATAAACCGGCTGGGGGACGAGAACCTGAACTTTTCCGGCCTTCTGTCCAAGAACGAGGATGTGGACATGGCCGAGGTTATTATCCGGCTTAAGAACGAGGAAAATGTGTATATGGCCGCCCTTGCGGGGGGAGCCAGGATTATTCAGCCCAACCTTGTGGATTTTTTAAGATAGGCGGGTGACGGGGTATGGGCCTTCAGATAAACCAAGAGTTCGGACGGGTGGGCATCAATACTACTGATGCCTTTATTAGTATAAAGATGCGGCAGCCGGCAGTCAGGACAAAAAGCACCCTGCCGGGAATGGAAATAGATATTCAGCCGGTTGAAATGGACATCGACCAAAAACAGTGCTTTTGCGAGGTGGGGCTTAAAACGGCGGACACTTTTACAAGGGATGCGGCAAATAAAGCGAGGCAAAAATGCGAAAGACAGACTGCCGCCATGGCGAAGAAGGGGGATTTTTTTGCCAGGGTCAACAAAAACGCGAATGCTATACCGATGGTGGCAAAAAATATCATGAAAAGGAAGGCGGAACACACCATAGCCGCCATGCCTAAAAGCAGGCCGAAGATAAGCTTCACCAGGGGAATGGACATTAGCTGGAATATGGGGGATGTGGAAGTGGAAGCAATTACCGAAGAACCGGATATATCCGCTTCCAGGGCCCGCGTGGAGGTTTACCTGGTACAGAAGCCGTACATTAAAATAGAATACCGAGGCAGAATACTGGACAGAACAATATAGCGGTGGGAGGGAAGCATAATGAATCTGAAAACGAAGTTCTTCGGTGAGATTGAATACGATGAGCGTGAAATGCTTGAGTTTCCTGCAGGGCTGCCGGGCTTTGAGGATTGCAAAAAATTTATCGCGATAGACAACCCGGACGGGGGAGGAGTGTTCAAATGGCTGCAGTCTGTCGACAGGCCCGAGCTGGCCTTTGTGGTTATGAACCCCTTCTTTATAATGGCGGACTACGAATTCGACATACCCGAAAGCGTGGTAGAAATGCTGCGGCTCAAAGGGCCGGAAGACGCTTCGGTGCTGGCGGTGGTCAGAATACCCGACGAACTGAAGAAAATGACGGTAAACCTGAGGGCGCCCATAGTGATAAACAGGACCAACAACCGGGCACATCAGACGGTGCTGGAGGATGACAGGTACAGTGTCAGGCATCCTGTGGATTCATCCATGCAGGATGCGGGTTAGGAGGCGGAAGCCGTGCTTATACTATCCAGGAAAAAAGACGAGAGCATAGTGGTAGGGGACAATATTGTAATCAGGGTGGTGGATATTGAAGAGGGCCGGGTAAAGCTTGGCATCTCGGCACCGGCGGATGTGAGCATACACAGAAAGGAAGTGTACGAGGCCATACGGAAGGAGAACAGGGAAGCCGCCGTAAACAGGGAAATATCCATAAAGGACCTTAATATTTTGATAAAAAACAAAAAACCCTCCGACCGGGGCTAAAGTTTAAATAAAGACAGTACGATAATACTAATGAAGGAAGGTTTTGCTTTTGTATCGCGGCCGGGTACGGGGCAGGGCACTTCTTCAGATAAACGGCAAGGATGCCGGAAAAA
>CAZGUG010000008.1:0-51480 GCA_964529035.1 uncultured Clostridium sp.
TTGGCCAGTGCCTTTGTACCCTCTTCAATATCCAGCAGGTCCCCGTGGTTACCGAAGGAAAGGAACAATTCCGAAGGCGCGGTCCCCGGCGGTACCTTGTCCCACTGGGAATAGGACATGGCTATTAAAGCCGACTCACCCAGGTAAACCGCATTGGCCCCAAGGGCTATCGCCTTGAGACAGTCCCCGGCATCCCTCAGGCCCCCGGTCACGATGAGGTCTATATTCTCCCGCACTCCACGGCTGACAAGGTGACGGTGGGCCCTGCCGACGGCGTATATCAAAGGCACGCCCAGATTATTTACCGTCACCTCGGGGGAATTGGCGGTACCCCCTCCTCCACCGTCTATGGTAACAAAGTCACAGCCCGCATCAATAACAGCGTCAAGGTCCTTTTCTATGTTTCCGGCGGCAACCTTCACCCCCACCGGTACATCGGGGTTTATGTTCCTTACATTTGCAACAATATCCTTCGGGGTTTTGCCCTGGTCAATCTCCGGATGAAGATAGGGCCTGCTTGAACTCTTGCCGGGTCTTACGCCCAGCTGTTTTGCCAGATCCCTGTCCACGTCCGCATCGTCAATCGCCCCCGCCAGTGCTCCCATGGCTCCCTGGCCGAAGCGTATTTCCACCGCATCCGACTGTTTTATCTCTTCTTCTGAATTACCATACCGGGCCCTGTTTAACTGTACTATGTAATACCTTGCGTATTTGCGCTCCTCCGGGAAAAAGCCGGTATCCCCCGAATTGCAGGCGGTATCTGCAGCAGCGGAGGCCTTGCCCCAGCATATCTTGGTGGCCCGGTTTACCGACAGTCCGTAGGCCATTGCAGACAGCATTATCGGAGTGGATATTTTAAGCGGTTTTTTTGTGTTTTTGCCAATAACCACCTCGGTATTGACCTCGCCCGGGTTTACCGGGAGTACGTCAATCATTGCCGGAACAAACATTAATTCTTCGAAGGTGGGAAGCTTCCTGGTTGAGCCGTACATCTCCCTTACCGCAACCCCGTGCTTCGCCCTTTCCCCTATTGCAGCAATCTTAAGCAGTGAAAAACCGTGGACCAGATTTGGGCTTTTTGTGGTCTCCAATTCCCGCATTCTTTCCAGCATCTCATCGATTATATTTTTTACTATTCCTTCTCCCAGCAACTTCTATTCCTCCTTTAAATCATAGGTAACAGCTCAGACAAAGGGGCCAGACAGGGGGACGGTTCTCTTGTCTCACTTTTTTTGCTCGCAGTCCGCAGGACCCGGGCAGTTACACTAACCACTATCCACTAATCCGGCATACCTTTACCTTACAATAGTATTTCATTAAACGGCCATTTTATTTATAAGGGACTAAATAACTGGTGAATCGAATTGCAGTGAAAAGGATATGGCGGTATTGGGGTTTATGTGCACCTTCAAAACGGCCTGGGGCTGGGCTCGCCGTGTACCCGGGGTAAAGGAGACATCAAAGGGAATACGTGCCTTAATAAGCAGCGCAATAGCCGCATTCAGCCTGGAGGTGTTAAGCAAATCATTTACTAATAAATTTTTAAAAACATCTGTTGCCAGCAGCCAGCCAATCTGCTCACCCATGTCATTCATAGGCCCGTACCTCCTATCAATTTGCAAAGGCACATTAATATATTATGAAATTCAGTGGGGGATTGACTATATGGGTAATGGATGCTTATTTTGATTAATCAATATATGGGTATACTAAAAACGCTTAATCAAACTTGCCGTGGGGGAAATTTAGATGACTGTAAAAAGCGTGGGACTGCCCAGGATGCATAAGGAAACCGGAGAAAAACGGGATTTTTTGCCCGATTTTTTAAATCATCTTTCCCGGTACTGTTTTCAAAGCCGGTACCGGACTTTGACGTCAAATCCGACAATCCGCTGGAAAGGGCCCTGGCCCGCTCTACGTTAAAATACCATCTTGGCTGCAGTCATGCAGATACCCGGCACTAAATGACTGGCGCCGGGTATCTGTTAATGTGTCTATTCATATATTTTGGTTTGTGTTATGCCATTGCGGTGGACTTTTCCCCGTTTCCTTCCACGGTCATTTCCCTGTCCGATACGTGGGGTTCGCTCCATTCACCCGCAATTATGCTGTCAAGCCGTTCTTCGTCTATTGATTCCTCCGCCAGCAGCGTACGGGCTATTCTGTCAAGCAGGTACTTGTTTTCCACAAGCAGGTCAAGGGTTTCATTGTAGAACCTGTCCATGAAAATCCTGCATTCCTCCACTATACTCTCCTGACCGGACACGCTGTTGCCAAACAATAAATCATAATTAAGCATGCCGGTGCCGTTCCCCATGCCGAACTGCTTAACCAGCGCCATTACAATCTGAGTAGCCTTTTCTATATCATTCGAAGCCCCGGTGGTCACGTTTTCCTTCCCGAATATCACTTCCTCGCCTATGCGTCCCGCAAGGGCAATCTTTATACTGCTTTCCATCTGCTTTCTGCTTCTGTACATCCGGTCCGGCGGCAGGGACACGCTGAAACCCCCGGCTCCTTTGGTGCTGGGTATGATTGTTACCTTGGTTACGCGGTTCTCCGGTGCAACCAGTTTTGTAACCAGGGCATGTCCCGCTTCATGATATGCGGTTATCTCACGGTCCGAACGGGAAATAGCGCTTCTGTCCTTCTTTTCGGCTCCGGCGATTACCGTGTAATAGGCTTTGTCGATATCGCCCTTTTCAATCAACCTAGAACCCCTTTTTGCCGCAAATATGGCGGCTTCATTCATAAGGTTTTCAAGCTGCGCACCGCTGAAAAACACAGTCTGATGCGCAAGGTTTTTTAAATCTATATCCTGGCTTAGGGGTTTGTTCCGGCTGTGGATTTTCAATATTTCAAGCCTTCCGTTGATATCCGGAAGACCAATCTCCACCTGCCTGTCAAACCTACCCGGTCTCAGCAGGGCCTGGTCCAGTATATCCAGCCTGTTTGTGGCTGCGATTACTATAATACCTTCGTTTGAATTAAACCCGGACATTTCTGTCAGCAGCGCATTCAAGGTCTGACTTCTTTCGTCGTTCCCTCCCGAAAGCGCCGCTTCCCTTTTTTTGCCCAGGGCGTCAATCTCGTCTATGAATACCACACATTTGCCCATTTCCCGGGCCTTCTTAAACACGTCCCGTATACGGGCAGCTCCCACGCCAACATACACCTGTACAAAATCGGAACCGGAAAAGGCAAAATAAGGTGCTCCCGCTTCACCGGCCACTGCCTTTGCCAGCAGCGTTTTACCCGTTCCCGGAGGGCCGTAAAAAACAACTCCCCTTGGCATGCGCGCCCCCATCCTGGCATACTTTTCGGGATTTTTCAAGAAATCCACAATATCCTTAATGCTTTCCTTGGCTTCATCGTTGCCGGCAACATCATCAAAACCAACGCCTGCATCTTTTACCGTCTCACACTGCATGGTGGACATTTTGTCCGCCGGGTCTTTTCGGCCGGGTGTGGTTCCCCTGTTCATTATCTTGGATATGCCCCACACGGCAAAAATTAGCATACCAAGAACCAGCAGCATTCGCAGCGCGGACATAAGTGCGCTGTTTCTCTGACCTTCTTCCACCCTGACGCCGAGCACCAGCATACTCTCTTTGAAATTTTCATTTCTCGGATTTTCAGTAACAAACCTGGTACCGTCCTTAAGTTGGCCGTCCAGGCTGGGACTGTCGCTTAAATACACCACTTCAACGCTGCCGCTTTCCGCTTTTTGGATAAAATCCACGTATGTTATTTTTTCAATATCTTTAATGCTTTGCCCATAGAAGTATGCACCAACAGCAGCAGCTGCAAGCAATAGGATAACGGCCAACAATATAACGGTTTTTTTTCGCCTCATCTAATCACCCTTTAGTTTACATAATGTCATAACACTATTATAAACGGTATTAGCGCTGTAGTCCATGGATGATTTTTCATGCCGGCTTTTTAACTCTTTAACAATTTTACCGTATAACCCATAGAATATTGTAGGTGTATTTATGTGAGGTGAATATTTATGAATTACTCAAGGGAGATTCTTTTTCTCCTTCTTTTGAAAAGCCTGATGACCAATAGACTCCACCACCGTTTCATTGATCCTGAATTGGTACCGAAAATCAGAACAAATATAGATGAAAGGATATCGGTTATTCTTTACCATAAGGGCCACAGCCTTTCCCATATGGAAAAGCGCATATGCCGTCATCCCGACGTGAAAATCAAGCGCCATTTGCCCATTATAAAAGCAATAGCCCTTGAAGCGCCCGCAAAACTTGTTGAGCAGATTGCCGTGCTGGATGAAGTAGAATACGTAACCGACGATACCAAGGTGTTTATCCGCATGGACATAGCTCGGGAAACCATTAAGGAGACCTATCAAAAACCTATAAAATATACCGGCAGAGGTATAGGTGTTGCAGTTATTGATACCGGTGTGGCCCATCATCACGACTTTGCAAAACCCTACAACAGAATAATAGCATTCAGAGATTATGTAAACGAAAAAAGGGAGCCCTATGACGACAACGGCCACGGGACCCATGTGGCGGGCTGCATTGCAGGCAACGGATACGCATCCGACGGGAAATACGCAGGCATTGCTCCCGAGGCAAATATAATCGCAATAAAAACCCTGAACGCCGAAGGCAGCGGTGATACCTCCGACGTAATAGCAGGAATCCAATGGGTTCTTGATAACAGGGCAAAATTCAATATAAAGGTTTTAAACATGTCGTTGGGTTCAAAACCTAAGTCCCTGTCATATTCCCCGATTGACAAAGCGGTGTCCGCAGCATGGGAAAACGGGATGACGGTGATTTGCGCCGCCGGCAACGAGGGCCCGGCCAGGGGTACCATTTCTTCTCCGGGAGTATGTCCCGAGGTAATAACGGTAGGGGCCCTTGACGACCGCGGCACTACTTCCACCAAGGATGATAAAATAGCCGACTTTTCAAGCCGAGGTCCCACCAGGAGAATGGTGGCAAAACCCGATATAGTTGCCCCTGGGGTTGACATAATATCACTGGCAGTTTCAACCGGAAACGAGGAAGAGGTATACAAGTCCCTTTCGGGTACGTCTATGGCCACTCCCATTGTATCCGGCTGTGCCGCCCTGATACATGAAATGTTTCCGGGGTACACCAACGAACAGGTGAAGGAGCTTATGATGTCATCGGCCAGGGACTTAAAGTTCCCGGCCTACGCTCAGGGCAAAGGACTTATAGACCTTGCGGAAATCGTCAGGGCCCGTGAGGGAGGTGCTACCTATAGATAAAAAAATGGAACGGGATGCGGCTGAAATAATGGAACTGATAGCCGACAGCCTGCACAGCAAGTATGTGAAACCCTTTGAGGAAATGCTGAAAAATCAAAGCGATATACTGAGCCAAAACCCACCTCCGGAAATAAGACTTCTTTCGGCGCTCAAACCCTTCGTGGACAGCGAGTGCTGCACCGTTATAGATAAGCTTGTTTATTCTTATGGCATGGCAGCAATGGCCGGGGTCATGGCAGAGGACCTTATGCGCTCCCGCAGGTTTTCAGACACCTCCGCCCTTGCAGACACAGATTCCGGCCCGGATGCAATGCGCGATATGAAGTTTCCGGGTATAAACATAATAATCCCTTTGGTAATTCTTTTGATTTTTTCAGAAACACATTAGGACTTTCAGCGTATAATAATAGAGAATGGATAGGAGGTATCGATTTGGACCAAATAAATCCCGAAATGATTAGCGACATGCTGGATAAATATTCGCATATGAGTGAAGACGAATTATTCGAAGAGGCAAAAAAACTAAAGGAAGCTTCCGGTAAAAAGGAAATAACCGAAGAGGATAAAGACAGGCTCTTTCAGTTCGTCAGTCCCATTCTTTCAAAAGAAGAAATGGAACAGCTCAAAACATTACTTAAATCCTTTGAATAGGATACCGCTGAAAATTAAGGACTTTATAGGGATAGTCATGCCGGCTATCCTTATAATTTTGATTTTTCAATGTCATTTTATTTATATTTGCATATTATATAAAGATAGCATTTTTGGAGGGATAGCATATGAATACTCCTATGAATGAGATGTGTGAAAAATGTCATTACAGAATAGAGGCAGAAAAAAAAAGGACGCCGGATTTGGCACAAATGCTCAAACTGGCAATGATGGTTTCAAAAATGTTCGGGCAGGCGGGCGGCGCCAAAACCCAGCCTCCACCGGATACCGTACGGCATCACGAAAACGGGCATACGCATCATCTGCCGGCAGCCTTTGCCATGGACTCTCTGGTGGAAGACAAAAGGATAAGGATAATCAAAGCGTCTCTTCCCTACCTTGACCCTACATATCAGCAGCTGATGCATTTTTTGGCAAAATGCCTGGAACTGAAAAATATAATAGACCCGAAGCTCTATTTTGACAGGGCTGCATCCAAATCCGACGATAACCGTTCACCACTGGGTATGCTGGCTGCGGTAAAGCCGCATCTTGAAACCGAAGAGCAGGCTGCGGTCAGCGTCGCATGTAAAGCCCTTGAGATGATAGAGGTATTCCGCCTGATGGACACAATTACCAAAGGCCCTGATGCCGCCGATAAAAAAGAGCCGGGAAAATCCGATAAGGATCCACCGGCCTTTGAAAATATAATTTGAAGGAAAAAGAGCGGCACCTGTCGAAAACCTAAGGTAGAGTTCTTATAACACCGGGGGGCCGCTTTTTATGAACAATCCTGCCGACGGCAAAAAAACCCGTTATCTGTATCCCGTACTGACTTTTCTGGCATGCCTTTTATCGCTGATACTGCTGGAAAGCACGGGAGCTTTCATGCATACCTCCATAGGGGAACCGCTGTTTTTGCCGGTCCATACCCTGCTGGAGTTTATAAGTATCCTGTTTTCTTTCGCCATCTTCACAATAGTGTTTTATATATATAGACGCAGTTCACACCTCAGGTTTATGGTGCTGGCCAGCATTTTCTTTATAGGCGGCTTTATTGATATGCTGCATACTCTGTCCTATAAGGGAATGCCGGATTTTTTTGTGCCGGGTGGCGCATCAATACCAACCACCTACTGGATAACAGCACGCTTCATTATGGCAGCAGGTTTTTTATGGGCGGCACTTATTAAGCCGGACAGGACAGCCCGGATATCCCGCTGGACTTCACTTGTCATATCCCTGTCGGTTTCGCTTATATTATTTTATATTGTGACCTTTAATATTGACATGCTGCCAAAGGTATATATAGAAGGCCAGGGGCTTACACCATTAAAGGTCCAGATGGAGTACGCAATAATTACTATGCAGGCGGCGGCGGTAATACTATTTCTGCTCGAGTTCAAAAAAACCGGCAGCAGCGCCTCGGTTTTGTTCGCCACCGCACTTATAATAAGTATCTTCAGTGAACTATGCTTTACACTTTACATAAGCGTATTCGATATGTACAACCTGGCAGGGCATGTCTTCAAGATAATAGCCTATTCGGTTATGTTCAACATTCTGTTTGTGCAGAACATAAGACTTCCCTACGAAAGGCTGGAAAAAGCCGATGCCATGCTTAAACGCCATGCCAGTACGCTGGAGCGGGAAGTGGAAAGGGCGAAATTGCAGGCCATGGAAGCCAACAGGCAGTTGTACAAAGACATTGAACTTGCAAGGGAGATACAGCAGTCCATGCTGCCGGACAGAAAGCTTGTTTTCCGGGGGGCGGAGTTTTATTCCAGCCTTGTCCCTTGCGAAGACCTGAGCGGAGATTTTCTTAACGTTTATAAAATTGACGATGAAAACATCGGTTTTTACCTGGCGGACGTGTCGGGGCACGGAATATCCTCCGCCATAATTACAATCTTTAACGACAGGACCATTCTTGCCAATAAGCTTGACGCCTACAGAAAAGAAATCCTACTGTCCCCTTCAAGGACTCTTGCAGACCTATTCGCACAGTTTAACGGCTCAAGGTTCCCGGATGAAATGTATATGCTGATGTTTTACGGTGTTTATAACAGCCGGACCCGCCAGCTTAACTATTCCTCCGCCGGGCTTAACACCCGACCGGCGATGCTGTCCGGTTCAAAAGTGGTAATCCTTGAAAACCAAGACCCGTTTCCCATATGCAAAATGGGCGAGTACCTGCAGCCGGCATACACCGACAAAAAAATACAGCTGCAGCCGGGAGACCGGATTTTGCTGTATTCGGACGGACTTGTGGAGGCGGTTAACAGGCAGGGTAATGCCTTTTCCGAGCAAAGGCTTATGGAGATATTAACAAATAACCTGCCCATGCCCGCAGAGAACCTATATTACGAAATCTTTGACAGGTTTTCATGTTTTGTGCTGGACAAAAAACTGGAGGACGATGTAAGCATACTGCTGGTAAATGTCCTTTAAAGGCATACGCCCTTTGGCCTATTTGCCCAAAATTCGCTGCATTGCCCTCAGAACCAAAGCCATTACCTCTCCCCGGGTAGCCTTGTCGTCATACCTCTTTTCATAAACCGGTATCCCCATTTCATTCAGCTTTTTCCATATACCTTCTGCCCAGTGCGGTTTTTTTGCCTGCTCGTCGTATTCTCCAAATCCGTTTGTTTCGATAAGTTCAATAAGTTTGACAGCATATTCGGGATCGGTGGCGTAGCCCGCCTGCTGTACCGCCAGGCATGCTTCTTTATAGTCTTTGGCCTGCCTTACCCTTTCATATCTCGGCAGTTCTCCCAACAGCCTGCTGTGGTCTTCCACGCTTTCCGCAAAGCTGTCATAGGCTCTGAACATGGCTTTGACCCTGTGCGGCTTCCCGTTAATATACTCGGTAGTCCATACTTCCGCTACTTTTCCGTTCCAGGACCCGGTTGCCTTTATTCCGAACAGGTTGTTTTCTATATGATACCTGCCCCAGCCGCTTTCCAGGGCTGCCTGCCCCAGCGTAAGGGAAGGCAGGATATTATATTTTCTGTATCCGTTCAATGCCCCCGGCAGAATTTCTCTGATAAACTGTTCCTTGTCCATACCGTCCGCTCAACCTTTCATCGTTTTTTAAAAATACTAATACGCGATTTTGCTGCTTTTTTCATGATAAAACAGCTCTAGCCTTCCTATGTCCTTGGACTGCAGCGCAACCCACTTATCGTTGAATTCCACATAATCCTTTAGTACTTCCGCTTTATAGTCATACAGCGTATAATTGCTTAAAAATATTACAAAACTGCCGTTACTCCCGGTTTCCACGTATTTTCTTATTTTGCCGGCATAAACCACCCTGTCGGCCGGTATATACACCATCAACCACAGACCGTATTCAAAATCCACAACACCGTTCCAGATACCGGATCTTAAGGTCTTATATATCCCAAGCCTCAACAGCACTTTTTCAAAAAGCTCGCCGGTTAAAAATTTGGACCACAAAATACCTGCCGTCATTGATAATATAATAACTGTATTTCTGAACGCGGGTGAAGCCAATGCCTGGGTACCCGGAAATATAAGATTCCACAGGGTTTCTCCGGCTGAAACAATGATGAAGCTTACAACCAGGCTCTTTACCAGTATATACTGGTCATGCTCGGTCTTTTTTGACAGCTGAAAGTTGCTGATTCTCAGTATAATGTATCCCGGCACAATATATATCATGATAAGCGGTATTGCTGCCACCATATCGCTTATACTATCCGGACTCATACTTGCTTACAGTGTGGTTGGGGGGTTTTTCCGACAATTCGTAGCAGGCCGACGGTACCTTTGCTTCCATCATCGCCCTTACCGACAGTTTGTTCTGCTGCTTGTCTTTTTGTTTGTTATCGGTTTTGGCTTGCTTTTTGTCCATACCCACTCCTCCTTTCTATTACCATAGTATTGATTCGCGGCATATTTTGTTAACTTGGCCCAAGCACCTTTTCTTTGTGTTTTAATAAAAATAAGCTCCCGAAACCTCGGGAGCCCTTGCAGCTTCTATGGCGGGAGTATGTGGGAATCGAACCCACCCCGGACGCTACTAACGCCCAGCGACTGGTTTTGAAGACCAGGGGGCACACCAGCACCCATCTACCCCCGGATTCAACTTTTAGTATTATAACATGGACTTATGCTTATTTCAATCTTTCACTTAAATTCCTTAAACATCTCCTCAAATTGTTCCCTGCTGTCAGTAATATGATAAACGTGTTCATCGGTCAGCTTTACCTATATAAAATCCTTTCGTCCCCTACTCTTTTGGTAATTCTGTCCCTGTCCATTTCCTCCAAAAGGGCCATTGAATACTTCCGACTGGTATTCAGCAGGTCCCTGAAGGTTCCAAGACTTATACTGCCTTCCTTTTTTATGTGGGCTACGGCAGTCTCCACTGCCCTGTCGTAATACTCGATGAGAAATACGTCATCATTTCCTGTTTTCTTTACCTCCCGGGTCCCTGTCAGCATGTCCAATACTTCGTTTATTTCGTCCTCCCGGTAGGGTGCATCGTTTATTATTTCACCCGGTCCCGGCGGTGAATAACCACCCCGTTCCAGCAGCTTCAACAGATAGTCCTTTATTTCTCTATGCCTGGGAGTAAGCACGATACTGAAATCAGGCAGTGATACTGACTGGGGTTTAATTCTGATGGATCCTTCATCTTCCATGGACCTTATAATACCATCAATAAAGCTACCCTTACGCCTTCCGAAAAGCCTGTTTCTAAACTCTTCCACCGGCATACCGCTTTTAAGTGGATAGCGCAGGTGATACTGTTCCAGGATGGAGGCGGCCTGTGACAGCAATTTCATGTAGTATTCCTTATGAACATATACCCGCTCGCTGCCGCCGCGAAACTCTTTAACAGTACCGTTTCTTACCAGCTCTTCAATCATTGGCTTAATTTCTTCTTCGCTTTTTCCTGAAAGTTTCATTGTTTGGTTAATATCGGGAAAAACGCTGCTGTTTAAACCAATAACCTTCTCCAATACCTGTAAAGGGCTTCCGGTTTCCTTTAAGTTTAGCTCTTCCAATACACCTTTATTATACCTCTTCCTTTTGGGCGGCTTGGGTTCCACCACCATTCCGCCACCTATGGTTTCCATCGGCGAGTAACTTCTGATTACAAACCGGTCTCCCCTCAAAGCCACTGCTTCTTCCTCCAGCCGCAGCTGTACAAAGCAGTCTTCACCGGGACCAAGCTCTTCCCTGTCGAGGAGCACAGCCCTGCATAGGATTTCCTTTGTGCCGATATGCAGCCTGGCCCTGTCCCTGTTGTTCATAATCCGGTCGGTATCCTTAACCAGCCGGAGCCGACAGTCTAGCATCATGGTGGGCTGCAGTACATTGGGGGGGGCTAACACGTCTCCCCTTTTTATCTGTTCCCTTTTTACCCCCGCAATATTGACCGCAAGCCTCTGTCCCGCATAGGCGGTCTGCACGTCCCTGTCATGGACCTGAAGGTTTCTGATCCTGCCTTCTATACCGGCAGGGTATATACATACTTTCTGACCCTCTTCAATCTTTCCGGATATAAGTGTCCCGGTAACTATGGTTCCAAACCCGGTTATTGAAAAGGCCCTGTCTATGTTCAGCCTGTATATTGTTTGAGTATTCTTATTTTCAATTCCTGTGGTCATTTCCCCGATAGCATTTATCAGCGTATCAATCCCTGCCCCTGTAACCGAAGAAACCGGTATTACCGGAGCTTCTTCAAGAAAGGTGCCCCTAAGCCGCTCCTTCACTTCGTCGGCAACCATTTCCAGCCATTCCTTTTCCACCATATCCGTCTTTGTCAGTACCACAATTCCCTTTCTGATACCGATAAGGTCAAGTATATTCAAATGCTCGGCGGTCTGGGGCATTATACCCTCGTCGGCAGCCACCACCAAAAGCACAATATCCATGCCTCCCACCCCGGCCAGCATATTTTTTATAAACTTTTCATGACCGGGTACATCTATTATACCCGCCCTTCTTCCGTCCGGCAGGTCAAAATATGTAAATCCCAGTTCGATGGATATTCCCCTTTTCTGCTCTTCCCTCAGCCTGTCTGTATTTCTGCCGGTAATGGCCTTTATCAGGGCTGTCTTTCCGTGGTCTATATGCCCCGCTGTACCTATGATTATATTGCCCAATTACTCTTCACCCCCCGCCAGCACAAGGGTTACCATATCCGCCAGTACCGGGAGCTGTTCATCAAATACCGTTCTAACATCTATCAAAAATTTGTCTTTAACTATTCTTCCAATTACCGGCGTATCCGCCGTTCTCAGCCTTTGTTCCATTTCGTTCACCGAAATTTTTTTCGGTACCATCGATACTGCACGGGTTTCTATTCTTTCAAGGGGCATCGCGCCTCCGCCCACCTGGGAGTATTCCCTGTCGATGCTTATGTCTGCATAGGATGTTAACCCCGATAAAAGCTGTGTAAGGCGCATGGCTTTCTGTTCAAGCCGGCTGATATTCACGGTAAGCATATTAAGCACCGGTATCCTTTCAACAACCCTTTCTCCTTCCCGGTATATTCTTAAGGTGCTTTCCAGTACCGACAGCGTCAGCCTGTCCACCCTTACGGCCCGTGCCAGGGGATGCTTTTCAATCTGCCCTATATATTTCCCTTTCCCCGCTATTATGCCCGCCTGGGATGCGCCCAGCAGCTTATCCCCGCTGAAGGTTACAATATCTATGCCTGAACGGATGCTGTTTTGTACGGTGGGTTCATGTCCTATTCCGTATTCTTCCAGGTTCACCAGGACACCGCTGCCCAAATCCTCAACCACCGGTATGCCTGCCTCCCTGCCAAGGCCTGTGAGCTCTTCCCGAGACACCTGGCTGGCAAACCCGCATATTCTGTAGTTGCTTGTATGTACCTTTAGCAGAAGACCCGTATTATCGTTTATCGCCCTTTTATAGTCTTCAATGTAGGTTTTGTTTGTCGTGCCCACTTCCACAAGCCTGGCACCGCCCTGCTCCATAACTTCCGGCACCCTGAAGGATCCCCCTATTTCAACCAGTTCTCCCCTGGATACGATCACCTCTTTGCCGGCAGCCATTGAACTTAACACCAGCAAAACCGCCGCCGCGTTATTATTAACCACAATACAGTCCTCTGCACCGATAACACCGCGCAAAAGCTCCCTGACTACATCGTGACGGGAACCGCGGACACCATTCACAAGGTCGTATTCAAGGTTAATATACCTTCCTGACAGTCGTGCCAGTCTTTCCGCCGAACTATCGGATACAGGCGCCCTGCCCAGATTGGTATGTATTACCACCCCTGTACCGTTTATAACTTCCCTCAGGCTTTCCAGCCTTTCAGCTTCAAGCCTTTGCCCCAGGGCCCTGATAAGCCTTTCTTCCAGTAAAGAATCGACGGTATCCACATCAAACTCTCCATTCAGTATGCCCTGCCTGGTTTCTTCCAGCACTTCTCTTAGGGCTCCGGTAACTGTTTCCCGTGCATACTTTTCTATCATACCGCCCACTTCAGGCCTTCTCAGCATCTGGTCCACCGCGGGCAGCAGTTTCAGCATTTCTCTGGTATCCATAGCACCATACTCCTCCCGGGTATATTGCTTGTCATGATAATTTCCCATATACCCTATTTTCCCATATACCCTGCAAATATTCAAGGTTAAAGGAATGCCCCCGATTTAAAAAGCCCCGGATTATCCGGGGCTTTTTATACTATAGGTTTTCCTTGTTGTTAAAGAAGTCTTTTGTAATCTTAATTATAACTCCACTCATGCCGAGCAGGCCTACAAGGTTGGGAATAGCCATAAGCCCGTTCAGGGTATCGGCAATATCCCATATAGCCGTCAGACCGCCGATAGCACCGATAACTATGAAGGGTATCCACAGAACCCTGTATATCATGTTTACCTTGCTTCCGAACATATACTCTGCGCAGCGCTCTCCGTAGTACGACCAGCTGAGAATGGTGGAGAATGCAAACAGAAGGATGCCTATTGCAACTATAATGCCGCCGGGTCCGGGAAGACCGTGGTTAAAAGCTGCCGTGGTCAAAGCCGCACCGGTTTCACCGGTCTGCCATACTCCGGTTACCACGATGGACAGTGCAGTCAATGAACATATTACAATGGTATCGGCAAATACTTCGAATATTCCCCACAGACCCTGACGTGCAGGATTGTCTGTAGTTGCCGCTGCGTGGGCTATAGGTGCGCTACCAAGACCGGCTTCGTTGGAGAATACTCCTCGGGCAACCCCGAACCTTGCCGCCATCATAATGGTTGACCCTGCAAATCCGCCAACTGCTGCGGTACCGCTAAAAGCGTGGCTGAAAATAAGGCCAAAGGCTGCAGGTATCTGGCCCGCACTTGTGATCAGAATAACAAGTGCACCGAGTATGTAAAATGCCGCCATAATCGGAACCAGTCTTTCAGTAACCGTAGCAATCCTCTTCAGTCCGCCTATTATTACCAATGCTGCTGCTGCTGCCAGAACAACCCCCGAAAGCCAGGAAGGTATGTTAAAGCTGGCTTCCATGGCAGCGGCAACAGAGTTACCCTGAACCATGTTACCTATACCGAAGGCCGCCACGGCACCGAAGAATGCAAATATCATTGCAAGCCATCTCATGCCAAGACCCTTTTCTATATAGTACATCGGGCCTCCTACAAAACGACCGTCCGGAGTCTTTTCCCTGTACTGGATGGCAAGAACAACCTCGCCGTATTTAGTAGCCATACCGAATATTGCAGACAGCCACATCCAGAATATAGCACCGGGTCCCCCTATTGCTATGGCGGTGGCAACACCGGCTATATTACCGGTACCGATGGTTGCAGCCAGGGCTGTTGCCACAGCCTGGAAGGGTGTAATCTCCCCTTCACCGGTGGTTTTCTTGTCAAACATTTTTAGTAATGTACTCTTTAACACATAGCCTAACTTAGCAACTGGCATAAAATTAGTGCGCAGGGTAATATATACACCGGTGCCCACCAGAAGTACCAGCATATAGGGACCCCAAACAAGACTGTTAATAGTGCTGTTCAGTTCCATTAAAAACTCCATGATTTCCCTCCTAATTCTTATTTTTTGATATATAACTACATTTGGTAGTTATATAACATATTGTATTTATATTCGCCATTCTTTGTAAAATTCCTTTTGCCAATTGCAATAAAATTTTATTTTTACCTCACCCTTATGCTGTCCTTTAAGTTCTCAAATATTTTTATTCCTATACCCGAAACCCTCATTATATCCTCCGGCTTTTGAAACCCACCTTCCTTTTCCCTGTAATCCACAATTCTTTGTGCAAGTACGGGGCCTATACCCTGCAGGGTCTCAAGCTGTGATGCGCTGGCGGTGTTAATGTTAATCACAGCGTCTTCTTCATTGTATGCCATCTCCGTATAATTATCCGCAATTTCCCCTATGGCAGGTACATAAATCCTTTCGCCGTCCTGCAGTAACTTTGCAAGGTTTATTCTGTCAAGGTCGGCAGTCTCAAGGGCGCCTCCCACCGCATCTACTGCGTCCACCATACGGGCTCCGTCCTGCAAACAGACCACTCGATTTTCCTTAACTTCTCCGGTTACATATACAAAAATTTCCTTCCGGCTGTATTCTTCATCTTCCACAAACAGACTGTCCAGCGTTTCGATGGTTGTATCGCCTTTTTTACTGCTTTCGATTTTAAGTATAAGGCCAATATTAACGACCAATAATATTACTATCAGACCAATTAACAATAGTTCCCTTTTTGAGAGGTCCATATACCCACCTCCTGAATTACTATTTATATAATTATTCTATACTTTTCTTTTTTTTCCTTCCGGTCTGGCGACACGTGTCCTGTTATGTATTTTTTGGATTTGCGTCCTTACGCCTGTAAAGATAAGACCTTATCTGTTATACTATTGTTATATATAACACTCATACAAAACACCGGAGGCGAAATATGAAAAAAACTGTAACCATAATAATGCTGTCAATTTTCCTGATTTTATTATCCGGCCCGGTTGAAGCCTTTGCCTCGATAAGCATCAGTTCTCCAAAAGCGGTTCTGATGGATTCCAAGACCGGTCAGGTACTATACAGTAAAAATGCTCACCAGGTCTCCTATCCCGCCAGTATAACCAAGATAATGACGGCCATACTTGCCCTCGAGAGAGGCAGCCTGGATGACTTGATACCCATAAGCAGAAGAGCTTCTTACATCGATGGCAGCAGAATATACCTGTTGGAGGGTGAGAAGGTAACTTTGGAACAGATGTTATACGGTCTCATGCTGGAATCCGGTAACGATGCGGCCATAGCAATAGCGGAGTACATAGGAGACTCGGTCGAAGAATTCGCTGTGATGATGAATGACAAGGCAGCACAGTTGGGAGCCGTGAATACCAACTTTACCAACCCCAACGGCCTTCCTGACCCAAACCATGTAACCACCGCCTATGACATGGCACTTATAGCCAGGCATGCCATGACTATACCCGAATTCAGGGAGATAGTGGGCACGGTAAGATACATTATCCCGGAAACCAATATGCAGGATACCAGGTATCTGTATAACGGAAACAGGCTTATCAAAAACACTTCCCACAGTTACGAAGGTGCCGGCGGCATAAAAACGGGGTATACCGGGGCGGCAAAACACTGTTTCGTCGGATATGCCGAAAGGAACGGAAGGGATTTTATTACGGTAATACTGAACGAGCCAAACAGCAATACCCTGTGGGACAATACCGTGGCCCTCCTGGACTATGCCTTTGATAATTTTGAGCAGTTGCCTGTGGTTGAAGAAGGCAAGCTGATAGACACCGTGGAATTTATGGGTTCGAATTCCGAAGTCAGGGTAATCACCGAGCAGAGTTTTCACTTCAATGTCCCGGTGGGCGCACAAAGACCTGATATAACCGAAAGCGTAGTGCTTGACAGCGTAAAACCCACCGTAAGATCGGGAGAGAGGGTTGGACATATAAACTACAACATTGGAGAAGACATTATTGGAAAGGTAAGACTGATTGCCGACCGGGATGCGGACAGAGATGTTCTGGCATCCGCAATATTCAGCGGAGAATCCGACGGCTCAAAACACGGGCTTTGGGGTTTTGTGCTGGCTCTGCCGGTAGCGGTGCTGGCATTCAGGTTTATAATAAAAAGCAGAAAAAGGAAGAATTCCTTTTACAGCAAAAAACGAAGCATGTTTAAAAGAAGGTAGGAATCAAAACGGGACAGACAAGCCTGTCCCGTTTTGATATAGAACCCCCAAATCCCCTTTACTGCAGTAATGCCACCACTTCGATTTCCACCTGGGCATCCTTTGGAAGCCGGGCTACCTCAACGCAGGACCTGGCAGGAAAATCACCGTCAAAGTACTGCGCATATACCTCGTTGACATCTCCGAACTTATCCATATCAACGATAAAAACGGTTGTTTTAACTGCATTTTCAAGACCGGTACCCGCCGCTTCCAGTACCGCCTTAAGATTTGCAAACACCTGACGGGTCTCTTCTTTAATACCTCCGCTTACCATTTGTCCGGTCTGTGGGTCCAGCGCTATCTGACCGGCGGTATATACCATACTGCCTATCTTGACAGCCTGGGAATAGGGCCCCACTGCACCCGGCGCTTTACCGGTTGAGACAATCTCCTTTTTCATAATTAACCTCCTCTGGAGAAATACTGATATATATATTCTACCATATCTGCTATCTTTTCTCTACTCTTCCACCCTTACCTCATCCAGGTAATTATATACCGTATACCTTGAGACGCACAGCACCTTTGCCGCATAGTCAATGGCTCCCTTTATAAGAAACGCGCCTTTTCTGTCCAAAATTCTAACTATTTCCACCTTATCATCCTTTGTCATATATGCCACCGGCTTGCCGGAATCATCCAACACGCTGTTAACCAGGTTACACAGTACTTCATTTATGTTTGCACCTTCGTAGCCCTTTTCGCTTCTGCTTTCCTCCTCTTCCGCAGTATAACACAGTGCATTTATAGAATTCCTTACCATGATAAACTCGGACAGGTCAAAGTTTATGCAGAGACAGCCGATGGGTTTTTGATTCTCATCCCTTATCACCATTGTGGAGGATTTCAATATCCTGCCGTCGGCGGTTTTTTTGGTATAGTTAAGCTGGTCCCGGGTAAATCCGCCGGATGCAATCGCTTCGATATTCGCCTGGGACATTGCTCCCCCAAGGCTTCTTTCGGTTACATGGGAATTCTCTATGACCACTATCGAGTGGTACGGGTCGGTTATATCATGCAGTACAACTTCACAGCCCTTGCCGAAGGTTTTGGCTATACCTTCCACTATGGGAACCATACTTCTCATGATTGGATGTAATTTATCATTCATCGTTTCCTACCTCCCCAAAACAACATTTACCAGCTTGCCCGGCACCAGGATTACCTTGTCTATAACGGCACCGTCGGTATATGTCCTGATTCTTTCATCCTTAAGCGCCAGTTTCTTTATCTCGTCCGGATTGGTTTCGGATGGCACATCAATACGGCTCCTCACTTTGCCGTTTACCTGCACTACAATGGTAAGCATATTCCTTACCAGGTATTTTTCGTCATAGGCGGGCCACGGCTGCTGGTGAACGCTGTCCTTCCCGCCTGTCATTTCCCAAAGCTCTTCTGCAATATGCGGCGCAAACGGTGCCATCAGAATTATAAGTTTTTTAATTCCCCGGTACATTATCGCCGGTTTAAAACCCGAATTTTCCTTATACTGATACAGGGCATTCACCATTTCCATTACAGCGCTAATTGCGGTATTGAAGTTAAACCTTTCTTCAATGTCATTGGTGACCTTTTTTACTGTATTGTCAATCACATAAAGCGTTTCCCTGTCTTCCGGGTTCAAAACGCTCTCGTCAATTTCTACCGCATCCCTCACCATTCGGATGTTTTCCTCTACCAGCCTCCAGATTCTGTTTAAGAAACGATAGCAGCCTTCCACCCCCTGATCGCTCCATTCCAGGTCCCTCTCGGGGGGTGCCGCAAACAATATGAATAATCTCGCGGTATCTGCACCGTACCTTTCTATGATATCCTCCGGACTTACCACGTTGCCCTTGGACTTTGACATTTTGGCGCCGTCCTTAAGTACCATACCCTGGGTAAGGAGGTTTTTAAAGGGTTCGTCAAAGGAACACATACCCAAATCGTATAACGCCTTTGTAAAGAACCTGGCATACATCAGGTGAAGGATCGCATGCTCTACACCACCGATGTACTGGTCCACCGGCATCCATGCATCCGCCTTTTCCTTATCGAAGGGCGCTTTGCCGTTCTTCGGATCGGTGAACCTCAAAAAATACCAGGACGAGCACACGAAAGTATCCATGGTATCCGTTTCCCGTTTTGCTTTGCCGCCGCATACAGGACACGTGGTATTGGCAAACTCTTCACTCCTTGCAAGGGGCGAATCCCCCATTCCGGTAAGTTTTATATCCAGCGGCAGTACTACCGGAAGGTTTTCCTCGGGTACAGGCACCTCACCACAGTCGGGACAGTATACAATGGGTATGGGCGCTCCCCAGTATCTCTGACGCGATATCAGCCAGTCCCTCAGCCTGAACCTTACTTCCTTTTCGCCCTTTCCCTTCCGTTCAAGGTCCTTCACAATAGCGTCTATTGCCTTTAGGTTATCCATTCCGTCAAACCTGCCGGAATTAACCATTACCCCCGGCCCGTCATAGGCCTGGTTTTCCAATACACCATTCTTTTCTTCCGGTTTTACCACTTCCACAATTTCCAATTGATATTTTTTTGCAAATTCATAGTCCCTCTGGTCATGGGCCGGCACCCCCATTATTGCACCGGTTCCGTATTCGAGGAGTATATAATTTGATGCATAAATGGGAAGCCTTTCTCGGTTTACCGGGTTTTTGGCATATCTCCCCAGAAATACCCCTTCCTTTTCCAGTTCGTTTGAAGTCCTTTCTATTTCGGACATTCTTTTAATACGTTCCAGAAACCCGTCAAATCCCCCCTCATACGCAGTACCGCTTACTATTTCCCTGCACAGGGGATGTTCCGGGGCAAGGGCCATAAAGGTTGCGCCAAATACCGTGTCCGGCCTGGTGGTGTACACCTCTATTGTTTCGTCAAGTCCCTCTATATCAAAGTGTATGGATGCACCCTCGCTTCTGCCTATCCAGTTTTGCTGCATAAGCTTAACCTTATCGGGCCAGTCCCCCAGTTTCTCCAGGTCATCAAGCAGGCGCTGGGCATAATCTGTAATCTTAAAGAACCACTGCTCCAGTTCTTTTTTTGTTACTGTGCTTCCGCATCTTTCACACTCTCCGGATACAACCTGCTCGTTTGCCAGCACCGTTGCACAGGAAGGGCACCAGTTTACCTGGGACCTTTTCTTATAGGCAAGCCCGCTTTTGTATAACAGCAAAAACAGCCACTGGGTCCATTTATAATAATCGGGATGACAGCTGGCCACTTCCCTGTCCCAGTCATAGCTTATACCCAACTGTCTGAGCTGGAGCCTCATGCTTTCAATATTGTTCCATGTCCACTGGTTGGGATGTGTATTGTTCTTTATGGCGGCGTTTTCCGCAGGCAGCCCGAAGGCATCCCAACCCATCGGGTGCAGCACCTCGCTGCCGTTCATCCTCTTAAACCTGGACACCACATCCCCTATGGAATAATTCCTTACATGACCCATATGAAGTTTTCCTGAAGGATACGGAAACATTTCCAGTGCATAATATTTATTGCCACCCGTATCGCCGGCGGCGTACTGGTCCCTTTGCTCCCAATATGACTGCCATTTTTTCTCTAACTTTTTGAATTCATACTTCACTTATTTTTACCTCCATTGCGAAATTATGTAATAAAAAAACCTCTGTCCCACTATTTAGGGACGAGAGGCTGTGGCTCGCGTTACCACCCTAATTGACAGCATATACCAGCTGCCCGCTCGGTTAATTTTTAAGGAAATTACCCCTGTACACAATTGGCAGGCGAGTTCAATCACAGGACCTGACGGTTTTCACCCGACACCGCCTCTCTTTTTTAAGACCCTGATGATTTACTGCTCCTGCCGGTACAAAACCCTATGGTAATTTAAAAGTATTATAAGTTATTTTGAAACCGGTGTCAACATTTTATCCGTCAATAGGCCAAAACCTTTGCATCCGCCCACAATTTTTCGAGATTGTAAAACTCCCTTTCCCGGGAATGGAATACATGGATGACCACATCCCTGTAATCCAGCAGAATCCATTTTTCCTCTTTGTAGCCTTCCACGTGGTGAAGCAGAAAACCCGCTTCCTGCATTTTCACTTTGATTTCATCGGCAATGGATTTTACCTGGGTTGTTGAGTTTCCGCTGCATATTATGAAATAATCCGCCAGTATTGATACGTCCCTGATGTCCAGTACAGTTATATCCAACGCTTTTTTGCTTCTTGCCGCCTGCACGGCAGTTATTGCAATATCCTGAGTGATATTTATGGTATACAACCTCCCTGTTTATAAGTTGCTGCTGTCTTTCCCAAGAATAACCGTGACATCCGCTATGGCATCGTCATCGGGTTCCACCTTGTACTCTTTTACGTCCAGTATATTTGCTATCTCCATCGCGTTATCCCCATGCCCTGTCCGGTCATAGACATGGGTGCTGGTGTATTCGGTATCGTCCGCATTGCCTATACGCACTACCTCGTATCCTTTCTCCTTCAGAATATCACCGACCCTGGAAGCCAAACCGGACACTCCGCTTCCGTTGAGAACCTCCACCTTAACGATATCTTCCCTGCCCAATATCATTGAAACAAGTTCCTCGGTCTTCTGCTGGTCGTACAGAAAGTATGAAATGCCGTTTATATACTTGGAATCCCCCGGTATACGGTACATGTTGATGGATTCCTTGTCGATACCCGCTGCCCTGAAGGCATATTTACCCATATCCGAAGGGGTCATGTTGGTCTTTAAATGGCTGCTCAGGGTATCCGCAAGGGCCGGCAATCTGAGTACCGTTCCTGCGCTTAAGATTTTGTCAATAACGGCATCCATAAAGGCCTGCTGTGCTTCTATCCTGCCTATGTCTTGATTCGGATAACCCTCACGGTACCTGACATACTGCAGCGCCTTTTCACCGTTTAACGTCTGCCATCCCTTTTTGAGGTTTATCCGCAGAGGCGGGTTATCATACGGATCGTAATAGTCCATATCAAAGGGTATGTTCACCCTCACCCCTCCGAGGTTATCCACAAATTTTCTGAACCCTGCGTAATCTATACTGAAATAATAGTGTACATCAATACCCAGAAAGCTCCCTATGGTATCCATTGCCAGCGGAGCACCCCCGTAGGCATGGGCATGTCCAAGCTTGTCAAGCCCTTTGCCCTTAATGTCCACCCTGGTATCCCTGGGCAGAGATATCAAATCCAGTTCCTTGTCCTGGGGATTAAAGCTTGCCAATATCATTGTATCGGCACGGCTTGGGGCTCTGCCGTCCTTCGGGTCGCCCACGTCCACGCCCAAAACAAGCACGTTGACCCGTTCGTCCTTTTGGGGAGGGTCGGGTATTTGGAATTCAACCTCTCCGGTCTGGTCACCGGTTTCATCTTCACTTATTGCATTCAAAAAGAAAAAGAGTGCGGAAGCCAATACAATAATTACCGCCAAAAACGCTATTGCAGCTATTTTAAAAAACCTTTTCATTGAGACCACTCCGTTCATGCTTTATCAAGATAAAAGCAATTTCTTGCATTTACCGTATCCGGATGTATCAGCTGTTTTTTTCCGATCAGGTATTCGAGGGTATTCTCCAGCGCATACAGTACAGCCCTGTCAAGACTTTGCTGCAGTACATTCCTAATCTCGTCAACACCGGGGAAATCCCTCGAGGGTTCGGTATAATCGGCTATAAAAATTATTTTCTCAAGCAGAGCCATACCATTCCTCCCGGTGGTATGATACCTAATGGCATCCAGTATTTCGCCATCCGTAATGTTGAACCTGTATTTTGCAATCGCCTCGCCTATCGCTGCATGGATTATTTCCGGTGAATTCATTGTTATATTATCTAATATAATATCAAATTTGACTGCTGCATTCAATGCCTCTGTAAGACTTAGATCCCTTGCACAGTCGTGCAAAAGGCCTGCAATTTCTGCCTTTCGGGTATCGGCGCCAAACTTTCTGGCAAGTATTACCGCCTGCTCGGTTACCCGAAGCGAATGCAAAAACCTGTCATGGGACAGCATGTTCTTCAGCTTTTCCCTTATATTGCCAATGCCGTCCAATAGAACCACTCCCCTTTTACATCCGAATGTTACCTGCTATTAGACGCATATTTATTTTAAAAGTTCCAGCCCTCTGCTACCCGCCAAATTACCGGTACAGTCCCTTATCCAGGATGTACTTCTCCACGCTTCCGGGCAGAAGATATTTTATGGTTATACCGCTGCTTACCCTGCGCCGTATTTCTGTCGATGATATCGCCAGAGCCGGAACCTCTATAAGATACACCTTGCTTTTATATACTCTTTCCAATTGGTCCACCATTTTTTTGAACTTGTTTATGTCAGAACCCGGTCTGTAAGCAGATACTATCCTGCACAGCTTCAAAATGGCAGGTACGTCCTTCCAGGTAAGTATTTCCACAACCGCGTCGGCACCGGTTATGAAGTAAATATGGGTGTTTTCTCCGTAAATACCGACAAAATCCCTCAGTGTATCCACCGTATAGGTATACCCTTTCCGCTTCAGTTCAATATCCGAAACTTCAAAATACGGATTGTTTGCGGTAGCCAGGGAAGTCATATAAAGCCTGTCGGACCCTTCACTTATTGATTTTTCTTTTTTATGCGGCGGATTCCCCGACGGAACAAATACAACCTTGTCCAGGTTGAACTCGTCCCTTGCCGCCTCCGCTGTAACCAGATGCCCATAATGGATGGGATCAAAGGTACCCCCCATGATGCCAATTTTTCGGGGTTTCATTTAGTGTGTCCACCTCCAGGTACTGCAGTTAAATACATACAACTAACATTATACAGTATTCCTGTAAAATTTAAAGTATCCAGCCTTAAGAAAAATTGCTTGATTCGCCAAATTTATCCCTGGAATGATATCTTCTTTATACAAAAACATGTTAATATGCAGAAGAAAAAATGATATTATTGTTTTAACATCATAATAATCAAATGAAAGGGTGTGGTATGTTTTGTTAGAACTCCAGTCAATATGGGAAGCTAATGCAAATATAAGGAAATTTGCCAGGACTACCCCTATTCTGTATTCCAGTTTATTATCAGATGACCTGGGTTTTGACCTGATGCTGAAAGCCGAAAATCTTCAGACAACCAATTCGTTTAAAATAAGGGGGGCCAGCAACTGCCTTATAAAACAGAAAAAAGAAATGCCTTCGTTAAATGGCGTTGTCACCGCTTCCTCCGGCAACCACGGCCAGGCGGTAGCCTATGTTGCAAACAAGATGGGCGTTCCGGCGGTGATAGTAATGCCGGAGACGGCACCCAAGGCTAAAAGCCGTGCCGTTTCCCGGTGGAACGCACAGATAGAGTTTTGCGGCAAAACTTCCCGGGAAAGACTGGCCCGTTCGAAGGAAATCGCACAGCAAAGAGGATATCTCGAAATACCGTCCTACGACCACCCGGACGTAATTTCCGGCCAGGGTACAATTGGAAAAGAAATACTGGAGCAGGTTCCCGACGTGGATATTATACTGGTTCCCATAGGGGGCGGTGGACTGATATCGGGCATTGCCACGCTTGTGAAAAACCTGCGGCCAAAAACACAGGTTATTGGCGTGGAACCGGCCGGCAGCAACTCCATGACGGTATCCCTTGACAAAGAGGATATAACACAACTGGAAAAAACCCACTCAATAGCCGACGGACTGCTCACAATGAAGCCCGGCTTCCTGACCTTCCCGCTGGTAAGGAAGTATGTTGACAGAACAATGCTTGTAAGCGAGGAGGAAATTCTCCAGGCCATCCGCCTTATTATCGAGCATTTCAAAACGGTTCCCGAACCCTCGGGAGCAGTCAGTGTAGCGGCGGCATTAAAGGAAGACTGGGGTAAAGGCAAAAAGGTAGTAAGTGTGGTAAGCGGAGGGAACTTTGACATGGACAGGCTTCCCAGTTTTATCACAAACCGTTCCTGACGGGAAACTAGCCTGCATCCATAATATTGTCCAACTTTATGCTGTTTTCGGCATCCTCCATGTACTTTTCTATTCTCCATTTAATAAGCGCCGTCAGTGAAAGGCTGAAAAGGACTATGGATACAAAAAGGTAGTAGAACGAATAGGGCACAAAAACCGAATATACTGCAATGAGGACTCCCAGCACCGTATAGGTTCTTATGCGCCTGTAGGCCAGTATTCTCCGGAAACGGTGATGGGTTTCTTCATTCTGTTCAAGTATTTTTTGCTCCAGCCCTTCCTCAAGGTCTTTAATAGGGAACAATAATCCCCGTTTAAGGAACACCTTGTGCATGGTTTTAGTATCCGCTATAAACAGATTGAAGGAATCTAGATTCACTGCATATTCCCTGGCGGAATAATCAAAGGGTCCGCTGGCAATATATATACCGTTTTTTAAGCCTCTGTCCATGCAGTACCGCGTGAATTCTTCCAGGTTTTTTTCTTTGACCGAAGTACCCTCTTTAAGCTTGTCAGCGTATATTCCAACATCTTCTCCTCTGAACCTGCCGGTGATTAAAAACGGCCTTTTTTCATTATCCTCAATAATCCGAAGTCCTGTAAAGGAATGGTCCTTTCCAAGCATTTCACATACAATTTCAAAGAAATCGCGGCTTGTCTTTTCTTCAAGCAGCTTATTAAACCTGTCCACTGCTTCCTTCTCCAGCATTGCTTCCCGGTTTTTTTCGCATCTTAAATTCCTGAAACGCTTTGCAAGCCTGTCGAACAAATAGATGCAGACACCCCCAAAAAACAGACCGGCAAAAAAGTTTCCGGTATATATAAAGAAGGACAGGACAGTCAGAGTGAATACAATCACCCTGGCAAACAGCCTGTCCAAGTTTCTCGCCCGGTAGTGCTTTGTGGTATCCCCGCCGCTGTAATAGTAGTCCTGTATTCGAGCGTTCCGCAGCCGGACCGATATCCAGCCTTTTATATGCTCAATCGACCCTTTCATTACCGCCACCTCCTTCCCCGATTATTCCACCTGCATGGAAAAATATTCATAATTAAAGCGTCTATATGTATGCAAAGAGGCAAGCCTGATATTTAAAGGCTTGCCTCTTTCTGTTCCTTCATACTTCTATTTCATTTTTCCTGAGCTTCCTTCTATGGGTTTCATAGCCGGGATGTCCCTTTTTCCAGCCGGTTCGTATCTTTTCCTTTCTGGGCATATAGTGAGTATTAACAACCACCTCATCACGGGCAAAACAATAATATGTCGGTTGGTTCTGTTTGCAGTTTTTGCAGTTGATGCATTCCATTGCCTTTTTCTGACCCCCAAACTTATTCATAGTACTCAAATTCAACATCGCCAACTATCACCGTATCGCCTTGTTCAATACCCAATCTTTTCAGTTCATCGGTTATACCCCTCTTTCGTATGACCTTCTGAAAATACTTCAGGGATTCATCCCGATCGATGTTTATGCCGGACATCAGCCTGTCAACCCATCTGCCTTTTACTATAAAGGTTCCGCCATCCTTTTCGACGGTGAAGGGTTTTTCTTCTTTAAATCTATAATAGCGCATCTTCTTCTTTTCTTCAATATCTTCCCGTTTTTCTTCGGGAAGCTGCTTTTCAATATCGCATAGTAGTTCATAGGCCCTGAAAACAAGTCTTTTAAGTCCCGAATTCGTCGCTGCGGAAATTTCAAATACTTCATAACCTTTTTCTTCCAGTTCTTTTTTTATCCCGGGTAGAGCCCGTTGCGCTTCAGGCAGGTCAATCTTGTTGGCGGCAACTATCTGCGGCCTTTTGACCAATTCACTGCTGTGCCTTTCCAGTTCATAGTTTACCTGCTCGAAGTCCTTAAGGGGATCCCTGCCTTCCGAACCGGAAACATCAAGTACGTGTATCAGCAGCCTGGTCCTTTCAATGTGTCTTAAAAAATCATGCCCCAGACCCACTCCTTGGTGGGCGCCTTCAATAAGACCCGGTATATCCGCCATGACAAAGCTTTTTCCCTCACCCAGCTCCACAACACCCAGATTGGGACTGAGCGTGGTAAAGGGATAATTGGCTATCTTCGGGGATGCACCTGTTGTCACCGATAAAATGGTGGACTTGCCCACGTTTGGGAAACCGATCAGCCCCACATCCGCCAGGAGTTTCAGTTCAAGTACAAGCCATCTTTCTTCGCCGTCATACCCGTTCTCCGCAAAGGTAGGCGCCTGCCTTGTGGAACTTTTAAACCTCGAATTTCCCCTGCCTCCCATGCCTCCTGCTGCCACAACCTCTCTCTGTCCCGGTTTGGTCAGGTCCGCAAGGACACTATCCTCTTCGGCGTCCTTTATAACGGTACCCACAGGTATCCTAAGTACCAGGTGGTCCCCATCCTTTCCGGTCCTGTTTGAGCCGGCTCCGTTCTGGCCGTTTTGTGCCCTGTAGTGCTTTTTATATCTGAAATCCATCAGAGTCTTGAGCCCTGCATCGGCTTCAAAAACAATATCTCCTCCACGGCCCCCGTCTCCGCCGTCGGGCCCCCCGGCGGGTATGTACTTTTCCCTTCGGAAGGAAACGGCTCCGTGACCGCCGCTGCCTGCCGCCACATGTATTTTGACAATATCCACAAACAACAAAAACCACCACCCATGATTAGTTTTACCAATTAACTGTTATTTTTATCCACCCATAGGCGGTAAAAAAAGAACCTTCCCTGACGGAAGGTTTTATATAATCGCTTCTTTTTCGTATACGCTTACCTGCTTCTTGTCCTTACCCTTTCTCTCGTAGCGCACTACTCCATCCACCAGGGCAAACAGCGTGTCATCCCCGCCCCTTCGGACATTGCTGCCGGGGTGTATCTTTGTGCCCCTCTGTCGGACCAGGATGTTACCCGCCAGAACAAACTGGCCGTCTCCTCTTTTTGCACCCAGTCTTTTGGCTTCACTGTCTCTTCCGTTCCTGGAACTACCCACTCCTTTTTTGTGGGCAAACAGCTGCAAATCTATTTTAAACATCTGTTACACCTCCGTTTCAAAGATGGAAATATTTCCGGGATAACTCTGTTTTATGCTCTCCAGAGTGTAAAACATGGTATCAAGCAGCAAATCAGCTTCTTTCCTTTTTTTGTAATCTAGGGGAGGCAGGATACAGTACAGGTTGCCCCCATCCATCGAGTACTCGGGTTTTATGCCCACACTTCTGGTTAAGCCGATAATCACTGACTGGGCAAGCACCGACACCGCACTGCAGACCACATCCCGGCCGTATTCGTCGTAATCGGCATGGCCGGTTATCCTGTACTCCACAATACTGTTTTTTTTATCCCTTTTTACGCAAACGGTTATCATACCGGACTATCCCGTTATCTTGCTTATTTTAATCTTAGTAAACGGCTGACGATGTCCCTGCTTTCGCCTGTAGTTCTTTTTTGCCTTGTATTTGAATACCACAATCTTTTTGTCCTTGTCGTGCAGCAATACTTCGCCTTCCACAACTGCTCCTTCGATATAGGGCTTGCCGACCTTGACTCCTTCTTCGCCGCTTATCATCAGCACCTTGTCAAAGCTTACCGTTTCACCTTCGCTTACCTTTAGTCTTTCAACCGAAAGTATGTCTCCCTCTTCCACCTTGTACTGCTTTCCTCCGGTTTCTATCAAAGCATACATGTCCAGCACACCTCCTCGACCCAGTCTCGCCGAATACAGGTACACCCATCGGGTGTTTTATAAAACCCTATTCGTGCGGCTGCTTACAACTTAAATATTATACCACCGCAAACGGGCCCTGTCAAACCAATTCGCCCTTTGCATAGGTTTTATAGGTCTTTGTTATTTTGGTCCTAACCTTCTTTCCGGCCATATTGCCTGCATTTTCCACGTTTATCACATATCCTTCTATTCTGCCTATTCCGTCATTATTATTAACAGCATGGGGTTCATATATGAATATGTCCAGTATCTCGCCCTCCCTTACCGGAAAAGCATGGCTTTCCACATAATCCTTCCTGCCTGTCACCTTGACTTCTATGTCCTCGGGATGCAGGTGTGAACTGCCCTTGATATATATATATCTTCCAAATTGTTTTTCCAGGCGGGCCAAATGCTCCCCTCCGCTGCCAATCACCAGCGCCGCCACCGACGGATGGGCTTCAATGAGGGCTGCTTCGGCGGTGGTCCGGGAGAAAATCCTCTGCAGTTCCCTTTCAATCCTGTTTGCCATCGTTTCCTCCGAAAGCACCCTGCCGGTCCCCTGGCAGAAAGGGCACGGTTTTTGCAGTATCGAATCAATTCTTCTGCCCACCTTTTTCCTGGTTATCTCCACCAGGCCCAACTGGGTCATACCCAGTACATTGCTCCTTGTCCTGTCACGTTTCAAGCTCTTTTTCAGCTCTTCCAGTACAACTCTGTCATCTCCGCCGTTTTCCATATCGATAAAATCTGCAATTATTATACCGCCGATGTCCCTCAGCCTTAACTGCCTAGCAATCTCCCGTGCCGCCTCCAGGTTTGTTTTAAGCACCGTATCCTTAAGGTCAAGGCTGCCTACAAATCTTCCGGTATTCACATCTATCGAAGTCAGGGCCTCTGTCTGGTCTATTACTATATATCCGCCGCTTTTCAGCCATACCTTTCTGCTGAGGGCACTTGCTATTTTGGGCTCCACATTGTAATAATCAAATATGTTCTGGTCCCTGTCATACAGAACAACCCTTTCCTTGAGCTGCGGTGATGTCATGTCAAGCAGTTCAAGTATTTTTTGGTATTCAGACCTGCTGTTTATAACAAAACGGTCAATGCTGCGGGTAAACATATCCCTCACCGTTTTCATAACCAGGTTCAGGTCCCGGTGTATTATCCTTGGAGCGTTATACGTTTTTTCCTTTCTTTTAACCAACTGCCACAGTTTTCGCAAAAGTTTCAAATCATGCTTGATGTCCCGCTTATCCTTGCCTTCGGCTGCAGTTCTTATAATAAGTCCCATGTTTTCCGGCTTAATCTCCATGGCCAAGGCTCTCAGTCTGCTGCGTTCTTCCTCGTTCTCGATTCTTCTTGAAATCCCCACATAATTGGCATATGGCAGAAGCACCATATAGCGTCCCGGCAGCGTGACATTGGTGGTGGCTCTCGGGCCCTTGTTGTCTATAGGTTCCTTTACCACCTGTACCATTATTTCCTGACCCTTTTTCAGCACATCCTTAATGGAAAGCTGGTCCGCATTTTCCACTCCGTCAAATTCTTCTAAATCAAGGAAAATATCCTTAACATACAAAAAAGCGTTCTTCTCCAGCCCGATATTCACAAAAGCCGCCTGCATACCGGGGAGTACATTTTCAACCCTTCCCTTATAAATACTGCCGACAATTCTTTTGTTGCCAAATCTCTCTATATATATCTCGTTAAGCTGTTCATCCTCCAGCAAAGCAACTCTGGTCTGTTCAAAGCTCACATCCACAATAATCTCATTCATGTTTTCAACTCCCGTAAATATAGGAAACATACCGGTTAAGCTGCGAAATGTCTCCATCAAACTAATTGAAAATCTCAAGCGGCGAAAGATAATTTTGTCCGTTTTTTACAAAAAGCTCCCTGCGGTGTATCTTTACCCCTTCCAGGATTATCCCGGTCTCCTGTTCAATCGCTTTAATCAAATGGGCAGGTTTAAGATTGGCCCTGCTGCCCACCGCCAGTATGACTTCCAGGGTCACCCCGCCTGCCCCTGCCAGTATCTTTTCAACCTCAAGTATCATTGGTATAATATCCGCCTGTTTTTTTCTGCCCTTTTTGTCCGTCTTTTGAATCAGTGCATGCCGTAAAGAGAAAAAATCTTTAAGTTTCTCTTCCGAATGTTCATGCTGTCCCTTCACCTGTCCGGCAATCGAGTAACCGGCTGCATCTATCATCGAGGCCAGCGAAGGAGCATCTTCGGGTACAGCGCTTGCGGCGGTTACCCTTATCCCGGGCGGCAGGCTGTTGTTTAATCTTTCCATCATCTCGGATTGGCCCATTTCCATATTCAACTCCATATCGAGGTATTCGCCGCAGCTGCTCATCCCCACTGCAAGGGCCGGTCCGTAGGATATCTTTGCGTGGGGGTTAAAACCCTTCGTGTATTCAATGGGGATATCCGCCCTCCTGACCGCCCTTTGAATAGTACGAATGAGGTCAAGGTGTGAAATATACTTTGCGCTGCCCTCCTTTTTAAACTTAATCCTGACTGTCGACATTGCAGATACCTCCGCCGAATAATTCAGATATACCACAGCTTATACAGCCTTCGCGGCAGTACGGTGTGGTCTTTTCCTTCAGGGCCCATTCGTTTTCCCTTTTCAAAAATCCCCTGGATACACCTATATTAATATGATCCCAGGGCAGCACCTCGGTATAGCTCCTCCGCCTTAGAGCGTAAAATTTTGGGTCGATATTGCAGTCTTCAAAGGCCCTATTCCATTTTGCAAAATCAAAATGTTCCTTCCACCCGTCTAAACGGCAGCCCAGTTCCCATGCTCTGATTAGAACCTTTCCCAGTCTGCGGTCCCCCCTCGCAAAAACCGCTTCAAGAAAGCTGGTTTCCGGCTGGTGCCAGTTATAGGTTACTGCCCTGTGCCTGAGCTTATCCTTTAAAAGCCGCTGTTTTTGTCTGAAGGACTTTATACTGTCCTGCGGCTGCCACTGGAAGGGGGTAAAGGGTTTGGGCACGAAGCAGGAAGTGCTTACGGTAACCCTTAGTTTCCTTCCCCTTTTTTGTTTGTCGGTGGCATAGTATTTATCCACCACTTTAAACACAAGGTCGGAAATACATTCAATATCCTCTGTTGTTTCAGTGGGCAAACCTATCATAAAATACAGCTTCACATTGTCATAACCGGCTTCAAAGGCCGCCCCAACGGATTCCATCAGGTCCGCTTCGGTAACCCCCTTGTTTATTACATCCCTCATCCTCTGGCTTCCCGCCTCGGGTGCGAAGGTAAGCCCGGTTTTTCTAACTTTTTGTATTTCCTTTATAAGCTCCAGCGAAAAACCGTCTATCCTGAGGGACGGCAGGGACAGCCCAACTCTTTTTTCACCGTGGGCCTTTATCAGCCTTTGCACCAGCGGCTGTAGCTGTGAATAAT
Source organism: uncultured Clostridium sp. (assembly GCA_964529035.1). Taxonomy (GTDB): domain Bacteria; phylum Bacillota; class Clostridia; order Ch29; family Ch29; genus CAZGUG01. Next base: position 32,181 of record CAZGUG010000008.1, read on the forward strand.
CACCGGTGCTGAGAGAAGACAGAGAAACCTCTTCGTAGCCGGTGTTCTTTATAAGTCTTTCCGCCTGGGTCAAAAGCACATCGGGAGCCTTTTCCCTTACCGGCCGATAAACCATACCCGCCTGACAGAACCTGCATCCCCGTACACACCCCCTGAACAGTTCCAGGATAATTCTGTCGTGGACAATATCCATAAAGGGTACTATTATTCTGTCCGGGAAATAAACACTGTCAAGGTCCCGGATAATAACCTTGTTTATATTACCGGGGACACTATCGCCTACCGGCAGTACGCTTTCTATGGTACCGTCCTCTTTGTATTTCACATCATAAAGGGAAGGTACATACACTCCTTCTATCTGTGATACCCTTTCCAGGAATTCACCGCGGGTACCGCCCCTCCTCTTCCATTCAAGGTATGCATCCAGAATTGGCGTTAGGACCTCTTCCCCTTCTCCCAAAACAAAAAAATCTATTATATCCGCCAGCGGTTCTCCGTTATATGCACAGGGCCCGCCGGCTATTACAAAGGGATGTTCTTTATTCCTCTGACTGCTTAGCATCGGGATGCCCGCCAGCGAAAGCATGTTGGTTATGTTTGAATAGCTCATTTCATACTGCAGTGTAAAACCAATAAAACCAAACCCCGCCACCGGATCCCTGCTCTCCAGTGCAAACAGTGGAACCCTGTTTTCCCTCATCAGGCTTTCCATATCGGTCCAGGGAGCAAAGACCCGCTCGCACCATGTATCCTCCCGCCGGTTTAAAAGATAGTACAGGATCCTGAGCCCCAGATGTGACATGGCAATCTCGTAAACATCCGGAAAGGCAAAGGCGAACCTTATATCTATCTTTTCCTTTTTTTTGTATACGCAGTTGTACTCACCGCCGGTATAACGGGCCGGTTTTTCCACTTTGTCGAGCAGTAACTCTATATCCCTGGCTGTCATTACATATCCTCCCGCGACCTTGTCCTATGTTTAAAACTAGTATTCCACAAATTATTATATAATAAAATTTACCTTCTATCTATGTATTGTACATTTTTACTATATCTATCATTTTGACATTGTACCCGTGTTCCATTATACCATTAAGTATTTCCTGCTCCCCCACCCTTCCAAGCACCTGGCCTTCAGTGCCAATCACATACACTATGTGATAGTATCCGGGCACCAAACGCTTAACAACTTTCTTTCCGGAGGCATTATAGGCAACCGCCAGGGTCTTTGATTTAATAAGACCCCTTTTTCTAAGCAAGCTTTTCTTGTGCCCAACCTGGTTAATCATCAAGGATGCCGCTTTGTTTCTTTCACCGGCCCCCGCAAAAAACAAAAAAACTGCGGCTGCCAGCATTGTAATATACAGTGGATTTTTAAGACCCCGGTATAATGCCAACAGGGCCAGCAGCCCGGCGCAACACTTTCCAAGCAGCCACACTATCCGGGTTGCCCTGGCGGTACCCCACCGGTAAGAAAGCAGGGCCCGCAGAATTCTTCCCCCGTCCATGGGGAGGGCCGGAAGCAGGTTAAACAAAGCCGCCACCACATTTACAGCAATAAAAAAATCCACAGCCGACGCGTTGACAAAGCTGTGGGGTTTAAGCCACAGGGCAAAGAAAGCCATAAAAACATTCATAACCGGGCCCGCCAGTGCAATCAGTATTTCCTGTCCCGGGTCCAGTTCAAACATGCCGCCTATTCTTATCTCTCCCCCCAGGGGGAAAAGATTAATCTCTTCCAGCCTGTAGCCCAAGAACCCGGCAGTAAAGGAATGTGCCGCTTCATGCAGCAATACCGCTGCGGTAAGTATTAGTACCTTGGAAAAGTAACCGAAATACACCGCCACTGCAGCCATAATGATAACAGCGGGACTTATCAGTATGTCAATCCCCCTAATCCTTAAAAGCTTCATTACTCCACCGCCTCCCTTTACATGCTTTTAAAGCTTGTGTCCAGGCGGTTGGCCGGGTCGACAGGCCTGTCGTTTACCCAGACCTCGAAATGAAGATGGGAACCGGTACTTAAGCCGGTGTTTCCCACCACTCCTATTATATCATCCCGGGATACCTGCTGGTCCTTTGAAACCCTTACATCCTCCAGGTGACCGTACAGGGTTTTCACACCGTTGCCGTGGTCGATTAATACAACATTTCCGTAATTATCATCGGCCCTGATCTCTGTTACCGTCCCGGGCAGGGCTGCCTTAACCGGTTCTCCCACCGGGGCTGCAATGTCTATTCCGTCGTGTTTTCTCTCAACTCCAAAGACCGGATGGGTCCTCATCCCATATCCGGAAGTAATGGGACCGTCCACCGGCATACTCATTAAAGCGGAAGAGCCTTCCGCGTTGAAGACTTTCATTATGTTCCTCTGCATCCCCGGCAGCCAATCCCTTACCAGGCCCAGTCTTTCCTTCAAGTCGTATTCACTTGTTATTATGGATTTAATACCGCTGGCCGCTTTCTGGGCATAGGAAAAGTTCATGCTTTTTATAAGTACAATAATTAAAACCACAAATATGCAAATGGTGAGTTTCCTTAAATTGTCCTTTAACTTGTTTTTATCCTTAACGCCCCTTACACCATACTTTTTACCCAATCTACTTCTCTTAAAACTTCCCGTGTGTCTCCCAAAGGCCCTCTTCATGGGTTTCCCTCCCCAAAACAGGTTTTAGTATAATATATTTACACCAATGGGAGAATATGAGGACTATCAGAAATTGATTCTCTGCCTTCTCATCCCGACATTGATAACCAGGCCCACCGCGATCATTTTTGCAAGCAGCGAACTTCCTCCGTAGCTCACAAAGGGCAGCGTAAGCCCGGTTATCGGCATAATGCCTATCGTCATTCCGATGTTTTCAAGTATCTGGAATGTAAACATTGACAGAACTCCGATAACCATAAGATAACCAAATCTGTCCTTTGCCTGCCGTGCGGCGTCCAGTATTCTGTACAGGATAAAAAACAAAAGAAAAATAACGACAGCCGCACCTACAAAGCCAAATTCTTCCCCCAGCACCGAAAAAATAAAGTCGGTGTGCTGTGCGGGCAAAAAATCCAGCTTGTTCTGGGTTCCGTTATACAGCCCTTTACCCAGCAGACGGCCCGAACCGATGGCAATCATTGACTGTATTACATGATACCCGCCACCCAGCGGGTCTATACCAGGGTTTAAGAAGACCAAAAGCCTTGTTTTTTGATGGTCTTCAAACAGGAAATACCATGCGGGAGGAATCGCCGCAATACATGTAATTATTCCCCACAGAATCAATTTATAGCTTATACCCGCCGCAAAAATCATACCTGCAAAGATTGCAATAAACACAAGGGTACCGCCAAGGTCCGGCTCAAACAATACCAGCATCGCCGGAAAAGCCACAAAGATTAAAGGCAGGGCCACACTTTTTATGCTGTCAAGCTTTTCTTCCCTGCTCTCCAGGAATTTGGCAAAGGATATAATAATTCCTATCTTTGCAAACTCGGAAGGCTGAATACTGGAAAAGCCCAAGTCTATCCAGCTCCTTGCCCCGCCCCGGATAACCCCAATGCCGGGTATTTTCACAAGCAGCAGGAACAATATGCTCCCCACATAAATAATATAAGCAAAATTTCCCAGGGTATTATAATCAATGGTAATAACTACAAGCCCCGCAAAAAGGCTTATAACCGCCCATATTATCTGGCGTTTTACCATCCCGTAATCCCCGGTATCGGGAGCATGGGTTGCACTGCTTATTATTATTATACTTATGCAAATAAGCACAATTATCGCCAAAATCAGCATATAGTCTACATTTCTAACAAGCTTTTTGTCTATCAAACTATCACCCCCGCCGCCCGAAAACTCATCTCAATTATACCACAGCCATTATGTATAATCATTTGTAAAATAAAACCGGCTGAATATCAGCCGGTTATCTTGCGGAACCCTTCATACGCTTAATTGGAATATTAGCCATTAATGCGGGAACCAGTGTATCATCCTCATCCCTCTTGGTCTTGGTCACCTTAATCTCCAGGTTGTCTTCGTCTATTTCCATATAATCGGATATTACCCTGATTATATCTCCCTTTATCATCTCAAGGAATCTGGAGGAAACATTCACCCTGTCATGGACCAAAACCAACTTCAGCCTTTCCTTTGCTAAATCTTTGCTTCTGGTGCTTTGTCTAAAACCCGACCTGAACAGGTCCATTTTTCTATTCCTCCTCTCCTGATTATCTTTTGCTGCCGATAAGCTTCAACAGTTTAATAATAAAGCCTTCTTCCACTTCCAGGTCCATAAACGGGACTTCTTCCCCAATTATCCTCATGGCAATATTGTTAAATGCCTTTCCGGCCATTGACTTTGCATCATTTACCGCCGGCTCTCCCCTGTTGGTGGAGACCACTATGCTCTCGTCATCGGGTACTACTCCCAAAAGGTCAATCGCCAGAATGTCTATCATATCTTCGGTGTTCATCATGTCGCCTTTCTTAACCATGTCCATCTTCACCCGATTAACCACAAGCTTTGGATTTCGGAGTTCGGATGCCTCCAAAAGACCGATTATTCTGTCCGCATCTCTCACCGCTGATATTTCCGGAGTTGTTACCACGATGGCACTGTTGGCTCCGGCAATGGCATTCCTAAAACCCTGTTCTATTCCTGCCGGGCAGTCTATAAGAACAAAATCAAATTCCCGTATCAGTTTTTCGCATAATTCCTGCATCTGTGAAGGTGAAACCGCATTCTTGTCCTTTGTCTGGGCAGCTGGAAGCAGAAACAGGTCCGGATACCTCTTATCCTTGATGAGTGCCTGGCGCAGCCTGCAGGTACCCTCCACCACGTCCACAATATCATATACAATCCTGTTTTCCAAACCCATAACCACATCCAGATTTCTAAGGCCAATATCCGCGTCAACCAATACTACCTTCTTCTCGTTAAAGGCAAGGGCTGTCCCAATATTGGCCGTAGCAGTGGTTTTCCCCACACCGCCTTTCCCGGAAGTTATGACTATTACTTCTCCCATAGGTTTCTCCTCCCTAATATGTATTGTATACCGTTATGTTTATTTGATATCCGATAAGGGCCTTACATACATTACGTCCTGCTGTACATAGGCTATCTCGGGTTCATCGGCGTATCGCTCCTCATCCGGCCATCGGACTACTACTTTCCCTATCTTAAGCTGGGTGGGCTGCAGCGAGATTGCCGAAATAATCGCTTCGTTTCTGTCGGGTACCCCTGCCCTTGCAGTGCCCCGAAGAGAGCCCATAACAACAATGCTGCCCCCCGCTTCAACTTCCGCCCCTGCGTTAACGTCACCAAGAACAACCACATTCCCTTCGCAGGATACACTTTGCCCGGACCTGAGGGTTGATTTAACAAACCTTGTACCAAAATCTGCGATTATGCCTGACCGGGAAACCGTATCCTTGTTCAGAAGTGGAACCTTTATTTCCATTTTGTATCTGCCCTTTAATAAATCGCCCAGAATATCCTCTTCAATCTCACTGAGCTCTATGCCGTAAACACCCACCATGCAAGCACCGGCAAAGAAATCCCCGGCCCCATCAAGCTTTCCCTCCAGTGCCTGTAAAAAATCCTCGAACCTGTCGGCACCTTTATATATGGCATACAAGCCCTTCTTAAGTCCTTTAAATTCCAATATGTTTCGCTGCATGTTATGTTTTTGCCTCCGTTTATTATTCTTCACCAAACCCATAATTCCTTCTATTTAATTTATTATCTGGAAAGGGAATTGTATGTTTCCATTGGCGCACCCTCATGGTTAATCTTGAGATATTCCGCAAAAATTGCCTTTGCCACCGGAGACGCATAATTACCCGAGCCTCCCTGAAAAATCAAAACCGAAACCGCTATCTGCGGGTCCTCATAGGGTGCAAAACCTGCAAACCATGCATACCCGTCATAACCGGGATTCTGTGCAGTGCCTGTTTTCCCTGCAATTTCCACCGGGAAATCCCTAAACAAGGAAGCGGCAGTACCTCCCGGTCTTGTCACCGCATTCATACCCTTCAATACAGCCTTAAGGCTGTCCGATGATATATCAATCCTGTCCAGAATTTCCGGTTCGACATATTCGTAGTTCCCCGTCTCCTGATTATATGTCTTTTTGATTAGATGGGGCCTGTATCTGGTACCGCCGTTCGCCAGTGTGGCAATATAGTTTGCTATCTGAACAGGCGTGTACATGTGTTCGCCCTGACCTATCACGGCACTCAAGGTCTGACCGGCTGTCCATTTGCTGGCATTTATATAGGTTATCAACCTGTTTATGTTCTCAATATTTTCTACACCCAAACCTTCCAGGGCCCTGCGCATTTGGGTCCATGTTCCGAACTCCACGTCCAGCAGGCCGAACACTCCGTTTATCATTTGTTCATCCTGTACCTCCATGGTATCTGTCATATAGTTTCTTATTACGTTTTTCCAAATCGCCGTCTTATAGGTTGGCCCCGCCACAACTCCCGCCGCTTCGCCGGGAAGTTCAATGCCGGTCCTTTGTCCAAGTCCGAATCTGTGTGCGTATTCCTCAAGCTTGTTTATACCCAGAAGCCGGCCTGTTTCGTAAAAGAAATAATTACAGGAATCCCTGATAGCGTCCACCACATTTTCGGGACCATGGGTTGTTCTGTTTTGATTCCAAATCCAGCATGCCGGACTGGCACCGGGTATAACCCTGTAAACTCCCCTGTCAACAATAATGGTATCCGGCTTGATAACCTTTTCTTCAAGGGCTGCAACCGCCGCCACCATTTTAAATATTGACCCGGGAGGCACAGCAGCCTGGATGGCATTGTTAAACAGCGGCCGGGGCTCCACCGGGCTGTCGGATTGCGGATTGAGCATCTGCCAGTCCTCGGATGAAATACCGGTGGAAAACAGGTTTGGGTCATAGGATGGGTAACTTGCCAGCGCAAGTATTTCCCCGGTATTTACGTCTATCGCCACCGCCGCCCCTGCCTTGGCTTCCGGATACTTATGCCCCATCTCACCGGCCCGTATTTTTTCCATCGTGTCTGCCAGCGCCTGTTCGGCGGTTTGCTGCAGCCTGGCGTCAATGGTAAGGAACACATTTCTGCCCGGAACCGAAGGCCTTTCTCCCAGGGTGCTTATTAATCTTCCAACCGAGTTTACCTCCACCTGCCTGGCGCCATTGGTACCTTTCAGTTCCTCTTCCAGGACCCTTTCCAGGCCCGATTTGCCTATTATATCATTTTGGGTATATCCCTTGTCCCTTAAATTTTCCAGTTCCTGCTGGTTTATGCTCCCCAAGTATCCCATGACATGGGAAGCGAAGCTTCCTTCCTTGTAATACCTGATTGGTTTGACTTCAATATTTACTCCCGGCATGTCCAGATGTCTTTCCTCAATTCGGGCCACCGTCAGCATTGATACATCCCTGGCAATCTCCAGCGGCTGGTAGGCAAAATAATTCTGTTCACCGGTTTTGTGCAGAATTGCAAGGGCCTGCGCCGCCATATGATCCGGCATATTCGCCGGTATGTCGTTTTTCTCCTTTAAAAATGCCAGGGCCTGCACCGCATCGCAGTCCTCAGGTATTGAGTACCTTTTTTTCCATGTTTTTTCCTCTTCATTACTGCCAAACGCAAACTCAACAGTATAGGGTTCCCCGGATTCATCGGTGGCAGACTGCACATAGCCGGCTTCGGTTCGGCTTATTATTATAGGAAACTCAAGCCTGATACGCTCTCCGTTGCTGTCCAAAATCCGCACCAGTTCCTGGGCAACTTCGCTGATCTGCTCCTGTACTACCTCGGTCTTAAGGATTTCCACAACATAGCCCGGGCGGTTCCCGGCAATTTCCCTGCCATATCGGTCAAGAAACAGCCCCCTGGGAGCCTCAACACTTATCTGCCTGATTCGCTTGTTCTCGGAGAGGTCGCTGTAGTATTCCCCCTTTACGATCTGGACCTGTATCAGCCTGAAAACCAGCGTAACGGCTATAAAAGCCAGCAGCATTGCTATAATATTGTTCCTGTCCCTCAGCTTTTTCCAGACCATATCCACACCACCCAAAATTTACCTTTTCTTTTTTATCCTCAGCCGGTACCTTAGAAACCTTTTTTGGTATATAAGGTAGAGCGCCCTGTAAACAACAACCGAGACCAGGCAGTTGTATATAAGCTCAATCAGAAAATACTGCCGTATGTAAGCAAACAGCGGGATTTGAACGCCCAATACATAATTAAAGAAAATGCCTATTGAATACTTTAAAAGGGTGGCCCCCGCAGAAAAGGCCAAAGGTACCACCATATGCTCCTTAAATATTTTGTCGCTGTTAATACCTATGAAGTAACCGGCCAGCATATATGACAAAGTGGTTATACCTACGGGTTTGGCAAACACTATATCCTGCAGCATTCCGGCAGCCGCTCCGATAACCATACCGTACTCCTTACCCAGAAAGGTACTTAGGGCAACCACTATGGCAATAGCAGTATCCGGTTTTATGCCCAGCACTGCAATATACTGAAAAACCGTAGCCTGCAGTATTATATTAAGCAGCAGGATTAATGCTATTATCCATCCACTCAATCTACAATCTCCCCTCCGAAGGGAAGACCTTCGATATGTTTCAACACAAAGACTTCCTCCACTTTATTAAAATCCACGGCGGGTTCAACCTTGATGGTTTTTAACAGCCGGCCGGCGCCGGTTTTTATTTCGTTTATCTTGCCCACAAACAGGCCCTTTGGATATATACCGCCCATACCTGAGGTTACCACATCGTCCCCTTCAACTATCGCCGCATCCGGTGGAATGGAGCCGGTAAGCTCAAAATTTATATCCCCTTTCAGAATGCCTGTGTCCCTGGTCCTGTTTATCAAAACGCTTACTGAACTTCGCTGGTCATTAAGGGGCAGTACTTTTGCCCAGCCGCTTCCCACATCTATTACCTGCCCTACCAGCCCACTGCTGGTAACCACAGGCATGTTTTTGACTATACCGTTTTCGGCACCTTTGTTTATTATAAATATGCTGGAAGTGTTATCCGGACTTTTGCCGATTATACTGCAGCCGATAAGATCAAATTCTGAATGGACGTCCTTAAAATCCAGCATTTCCCTGAGCCTATGGTTCTCCTGCCTTAGGGCCTCCATTTCCCTTACCTGGGCCCGAAGCAGGATAATCTGTTCGTTTAACATGCTGTTGGTATCTTTCAGGCTTCTGTACTCGGCTATACCCGATACTGAACTGCGTATGGAATTGACAACAGCAGTAACCGCCCCTGCGGCAGGTTTTATTATACTCCCTACAATACTTTCACCTGCCGATATACGGTCCCTGTCCACAGAGGTTACAGCAATAATAACAATAATAATGATAGCAGCGACTGCTACCATTATTATTGACCTGTTTTTATAGAGTTTGGACATTGCTCCCCCCCTCTTTTACTTGCTTTTCTTTGTAGAAACCAGCACCCTCTTTAACAAATGTAATTCCTCCAGGGCCTTACCCGTACCCATCACTACACAGTCTAAGGGGTTTTCCGAAATATTTACCGGCATACCGGTTTCGTCCATTACCCTTCTGTCAAGACCCTCCAGAAGGGCACCGCCGCCGGTAAGTACCAGACCCCTGTCCATAATATCAGCCGCAAGCTCGGGTGGGGTTTTTTCCAGGGTAAATTTTATGGCTTCCAGAATACTGTTAACCGGTTCGGCTATCGCTTCCCTGATTTCCTCGGATGAAACCCTGACGGTTTTGGGCAGTCCGGTAACCAGGTCCCGGCCCTTCACATCCATAGCCACCTCTTCCTTTCTCGGAAAAGCCGAACCTATTCTAATCTTGACCTCTTCCGCGGTCCTTTCACCGATAAGCAGGTTATACTGTCTCTTGACATACTGCACTATTGATTCGTCCAATTCGTCCCCGCCTATACGGATGGACCTGCTTGTTACTATGCCTCCCAGTGATATAATTGCAACCTCGGTTGTACCTCCGCCAACGTCCACTATCATGCTGCCCCGTGGTTCGGCAACCGGCAGTTCGGAACCGATGGCCGCAGCCATGGGCTCTTCTATCAGGAAGGCTTCCTTGGCTCCCGCCTGTTCCGCCGCTTCTTCCACAGCCCTTTTTTCCACTTCGGTAACCCCCGAAGGAACACATACAATTACCCTCGGTTTGAATATGGATGGCTTGGGATAAGCTTTTTTTATGAAATGCCTCAACATATCCTGTGTTACGTCAAAGTCTGCGATTACTCCGTCTTTCATAGGCCTTATCGCTATTATATTGCCGGGAGTCCTGCCGATCATATTCTTGGCTTCGCTGCCCACCGCCAGTACTTCCCTGCTGTCGCTCTGTATCGCCACCACCGAGGGCTCCCTTACTATTATTCCCTTACCCTTTACATAAACCAGTGTATTGGCCGTTCCTAAATCTATCCCCATATCCTTGGAGAAAATACCAAATAATCCCATGTTCAATGCTCCTTCCTAAACCTTTGTCATAGTTTGATAAAAGCTAATTTAAAAACTATATGTTCGCTGCTGCTCATATTATAATAATAAATCCATACCCACCGCCCGTAGCAGTTCATCCAGTTTTGTCACAGGCAAACCAACAACATTGAAGTAACATCCGCTGATGCTGTCGACAAATACCGCCGCCCTGCCCTGGATTGCATAGGCCCCCGCCTTGTCCAGGGGTTCACCGGTGTCCACATACTTTTTTATTCTGGCAGGAGAAATACTCTTCATCCTGACCCGGGTAGTCTGGTAATCGACAAGTTCGGTGCCGCTGACGCTGTCCGCCACTGCAATTCCGGTAATTACTTCATGCTCCCTGCCGGACAGTTTAGTCAGCATTTCACGGGCCTTTAGGTCATCCTCCGGTTTTCCCATCACTTCCCCGTCCACCACTACTATTGTATCCGCTCCGACCACGACGGCGGGAAAACCAATTCTTTCAAGCACATTCCTTACCTTATGCCGGGCTGCCGAGACTGCAATCTCACAGGGTGGTATACTTTCGGAGCTTATCTTTTCATATATACCGCTTTCTATTATTTCAAACTCCACCCCAAACTGCCTCAAGATTTCCCGTCTTCTTGGCGACCCGGATGCAAGCACCAGTCTTTTCATTCAACCACCCGCCAAAACTATAGTTTCATAAAAATGAGTACGGCAAGTAATAGTCCAAGTACCCCCGCAGCATTTATATTTATAACAAATCCAAAAACAAGAGAAATAACACCTATATCAAAGAACAAAGGGTCTTTTATTCCGATTGGAAAACTGTGCTGCAAAAAGGGAAGATATTGGCTTAGAAACTGTCCCAAAAAACCGCCGATAACAGCACCGGTTAAAAGCAGCAATACCAGTATCCAGGGATTCCTTGTTTTGATTCTCACTACTACCCCTCCTCTAATCTTTTGTCATTTTAAAAGGCTATATCGTCTATTTCCGTTTCTTCTCCAATTATTTTTATAATGAATCTGTTGGGTATGCAAACCGCCATTTCGTTTACTCTGCTGATCCAGCCCTCCTTTACACATATCTGGTCGGGACAGGAAGCTGCCTTTATTCTAACCCTATTGTTGCCCACTTCCACAGTATTATAACCCCAGGGTGAGGTAACGGTAAATTCTGCGGGCTCTGTGTCTTCCAGGCTAATTCTGCTGTATTCCTCCCGATTTACCATTATTACGGCATAATTCCCCTGACCGGAATCCATCAGTTTTGTGGTGTAAAAGATCCCGGCCAGAGCTGCCACAATAAGAAAAAAAATCAATACCTTATCATATCTGGTCATATTATCTACTCTTTCCGGTAGTAATATCTCCCTCTACTTTTCCTAGTTTATCATTTTGCTTTTTTTAATACAAGCTGTAGAATAAGGAATTTTCTGTATTCCTGACGCAAAATAGAGATGGAAAAACCATCTCTATTTTGCAAAATAATGTTTGCCTATTCTTTTTACTATCTGTCTTGACCAAATCCAGCTTGAAGTAGCAGTATCGGGATTAAAAAAGTAAATGGCTCCTCCCGATGCATCCCAGCCCTTCAGCGCATTGTCCACCGCATTGTATGCAGCGGCATTCGGGGCTTGATAAAGCTGGCCGTTCTGTACCGGTGTAAAGGCGCCCGGCTGGTATATGACTTGCGAAACGGTGTTCGGAAATCTGCTGTCCCTGACCCTGTTCAGTATAACCGATGCAACCGCCACCTGTCCCTCAAAGGGCTCGCCCCTCGATTCTGCATAAACCATTTTAGCCATTAATTCTATATCGCCCGCTTGAGCATTCCGGACCTGGGCTGAAGAACCCCTTGACGCCGCCACCGAAGGCCATGTAATGACCAACTTCTGGTTTGGATATATAATGTCGTTCCAATGATTGTTTGCTCTCTTTATTTCGTTTACAGTCGTTCCATACCACTGGGATATCTTCCATAAAGTATCCCCACGGCTTACCGTGTGAACTGTGGAAGCATAAACTGTGCACGGAACCACTGCAGCCGCAATAATCACGACTGCCAGCAAAACAACCAGTCTTTTTCGTTTGTTTGAATTCTTTTCCTGCATTCTACCCCTCCCTCACCTTATTTTAGTCACCTGACATTATACAATAGGAAGGAAGGCAAGTCAGCAGGTATTTGTTTACATACAACAACCCGTCAATTGACGGGTTGTTGTCTGCCGGTGTGATCTATATAATAGTTGTCTTTCAATATCAGCTTGGAAACAGGGACGATTGTGTACCCTTCTTTCTTAAGCCGGTCCAGCACAATGGGCAAATAATCCGTAACATATTTTGCATTATTGTGAAACAGTACTATCGAGCCCTTGTTTACCCTGCTCAGAACCCTGTCCACCACCGGCTCCACGCCGAATTCTTTCCAGTCCAGGGAATCCACGTCCCACTGTATACTGTAGTATCCCATTTCCCTCGCCTTTTCAATAACTTTATCATTATAATCACCGAAGGGGGGCCGAAATAATATCGGGTCCTTTCCGGTGACAGCTTTGATTTTATCTCCCGTGGTCTTAAGTTCCTTTCTTATCTCTTCCGCCGTCAGCCTTGACATTTGAGGATGGGTGGTTGAGTGGTTTCCCACTTCATGCCCTCTCCTGTGAATCTCTTCAAGCATATCGGCGTACTTGTCTATCCAAAAACCCACCAGAAAAAAAGTGGTTTTTACATCGTATTCATCCAGTATATCGAGTATCTGGGGAGTGTACTGATCGCCGTAGGCAGCGTCAAAGCTTATCGCTATTTCCTTTGTATCGGTTTCAACGCTGTAAATGGGAAGCCTTTTTTCGTTGTTGAACAGCACCGACAATACTCCGGGAGTATAACCCTGAGTATAAACCACCGAAACCGTTACCAGAATAATAACCAGCAAGAGCTGCCTGAACAGACTTTTTCTGATGAGAAATATCCTCATTTGCCCAGCCCCCAATAAAATTTGTTTCTCTATATAATATTTATTCCTGTGTAACAACTATATTACACAAATAATACCTGGATTGGGGGCGCTTTATGCGACACACTAAAAGCCTTAGCCCGCTTATGCTGAGAGCTCTTATATTTATCTTATTTATCCGGGTCATAAACAACCAGTTTTTTGTCCCCTAACTTTTCTTTATCAACCCTGTCCTCCATTTCAACCGGAACACTGACTGTTCCGGGATTCCCATCGCTGATATATCTCTCTCCGGGATTTTCTTCAAAGTATTCCATCCAATCGTACATATCTGTGTTTATTGCCGGATCGTCGGTAGCCCTGACCCTCGGTATTCTCCGCGGATCAAAATTCATGTCCACCGGTGATGGTGCCGGGTTGGACCCGACAAGCAGAACCGCATCGTTTTGGTATCTTATCCCTTCGAATTCTCCCTCGTATACATATTCCCTGTACTGCTCGGAAGCATTAACCCCGTAGGGCAGCGCCAGTGAATTAACGCTGTAGTCCGGCAGGTACTTTTGGGTCTCTGACACCATTTTACCCAGCTGATACTGGATTCCGTCGGCGTCAAGGTCTCCCAGGTTTGCATGTCCGTAGGAATGATTTCCTATATCCATGCCCCTTTCCACAAGATATTTAAACTTGTACTCTATCAGGTCCTGCTGTCGGAAGGGAACGGGATAATAAACAAAAAAGGTGGCCGCAAGACCGAAATCCATTCTTTCCCTATGAAAACTTTCCAATATCCCAACCGCACTTTTCGGGTCTACCTCGAGATTGCCGTTTTTTTCGAGAATATTGAACTGTCCCCGGGTACCATCGTCAAAGGTAAGCACCACCGGTGTACAGCCCGGTTCAACGTCTATGTTGTTGGATATATAGTCCCTAAGGCTGATAAGCCGGTAACCTTTGTGGTAAAGGACTTCCAAATCGCTTCTGAAATTGTCCCACCTCCGGGACCATTCACCTTCGCTTTCACCTATTACATGATACATAAGCACCATTATTTTTCCCGCTTCATTGGGCCTTACCGCTTGAAGGTCAATCTGGTCCGGCCCGGCCTGTTGGTCTTCATTCTCCTTCCCGCCGGTCTCATCGCTGCTGCCCGGCGCGCCGGGCTCCAAAATACCGTCTTCGGTATCTGCAGGCGTCGTAGGTCCTGAAGGGACAGTGCAGGCACTTACAATCAATAATACCGATAAAAGTATTAAAACTACTGCTCCATATCTGGTCATCAAATCACTCCAAGGTTCATAGTGTAATGCCTAAATAAATTATATATTAGAACGGTATGGATAACTATCTGTAAATTATGGTCGGGATTTGCCGCCATGGGGACATACCCGCATGCATATACCGCATACCGAACCTCTGCCTATATGCCTGTAACTGTCGTGCATAAAAACGCTGCAGGCATGGGCATCCACGATTTTCTCCCTGGACATGCCGGCTTCCCAGTTAACCCCATGCAGTGCCGCGGCGGGACAGCTGGTCACGCACAGCCTGCATTCTCCGCATCTGCTTTCGGTCATCGGCTGACCATAGGGCAGTTCCATTTCGGTAAGCAGTGTACCCAGCCTTATTCTCGGACCGTACTTGGGAGTGACAAGCAGACCGTTCTTTCCGATCCAGCCCAGCCCTGCCCGGGTGGCAGCCGTTTTATGCTGGAAAATCGCGGTATATTTATCAGTATCGGTTTTTACCGTCTGAGACGCCGGTACCGCAAAGGCTTTGTATCCCCACTCCTGCATAAGCAGCATACACCGTAGCGTAATCTGGTCAATAAGAAAATTTACCGAACGGTAATGATGGAAATAGGTATGGGTGGGCTTATCGGATATTTCATCAATTATATAATCCGACAACCTTACAATCACGGTTACTGCACTTTTTAATTCCTTTTTGTCGCCCGGCACAATATCTCCCACGTATGAAAACCCAATCTTTGAGGCACCCAAATTTTTTGCCAAATCCTGCAGCTTAAGAATATTCGCATCCAAGTCATCCACCTCCATACGGGTATTATACCACAGCCAAGGGCCGAAAAAGAACCGACAAAACATAGGACGATAAACTATAATTATATGCAAAGTTTATAAAATATATTCCGAAAACTAAAAAATTCTAACATATTATTTGTATTGAAGGGCAAAATTAAATATACAAACCCATTTTAAAAAAGGAGGAATACTTTATGGCAGCAGGACAACAGACACCGGGCAAAAAGCTGGTTCAACAGGCCCATCCTGCCCTTGATAATATGAAATATGAAATTGCAAGCCAGTTCAATCTACCTGTACATCAGGGTTCGGAGGATTACTGGGGCGGCCTCACCTCGAAGGACTGCGGCAGGGTAGGCGGCGAAATGGTAAAAAGAATGATTACCATGGCGGAAAACCAGTTGGCAGGCAAATAACCAACAAAAAAGGGAAGCTTTTAGCTTCTCTTTTTAATTCCGATACGTTCTGATATAATGTCTTCGGAGGCGATGGTATGGTGTACAGGGGTACCGAAGAACTGGCAGAAAACAAACTGATACTACTTTTTATATTGTCCGAAACCGGCGCCCCCCTTTCCAAAAACCAGATAACGCAGGTGGTTCTTGAAAACAACCTGATGAATTATTTTACAATGCAGCAGCTTTTGGGCGAATTGATGGATGGGGGCCTGATTACATATTATGAAGACATGGGCAGGCATTATTATCGGCTGGAGGACCGGGGTGCGAGTGTATTAAAGCTGTTTTACCGCAGGATCCCTCACCGGCTGCGCAGCAGTATAATGGAATACCTGCTGGCAAAGGGAGCGGTGCTGCGCCGGGAAAACAGGGCCGAAGCAAGCTATACAATGGAAGATGACGATGAATACACGGTAAGTCTGAGGCTTATACAAAGACGTACCGTTGTATTGGATATGAAAATAAAGGCCAGCTGCCACAAAGATGCCAGGAGAATATGCGAGAACTGGAACAACCGGTCCGAAGACCTGCTTAAACAAATAACCAAAATTTTGACTGAGGATACCGGGACTAATTAACGGCAAGTACGCACACCGGCTCTAAACCGGTGAAGGCTTTCCTTTCAATAAATCCTGTGTCGGTATTTACTTTTAAGAGGCAGTTGTCTATCATGCACACAACATGCAGATATTCACCGCCGTGTTCCAATGACTGGCCCACAGGCATTCTTCCCAATTCAACCGTTCTTATAACGGCAAAGCTGCCGCTGTCTATTATTGATAAACGGTTTTCAACCGCATCAAGCACATACAGCCTTCCCCTCCTGTTATCATACGCCAAATCGACCGGCATACTCCCCAGCCTTAAACAGTTCAGCTGCCTGCCGGAATTTATATCAAACTCAACCAGGCGGTATTCGTCCAGTCCTTCACTTAAGCTTATTATCGAATAAAGCCTGTGTTTTATATTATCACAGCATATATCAACCGGATAACCGTTAACTTTGAAGCAGTCCAGCTTATCCATGGACACCGCGTCAATAATTGCAATGTATTCGCTCCCGGTATTTGCCACATAAAGATGCCTGCTTCCTTGTCCCAGCACAACCGACCGGGGCATTATACCGCACGGAATCTGGGCAATCATTTCCTGGGATTTCAGGTCAATAACCGAAACGCTGTCGGAATCATAGTTGGTTATAAATGCCCTGTCCTTGCATTCAAGTACTTCTATACGGTTTGGATGGCTGCCGGCAAATATGGTATTAATAACTTCCAGGGAGCCTAAGTCTATTATTGAAAGGCTGTCATCGTACAGGTTAACCACAAGCAGCTGTCCTTTGGACCTTCTGTGATACAGGTAGCCGGGGCCTGCCACCGGCCCCCGGATAAAATAATTTATGTTCATTAGCTTGGTTCCCACGGGTTTCAGCATTAATTTGTGCATCAGCTCATAACTTTCATTATCGTATACCGTTATGCTGTCTTCCCCCATATTTGCCGCAAGTACAATATTCCTTCCCTTCAAGCCTACACCCCCCAGAAATACCTATAACCATACTATGCGGCAGGCTTTATAATAGTGTAATATTAAAAGGCTCTCCGAATACTCGGAGAGCCCTTATATAAACAGCCGGTTCCAGACCCCCGTTTTACCGGTGTGCTATGGGTCTGAACCCGTGCCGTCCCACATTCCTATACAAACCAATATATTACTTATTTTACTATATTATAACCATAAACAGGCACAATAAACAATAATCTTATTTTTACCTTTGCCTTGACCTGAGTTCTTGATAAACTTCCCTGTATTCAATGCCTTTCTGAAGCATCAAAACGGTAATATGATACAAAAGGTCTGCTATTTCGTATACTGTCTCCTGTCTGCCGGGGTTTTTGGCGCCTATTATTACCTCTGCCGCCTCTTCTCCTATTTTTTTCAGCGTTTTATCCATACCGGCATCCAGCAAATAGTTGGTATAGGACCCATCCTTCGGGTTATTCCTTCTGTCCGCCACCACCGCATACAGTTTGTCCAGTTCGCCCGGTGCCGGCCTGCTGTCGCATTCGTTACCGTAGATATCCCTGTAAAAACAGGATCTGTTTCCGGTATGGCATGCCGCGCCTTGCTGGTCCACCAAAAGCAGCAGCGCATCCCTGTCGCAATCGACGCCTATCTTCGCCACCCTCTGCACGTTTCCCGAGGTCTCTCCCTTATTCCATAACTTATTTCTGCTTCGGCTGTAAAACCACGACGTCCCGGTTTGGATGGTTTTATTCAGCGACTCCCTGTTCATATAGGCCATCATAAGTACTGCACCGGAGGTCCGGTCCTGGACAATGGCCGGGATAAGGCCCCTGCTGTCAAATTTTAACCCTTCTATAACCGATTTTGTCATTTTCTGACCGGCACTCCCCTTTCAGAAAGATATTCTTTTAACTGTGAAACTGTCAGCTGATTGTAATGAAACAAAGAAGCTGCAAGTACAGCGTCCGCTTTTCCCTCGGTTAAGGCACTGTAGAAGTGTGCCTTTTTCCCCGCCCCGCCTGAAGCGATGACCGGTATATTCACCTGCCCGGCCACTTTCCGGGTAAGTTCCAAGTCATATCCGGACTTGGTTCCGTCCCTGTCCATACTGGTCAGCAGTATCTCCCCTGCTCCGAGGGCTTCCGCCTCACTCACCCATTCCATTACGTCTCTGCCGGTATTTATTCTACCCCCGTTAATATATACATCCCAGCCGCCCTCCCGCCTTTCTTTTGCGTCTACCGCCACAACTATGCACTGGCTCCCAAATCTCCTTGCCGCTTCTTTAACAAGATGCGGGTTTTTTACCGCGGCAGAATTGAGGGATACCTTATCCGCTCCACTCATCAGTATATCGTGTATGTTCTCAATTCTTCCTATTCCACCGCCTACAGTCAGCGGAATAAAAGTTTCTTCTGCGGTCCTTTTTACCACGTCCAGCATAGTGTTTCTGCCCTCCAAAGAAGCGGTAATATCGAGAAATACCAACTCATCGGCACCGCTTTTGTTATAATGGGCTGCTATTTCAACCGGGTCACCGGCATCCTTTAAGTTTACAAAATTTATCCCCTTTACCACCCGTCCGTTATGCACATCAAGACAGGGTATGATTCGTTTTGTCAGCATCAATTTTCCTCCCTAATCATTTCCAACGCTTCTCTCAAATCAATCCCGCCGGTATAAATACTCTTGCCTACAACAGCACCGGATGTCCCCATTTTTTTAAGCTTTACCAAATGCTCGATCCGGCTTATCCCCCCTGATGCTATGACCTCAAGTGAAGTGTTTTGAATTAGTTCGGCGGTATTTGCAAAATTGGGCCCCTTAAGCATGCCGTCCCGCCATATATCGGTAAATATAACCGT
>CAZGUG010000009.1:0-7687 GCA_964529035.1 uncultured Clostridium sp.
CGGCCTTTATGTAAAGATTTATAATTTCCCGCTGCAGCCCAATACATTTCTTATTTTATGGGCAACCATGAGTTTTATGGCTTCCCTTGCAGGGCCGAGGTATTTGCGCGGGTCAAACACAGACGGGTTGTTCGTCAGGTATTCCCTTACCGCGGCGGTAAGAGCAAGCCTGAGGTCGGTGTCTATATTAATCTTGCACACACCCATCCCGGCAGCTTTTCTAAGCATGTCTTCGGGTACTCCCTTGGCCCCAGGGATATCTCCGCCATATTGGTTGCACAGCTTCACAAACTCGGTCAGCACCGTTGAGGCTCCGTGAAGGACCAGCGGGAATCCCGGCAGCAGACTGTTTATTTTCTGCAGCCGTTCAAAATCCAGCATAGGATCACCCTTGAATTTATATGCACCATGGCTTGTTCCTATTGCTACGGCCAGCGAATCTATGCCTGTACGTTCAACAAACTCCACTGCCTGGTCCGGGTCGGTGAAGGTGGCTTCCCTTTCACTGACACTGATGTTGTCCTCGATACCTGCCAGTTTTCCAAGCTCCGCTTCCACCACAACGCCTTTGGAGTGGGCATAATCCACCACCTTTTTGGTGACTTTTATGTTTTCTTCAAAGGGATACTTCGAGCCGTCTATCATGACCGAAGTGAACCCGTCATCAACGCATGCCTTGCATATTTCGAAGTCTTCACCATGGTCCAGGTGCAGTACCACCGGAAGTCCGGTATCTTCAACCGCTGCATCCACCAGCTTTCTGAGATAAACCGGCTTTGCATATTTGCGTGCGCCTGCCGAAACCTGCAGAATAAGTGGCGAGCGCTCCTCCTTTGCGGCATCCACAATTCCCTGGATTATCTCCATGTTGTTGACGTTAAAGGCCCCGACTGCATACTTTTCCTTATAGGCCCTTTGGAACATATCAGCAGAAGTAACAAGCGGCATAATTAAACCTCCTTAAATAATTGTGTGTCCTCAAACAGTCCTATTATAGTATATTATAAACGTAATAGAAAATACAGGGTGCACCTGTCATATTACCCTTATACGAAAAAAGCCTGCCCTTAAGGTTGTGAGATTAGGATATAATGGAGGAAAATTAAGTTTTTAGTAGAATTAATACGATATATACTATATCAAACTGTATCAAATCGAAATTTGACTTGCCCAAAGAGCATGTTTAACTTATCCCCAGTACTTTGAAAGGAGATAAAATATGAGAGTGCGGTTGTTTTGTTTTATATTTATAATATTTACGGTGGGCGCTGTGACACCGGTGCTGTTAATCAAAGAAATTCACTATGCCCGGCCGGATATTGGCGGTATCCTGCTGTTCCTGGCGCTTGCCGGCGGTATGGCCTTTGTGTGTACATACATATTGAACAGGTATCTGGAAAGCGGAATGGAAAGATGTCGCCTGCTGATAGAGGGTATTAACCAGTCCAGTATGACCCAGGCGATTAAGGGTTCGGAAGACAAATCCATGGAAGGGATAATTAAGGCCCTTAACGATTTAAAGAAAGGCATAAGAAAGCTGGTGGGCAAGATGCTCACCGCTTCGGACAAACTGTCCACCTACTCCGAAACCATTGAAAGCGAATGCGGAAACGTTAGCAGTTCGGTGGAGGAAATATCCATTACAATCAATGAAGTTTCCCAGGGCGCCGAAAGCCAGGCTGAAAGAGCCATCGGGGCAAGGAACAGTACGGTCCGGATAGTGGAGGATTCAAAGATTATAGCGGAACTTGCGGAAAACACCTTTGCTGTAACCAAGGATATGAAAGACAGGGTAAACCAATCGGAGGAAAAGCTGCAGGGGCTGCTTGAAAAACTGGAAAAATCCAACAGTGACAACAAGGAACTGGCGGTGGAGATAGGAAAGCTGCAGCAGGATGCGGCCGAGATAAAAAATATAATAGGCATAGTAAGAGGAATCAGCGAACAGACAAACCTGCTGGCCCTTAATGCTGCAATAGAGGCGGCAAGAGCCGGAGAAAGCGGAAAGGGCTTTGCTGTGGTTGCGGAAGAAGTGAGAAAACTGGCCGAGGAGTCCGACAGGTCTGCATCCCGCATCCGCGATATAATAGAGAGCATTTCACAGAAAATAAATAATATAACCCAGTGTATTGAAGGACAGGTTGCGGATATGGATATGAGCATGCAGTATGCCGGCGAGTTCCGTGAGCTGTTTGACAGCGTGGACAGTACTTCCGGTGAAACGCTTAAATCTGCCGAAGAGATTGTCAAACTGTCCAGCCAGGGAATAACAAACGCAAGTAAGGTAGACGAACTGATGGAGGATATATCGGCGGTTACTCAGCAGACCGCAGCCGGTATAGAGGAGATAAACGCGGCAACCCAGGAAGAAGTGGAACAGGTAAGGGGTATTTACCATTCGGTTGGCAGCCTGGCTGAGATGGCCAGGGAACTGAACGGTGTTATGAAATCGGTGGAAGGCGGCTATACACTGGATAGACAGGATGAAGAAAGGGTAAGCCGGGGGCAGCAAATACTTGAAAAAACCCTCGGTGAGCTCGGAGACTTTAATCCGGAGGAAAGCCGTAGGGCAGGGGCTGTGGCGGCGGATCTAGGCAGCAGGTATAAGGACATATTTGAAGCGGTTGTTGTATTGGACAGCTCGGGTAATGTTACAGGGTCCAGCATAGCAATCGATACCACCAATTTCTCCCACAGGCAGTACTTTAAAGAAGCAATCCAGGGCAGAGTAAGCGTTACCGCACCGTATATATCTGTCATTACCGACGAATACTGTATAACGGTTGCAGTGCCCGTAAAAGTTGGAGATAAGATTGCAGGCGTGATATTCGGAGACGTAAGGTTGTAGGAAGACATTAGAATATGTTTTCCAGTGTCAGCCTTTCCTTTTCGGGAATATGTTTTATCATAAGCTCCAGAAGCGACATCTCCCCAAGGGCAAGGCCCTTTTCCCGTGTTGAAATATACTGCTCAATTCTTGCCAGGGCCATGTCAATACTGTCTATTTCGGTATGGTTTATGAGTATTGTCCATAACGATTTGACATCGTTCCAAAAGGACTTGAATTTCATAAGGCCGCTGAGGGCCCTGTCCCAGTTTTCATTTTCAATGTCTGTTTTAATAACGCCAGACTTCGATATAAGAATGTCAGCCGTTTTGGTGACTTCCGTTATGGTATAGTAGCCTGCTCCCAGTATGATGCATAGTGTTATTACAATTATCAACACGGATTTCAATCAAATCACCCTTTTTGTTTTCCCTGAATGAACAGCTGGCCGCTGTCATCTATACAGGCAAACAGTACCTGCGATGTATCCTGGAAGCCAGCGCGTTTCAACTGCTCAATAAGCCATTCCTCGGTAAGGCCCAGTTTTTTCAAGTCATTTTTGAGAATATGACCGTCCAGAACAACGCTGAGGGGCAGCCCTTCATACCTGGATGTAATATTCAGGTCTTCTGCAACAACCGGCCTTTTGGCCGGTTTTGGTATGACGCTCAGCTGTCCGTCGGTTTCAAGTATGGCGAAATCCACGTCTGCGATATTTGGATAGCCCTTGAGGCGCAATTGTTCTATCAGGTCGTTTATATTATACCTTAAACGCCTCATTTCTTTTTCCATTATTTTTCCCTTCTCTATCAGTATGCTGGGGGTACCGCAGATAATGCCCCGGGCCCTGTTGCTTTTAAGCGTTATATAGGCAAGGGTTACCTGGGATATCATAAGTGTCAGTATGGCAACAAGTCCATTTGCCAGGGGTATGTCGGTATCGCTCATGGGTATGCCTGCCAATTCGGCTATAAGCACCGCTATCACAAACTCAAAGGGCTGCAGCTGACCTATTTGTCTTTTTCCCATTATACGGATTGTAATGGCCAGAACAGTATAGAGAAGGAGGCTTCTTACAAAGACTATAAGCAATTTTTCTCACCCCGGTTTTGGTTAACAGTATAATTTTGTGTAATTTGGGTTTTTTTATTCTGTCCGCTCTTTTTGCCTTTAAGTAGTCGGTGTGCGGTTCTGACCGAGTGAATATATTGTAGAAATCCGAGTAGAAATAATGCTAGAATAACAATAAGAAAATGTACCACAGGGCATCGCTCCCAAGTAAGTGTTAATATAAAATATTTGGCGGCAGGACACAGTATGATTGGTTTGGGCAATTAAAACTTATTATTTAACTTCAGAGAAGAGGTGACTTTGTATTGAAGGAGATAAATGTAGGCAAAAATGACAGCGGGCAGAGGGTGGACAGGTTTTTAAAGAAGTTTATGCCGCAAGCCGCGGCGGGGTTTATATACAAGAGTATAAGAACCAAAAGAATAAAGCTGAACGGTCAAAGGACCCAGCCTTCCGCAATACTGGCAGAAGGGGATAAGCTGCAGCTTTACTTAAGCGAACCGGACCTGGACAGGGGAAGCTCGAAAAAGGTCATTCGAAAAACCGGAATGGAATTTTCAACCGTGTATCAGGATGAAAACATAATGGTTGTGAATAAACCTCCGGGCCTTTTGTCCCACCCGGACGGCGGACAAACCGAAACGCTGGCGGAACAAGTATTGTACTATCTATACAGAAATGGACAGTATGACCCCCGCCGGGAAAACACCTTTGTGCCCGCCATATGTAACAGGCTGGACAGGAACACCGGCGGCCTGGTGGTTGCTGCCAAAAATTTTGCCGCACTACAGGACATGAACCTTATGATAAGGAAGGGATGGGTCGAGAGGTACTACAAACTGATTGTGGCCGGGCATGTGGAAAACAGCTCGGAGGCTTTGGCATATCTGGTTAAGGACAAAAAAACCAACAGGGTAAGGGTTACATCCGAAAAGGCGGAGGGAAGCAACAGGATACATACATATTACAGGCCTATAGAATACAGCCAAAGGGGGTTTACCCTTCTGGAGGTTAGGCTTGGTACCGGCAAGACGCACCAGATAAGGGCTCATCTTGCCTACCTGGGGCATCCGGTGGCAGGGGACGCAAAGTATGGGGACAAAGCGGTAAACAGGCTGCTTGGGAAGGATTTCGGCCTCGCGCACCAGTTTCTATATGCACATCGCATTGTATTCCAAAAGACTACACCCCTGTTCTCATATCTTGATAAAATACAGGTTGTGGTCCCGCTGTCTCAGAAATTAAGGTGTATAAAAGAAGAACTGTTCGGAAAATAAAGGACGGCTGCCGGATTAACAAGCAGCCGCCATTGAATAGCAAGTATGCATTTAAGCGGCCTGGTCAATAGCTTTTCCAAGACGGATGCTGGTCATATATGACTGGTCACCTTCTATGCCCGAAAACTCGATGAGTATGTTATAGGTTCCTTCTCCAAGACCCAAGTGGTTGGTGTTGATGTTGACTATATATTCTCCGGGATTGTCGCCGGGGCGAATATTTCTTGCACCTTCGCCTTCCACATAGGTTATTACTTCCATATCCCCGTCAAATACCGTGACCCTTACGTCCTCCATGGGTACCACTTCACCGTCACTGTTAAAGGTGGCGAACTTAAAGGGTATGGTCTGGTTAGGATTGAAGTATTCAAGGGATGTAAAGGGAGGCAGCAGTTTTACTGCCGGCTGCAGTTCAAAGTTCAGTTCATGGGCCTCCTGGTAACCTTCAATCTCCAGTTCAACTTCCTGCGGGTACCTGCCCGGCGAGCTTACCTTGATAAGGTACGGAGACGAGTCAATTTCAGGTTTTTTACTGGGCAAAAAGTTCCAGGTATAGGAACCGAGAGCATCTATAAAATTAGTATGGGTTTCATCCACATAGTATTTTCCATCATAGGCTCTTGCCAGAGGTATGCGGATGGTGTTGGAAAACTCAAGCCTTGTCTCCACCGGTTCTCCGGTGAGTTTGTCAACCACACTGCCCGATACCACACTGGAATATTCAGCAGTTTTCTCTATACCATAAAGGAACGCCGGCAGCTGTAGTTCCCACTGTTGGGCGTAAGTGTTGGTTACTGCAGTTTCTGCCTGGAGCGTACCCTGAACCTCTTTTTCCTGCTGCAGTGCGTCCAGTATCTGCCGGCCTGCAGCTCTTGTTATGCCCATTACCGGTATGGGTACGCCGGGACTGCTCAGCGACCCGTTTATAGAGCCGCTGGTATTATTGTAAATGACTGCGGCTACGGCTCCGGCATCAACTGCGTTAAGTGCCTTTTCGCGGAAAGTTATCTCTCCCCGCTCAATAAGGGCAATATTGCCGGCAACTTCTGCGGGGAAGTCTTCGGCGCTGATACCCATGCCACAGTCAACCAGGCTGCCGCTTTCGCCAGACGGAGCTATAGAGTAGGTAAGCATGCTGCCCGAGATGCTGCCGAAGAGGTCGGTGACCAGGTATGGTGTCGTGGTTACGGTTCCCATGTAAGGCGGTATAAATGAGGTGCCGTATTCAAAGGTAAAGGCCATTCCTCTTAAACCGCCGTAATACCAGTCACAGGTGTCTCCCGAGGTTGCGTACAATGTTGTGCAGGCCTGACCCCAGGTATGACCGTTCATAGCTGCCATGGCCTGGGCTATCTGTCCAAGTTCAGGGTCGGGAATTGTATCTCTTTTATATCCCCATGCATAGAGGAGCCATCGCCCATGGGTATGGCCGCTTATTACGGTTACCGCCTGACGTTTCAGCAGAAAATCCCTTACAGCTGCCATCTCAGGTTCGCTGAAGGGTCCCGTGCCGTGGTAAGTGTCCGAACTGCGGCTGCTGGACGAGCCGGTCCCGCCCCAGTTGTATGAATAGTTTCGGTTGAGGTCAACCCCATAGTAGCCACCGCCGTTATCGCTTCTGTTTTTTCGCCACATCTGGTATACGTTTTGGGAGTGCCAGAAACCGTCGGGGTTTACGTTGGGCAATACCCATACGCGGATAGTGTCTACAATGTTTGTAACACGGGCGTTGGCGCCGTAATTATCCAGCAGGTACCATGCCAGGTCCGTTGCCAACTCGCCGGTAGGCCACTCCCGGGCATGGTGCATTGCCATATGGACATGTTCGGGACGGCCGTCTTCAACGCCCAGTGCCGTGCTTATTTCAACAGCCAATATGGGTCGGTTTTCGTGGGAATATCCGAGTACATGTACCTTGGCAAGTTCCGGGTACAGTTCCTCCATTTCATAAACTTCAGACACGTATTCGTCCCAGGTGCGGTAAGACGTTCTGCCGTCAGTCTGGGAGAAACCAAAGATTTCTACAGGCGAAATCTCGTCCTCCGGCCGGTAGGTAAGGTCCTCTGTTATTATGTCGTACGGAAGGTCCTCCTCTTCCAGGTACTGTCGTGTCCACTCATGCAGTACTACAAACACTTCGTTGTTTACGGGGTCTATATCCACTATGTCAAGTCCTTCTTCTATGAGGGCGTCAATCTTCGCACTGTCCTCAAGATAAACCACCACCAGCGGAACCGGTACCTGTGCGGCGGCAGCCGCAGGAAGTACTGATGTAAAAATCAATGCTGTCATCAGAAGTAATACTAGCCATTTTTTCATTTTTCCCCACTCCTTATAATTTTTACTTGATTGGTGCTGTTTATTAAATTCTAACGGATTATCCCGTCTTGTAATATGCAACCATGTCCTACTTTTAGTAGGATTTTTATCGGACAATCAAAGGAAAAAAGAAGGATTATTCAAAAGGAGTACGAATCTATATAGAGGAATAAATTTATATTAATGGTATAAA
>CAZGUG010000009.1:7787-49389 GCA_964529035.1 uncultured Clostridium sp.
ATAGAAAGTACTTGAATGTAAATAGATTTTTGTCCGAAAATACCAACCATATTGTCAGGGTAATACCACAGACGGAACCGGACAGAATAAGTGACGCCATTGCAGACATACAGCCCGATATAGCAATATGTGCAAATGAAAACAAAGCTTTGACCTTGGAAATAGTGAAAACTATAAAGAGCGTTTGTTTAAAGACGGTTGTAATATTGTTGGATGAAAGCGATGACAATGATTTCTTTTTTGAAGCGCTTGACAGTGATGTCGACAGTTATTTTCAGCCGATAAATATGTACCAACTTCCTTCTATTTTAGAGGCTGTTTGTCTGAACGACATAATGGTGATTCCCAAAACCTTTAAAAAGCTGATTACAAGGAAAAACAACGCATACTTGAAAACAGACATACCTTTGGACGTAGGGCTTACCCCCAGGGAAAAAGAGGTATACTGCCTGCTGCTCGACAAATGTACCAATAAAGAGATTGCAGCAGCGTTGTTTATATCCGAAACCACCGTTAAGACGCATGTAAGCAATATCTTTAAAAAACTGGGGATTAAGACCAGGAATATGTTCTTCTCCAGGTTTAAGAAAAACGAAGACAGTTAAACAAATATTTATACGTTAATTGAAAAGCATGGGGACGGTACGCCGTCCCCATGCTTTAAGTTTGTTAGTTTAAAGTGTAGAAGATTGCGTTGGCTACCGAACGGAAAAAGCCTTCCGGATGCGCCCTGAAAACAGGCTCGGTTCCGAAAACAACAGCTTTTCCGTCGCCGTAGTCACCGTATACAATTACAGGGCTTCCCTGGGCGTCTTTCCTGGTCCTCCAGTGACCGGCCATGAAGAAATCAGTGCTGTCAATGATGGTAGCGGCTATGCTGACGCCTTCCCCTACATGGGTAATCCAGCCGGGACGGTAAACGAAACCGAAACCCTCTACGGGATAGTTTGCGGTAACAAGGGCGTCGGGGTCGTTGATAACCCGGATTATACCGTTGTCGTTTGAACCTCCGGAATTGTAGCTGATATCCAAAAGGCCTGTACCGGAGGCCATGGCTATACTGTTGGCACCAAGGCCTACATAACCACCGCCACCGGATACAAAGTCGCGGACAGCGTTTCTGGTTGTAGGATTTGTCCTGTTGTAATAGTTCACAAGAACGTCGTAATCCTGTATATTATTCCTGATTGATGTTTCACTTAAGTATTCTACGTCAAAGCCCATATTCTCAAGCACGAACTCAGCGTCCCAGGGCGTGTGAACGGCAATTTTGGGCTTGCGCAGTTCCTTTACCTCAACATCTATTTCTGAAACTCCGCCTATTTCAAGGCTGTATTCCTTGGCCAGTGCACCCATGATCTGGTTGTTCCCCTTGGCGGGAACCAAAAATGCACCAACGCCAAAGCCTTCCAGTTCCCCGGTTACCATTCCAACCGGCAAATCAAGGTCAAGGAGCCTGTTTACGGCTTTTATTGAATTGTTTGTGTTGTTGGGTATAACATAATATTCAGCCTGGGCGGGAATTGTACCCTTGGGATAGCCGGCTTTGTCCACGTCGGTTAGCTGTGCGTCAAATTCGGATGTTACCGCTACACGGTTTATGCCCCACGTTTCGGGGATGTTCCAGCCCGAAATATCGTACATGGAACTTATATCGTAGCTTATGTCCTCACCTTCCCAGAGAATTGTATTGGCAAGGCCCCGCTTGGGCTGGTTCATCATGACCACATAGGTTCCGGCCGGGTATTCCACCCCGTCGGCCGTAAAGGGTCGGCGGGCTTCTTTTATTTCAATGTCGTTAAAGAGAAGGAAGTCCACCACCCGGGCAGCCTGGACGGGATCCATCTGGTTTTCTTTGTCCACCGGTATAATGTATGCTTCGGGGAATCCCTTTTCGTCCTGGAAGTATGAGGTTATGCCCCGCTTGTATATTTCAATCTGGTCATGAAACATCTCCATTTTGTTTTCAGCAGCAAAGGTGGCTGCCGCCATTATTGCGTGATAATGGGCATCCACGCCCCCTTCGCTTCTGCTTGGAGTTTCCAGGGTATGGCCGTAGGCGCCGTGATACATGGAATACATGGGGGTGAATATGGGTGGGTAGTCATCCCAGCCGGCAGAGCTATCACGGTAGGGAATTTGGTAATTATAGGGCGTATTTTCCCTAACCGCTTCACCCATGGCTTCAGCCTGG
The DNA here is from genome assembly GCA_964529035.1 of uncultured Clostridium sp. Lineage (GTDB taxonomy): Bacteria > Bacillota > Clostridia > Ch29 > Ch29 > CAZGUG01. Next base: position 9,982 of record CAZGUG010000009.1, read on the forward strand.
TCAAGGGCCCACTTTATATACAGGTCGTATTCGTAGTTGGGGTTGTGGGGAGGGGTGCAGGGCTCTATCAGCATGGGATTGACGAAACCGTGCAAATCCAGGAAAATCATCGGGTTCCACCTTACTATCTGCTCAACCGTTATTCTTGATTCGGGCTGGGACTGGGTAATGAAATCCCTGTTTACATCAGTTCCCACGCTGTTGCTTCTGGTGTTCGCTATTCTTCCATCGGGGTTTTGACAGATATTGATAAGAACTATGGTGTTTTCCAGGATTTTTTGAACCTCTTCGGTATCTTCATAGGCCAGGGTTTTAAGCATTCTGAGGGCGGCATCGGTCCCTGTCTGCTCATTTCCGTGGATGCTGGCATTAATGAAAATGGGAACCTTAAAATCTGCGTTGCCCTTTTCCATCATTTCATGGGCTTTTTCCGGGTCCTTAAGCATTGTATTGCGGAAGGCCTGGTATCTTCCCAGCCTGCCTCCTGCGGACGGGTCTGAGACAATAACGAGGAAAAGGTCATGCCCTGCGGCGGACTGGCCTATCACTTCAACCTGAACACGGTTGCTGGTTGTATCTATTTCCCTTAAGGTTTCTGCAATTTCGGAATAGTATGTGAAAGAATCGTAAGGGGCAGAGGTTTCGTTATAATCTGCGGAGGTTTTCCAGTAAGGTGCCGCAAAGGCGGTTGGCACAGCAAGGCTTAAAGTCAAAACAACCGACAGTAAAATCAATCCTAAGCGTTTTTTCATTTTTTCCACTCCTTATTTTTATTATCCCTCGGTCGGACCTTTAAAGTATAAGTTAATGCTGCTTCTCACCTCCTTTTAAATTTTTTGTACAGATATTGGCCCGCCGGTTAGATGTGCCGGTAATTGAATATTAGCATCAGTCGGGTGAAAAACTTGTCCCAACAAGTCGTGCATAATTATTCAATTAACTACAATTTAATCTTTAAAAATCTTTCGTTTGACAGATTTCTATAAACACGTAAAATAGATAATATGTTGGTATGGTATAATAAATAAATCACGTATTATTACAAAGCCAGGCATTGACAAAATTCTAACGGAGGCATTTTGATGTGATTACCAAGGAGCAGATAAGGGAATATATAACACAAATGGGATTTTGCTCTGTTGGGTTCACCCATCCCATGCCCTTCAAAAGGCTGGAAAAGGTACTTTGGGAGAGGCGGGAGGCAGGATATTTGTCCGGCTTTGAAAAGGGAAGCCTTAAGGAGCGGTGCTGTCCGAAGCTGCACTTTGACCGGGTACGGTCAATAATAGCCGCTGCATATCCCTACCAACTTTATGAAAATACGAATGGTACCGGTTTGAAAGGAACCATAAGCAGCAGTGCGGTGGGGCAGGACTATCACCGGCTGCTAAAAACGAAACTTGAGCGGGCAGCACGGTTTATATCCGAACGGACCGAAGGGTTTGAATACCAAATCATGGTGGATACCAGCCCCCTGGTCGATAGGGAGGTCGCCTACCGTTCGGGTATCGGATGGTACGGCAGGAACTGTTCCATCATTGTACCCTCAGCCGGATCGGCGGTATTTCTGGGGGAAATGCTTACAAACCTGGAACTGGAACCCGACCGGCAGCTGGAAGGCGACTGCGGGGAATGTACCGCCTGCATTGACAGCTGTCCCACCGGTGCGCTGGTAAAGCCCTATACCCTTAATGCAGCGAAATGCATTTCCAGTATCACCCAAAAAAGGGGTGTTGTCCCCCGGGAATTACGGGACAAAATGGGAACTTCCCTTTACGGATGCGACAGGTGCCTTCAAAGCTGTCCCCACAACAGGACCGGTTCCTGCGGACAGGATATTACAGGCATTGATTTGGAAGAGCTAATAAAAATGGACAGCAGGGAATTTAACAAAAGGTACAAACACAGCGCCTGGGGCTGGAGGGGATTAAATGTTGTAAAAAGAAACGCGGTCATAGCCCTTGGGAACCTGGGAGATTCGAAGGGTTTGAGTGTTCTTGAGAAAGCGCTTGTACACCCGTCAGCCGTCATCAGGGGGCATGCTGCCTGGGCGGTGGGACGGATAGCAGGCGGGGCTGCGGCGGATATTTTAATAAATAGTCTTGCCAAAGAGGCCGACGGCTATGTCCGCGAAGAGATAGAAGCTGCCCTTGAAGGGTTGGGAATAGTATACAAGGAGGGAAACCTATGAGATTTATTGTATATCCTGAGGTGTTTGAAAAACTGCCGAATGTCTGTTTTGCAGTTGTGGCGGCCTACGGCATAGACAACCGAGTGTGGGAGAAGGAAGCAAGGGAGCTATTAAAGGCATCGATGGAAAAAGTAAGGAAAGAGATGGGGAATACCGACATAAAGACAAACAGGCAAATAGTACCCTACAGGATGGCGTTCTCAGAACTGGGGTATAACCCGAACAAGTACTTAAGCTCAATTGAAGCCATGGTAAAAAGGGTGGCAAAGGGCGGTGACCTGCCGTCGATAAACCCGGTGGTGGACCTTGCCAACGCGATGTCCCTTGAATACATGCTCCCCATGGGGGCCCATGATATGGACGCCCTTGAGGGAGATATAACCGTAAGGTTTTCGGTGGAAGGCGACACCTTTGTGCCGCTGGGGGAAACAAAACAGGAGGCGGTGGAACCCGGGGAACTTGTCTATGCGGATGACAAAAGGATAAGGACAAGAAAATGGATATGGCGGCAGAGCGACAGGGGCAAGGTAACCGCCGACAGCCGCAATGTGTTCTTCCCGATTGACGGATTTATGGGCGAAAACTGCAGCAGGATGCTGGAAGCAAGGAACCGCCTTGCGATCCTGCTTGAAAAGCATTTCAAATGCAGGGTGGAAAGGTATGCGGTAAACAAAGAGACCAATGAGATAGAACTGTAAAATAGCCGTATCGGCCATAGGCCGGTACGGCTATTTTACAGCGGCGCAGCAGCCCGGTTTTAACATTGGCTGCTACAGGCCTTCCGGCCGTGCTGCCAGCGCAACCTCCACCTCGTTCTCGGTTTTTTCCCTGTAATATGTGACGGTTATGGTATCGCCGGGCTTATATTTGTGAAGTTCCCGTGTCAGCTGGCTCATACCGTTTATTGTTTTGCCGTCCAGTGCCGTGATAATATCTCCGGCGGTTATACCCGCCCTGTCGACGGGGGTATCCTTTTCAACTTCAAAGACATAAACGCCTTCTTCGATGCTCATATCAACGTTGAACTGTCTTCTTACCGCCTGGACGTCGATACCGCTTATGCCCAGGTACACCATCGTGAATTTTCCCTCTTCAATTATTTGTTCCAAAATGGGCTTGGCCTGGTTTATGGGTATAGCGAAACCAAGGCCTTCCGCCACGTTGGATGAAATCTTGGCGGTGTTCATTCCGATTACCTCACCCCTGGCGTTTAATAGGGGTCCGCCGCTGTTTCCCGGGTTTATCGACGCATCGGTTTGGATCAGGTCTTCCATTATTTCTGTTTGTGACAGCTGGACTGTCCTGTGCAAACCGCTTATAACTCCCGATGTAACGCTTCGCTGAAAGTCAAGCCCCAGGGGATTGCCTATTGCTACCGCAATTTCTCCGACGGTAAGACCGTCACTATCACCCAGGTCGGCCACCGGCAGATTTTTAGCGTCCACCCTGAGCACCGCCATATCAAGGGCACTGCTGTTCCAGAGAATATCAGCATCTTTTTCGGTCCCGTCGTTGAACAAAACGGTGATTTTTTCCGCCTGGCCGCTGTTAACCACGTGGTCGTTGGTCAAAATATACCCGTCGGGATGTACAATAAATCCGGACCCCACGCCTTCACCTCTTCTTAGAATGCCAAAGAAACTGTCCCTGCGGAGTGTTACGGTGGTTACCCCTACCACTGCCGGGGTGGCTTTTTCGGCCACCGCGGGTACGATGGAAATATCCTGCCTGGGTTCTATGAGTACCTGCGACTGTCCATCGGACGGCAGCTGAATAATGTTGTTTTCCAGGAAAACCGGCAAAAAATATACCGTCAGAAAGCTTCCCAACACCGCACCAATCAGGGCAAACAAGAAAGCTTTAAAGGTACCGGAACGACGGCGGGGATATTCCCTGTTAAAATGACTATTGTTCGGATTTCCCGGCGTGAAATCGTCCATGTTTTCAGCCTCCTTACTATAAGTATTAAAGCATTGTATATAATTACCCTTAATATTATATTTTAAAACCGATGACGATAAAAATCAAATATAGAAATAAAGACAAAACGGTCGACGGCACATCATTATTTTTACTTCATGGAGGAAATCGGATTAACCTATAGTATAATATTAAAAGGAGAGTTATAAGCCGGGTATATATCCGGTATCGGAGGGGGAAACAATATGAAAGGAAAAATGTCAGGCGTGCACGAAATGCAGTTTCTAAGGGAAAAGATTGATGAACTGAAGGAGCAGGGAGTGTACAGGAAGCTTCCGGAGCTCCAGGGGCCTTCGGGAGCCCTGTCGGTTATCAACGGCAGGGAGGTAATAAACCTTTCATCCAACAACTATCTTGGATTTGCCAATCACCCGCGGCTCAGGAAAGCCGCCATACGGGCGGTGGAGGAATATGGCGCCGGAGCGGGGGCGGTCAGAACCATAATAGGCACCATGGATATACATAACCAAATGGAGGCTGTCCTGGCGGAGTTTAAAAGGGAGGAAGCTGTTATTGTTTTCCAGTCGGGGCTTACCTGCAATTCGGGTACGATCCCGGCGGTTATGGAAGACGGGGACCTTATAATATCCGATGAGCTCAACCATGCCAGCATAATTGACGGCTGCCGCCTTTCAAAGGCCAGGACGGTAAGGTTCAAACATTCGGACATGGAGGACCTCGAAAGGGTACTAAGGGAAAACAGCCACAAGTACAGAAACCGCCTGATTATCACCGACGGTGTATTCAGTATGGACGGGGACATTGCAAAGCTGCCGGATATAGTGGACCTGGCGGAGAAATACGAGTGCATGACCTATATTGACGATGCCCATGCCAGCGGTGTACTGGGAGAAAGCGGCAGAGGTACGGTGGACCATTTCGGGCTCCACGGCAGGGTGGACTTCACAATAGGGACCCTTTCAAAGGCAATCGGCGTAATGGGTGGCTACGTTGCCGGTACCCGGGTGCTTATCGACTGGCTGAAGCACAGGGGCAGGCCCTTTTTGTTCAGTACCGCCCATCCGCCGGCGGTGGTGGGCGCGGTCATAGAAGCGGTGAAAATGCTTATGGAATCCACCGAATACACCGACAGGCTTTGGAACAACACGAAGTATTTCAAGGCGAAACTAGGGGAAATAGGTTTTAACACCGGCAAGAGCGAAACACCAATAACACCGGTAATAATAGGCGAAGAGGCCAGGGCCATGAAGTTCAGTGACAGGCTTTTCGAGGAAGGAGTATTTGCACAGGGGATTGCGTTTCCCACCGTACCAAGGGGTACCGCCAGGGTGAGGACGATAGTCACAGCAGAACACACAAAGGACCAGCTTGACAGGGCGGCGGACATATTCAAAAAGGTCGGTGAAGAAATGAAGATATTGTAGGACGGTATCTATCTGATATAATTTAAATATACTTCTCTGGGGGTATTGCCGATATGTTTACCGGGATATGCAGGCTTGATATAATGGTGTATAATTCGGGAAGTTTAAAGGAAAAGAGAAGGATACTCAAAAGCATTATAGAAAGGATAAGGAATAAATATAATGTATCGGTATCGGAAGTTGGAAACAACGACAGGTGGCAGACTGCCTCGATAGGAGTTTCAACCGTTTCCAACAGCACCATACAGGTGGAAAGGGTACTGGATTCGGTTATCAGGTTTGTTGAAACGGATACAAGGGTTGAAATAACCGCATGCCACAGGGAAATGATATAAACGGCGCAGGAGGACTAAACATGGAACCCAATAGCACCGGTGAAAGTCAAAGGATTAAACGGGTACTTGAGACACTGGAGACGGCTTATCCGGATGCAGCCACAGAACTTGTGCACCAAAACCCCTTTCAGCTGCTTATAGCAACCATGCTTTCCGCCCAGACTACCGACAGGCAGGTAAACAAGGTTACACCCGGGCTGTTTAAAAAGTTTCCGGATGCCAGGGCTATGGCAGCGGCGGATATAAGCGAGATAGAAGACATGATTAAGACCTGCGGTTTTTATAAAACCAAGGCAAAGAACATAAAAGAGGCCTGTAGAATAATAACTGCAAAGCATAACGGGAAGGTTCCGGACAACCTGAAGGAACTAATATCCCTGCCGGGGGTGGGCAGAAAAACGGCGAATGTTGTATTAAGCAATGCCTTCGGAGCCGATGCCATAGCCGTTGACACCCATGTCTTCAGGGTTTCCAACAGGCTTGGGCTGGCAGAGGCCAAGGACGTACGGGGTACCGAGGAGCAGCTTATGGAGAACATCCCGAAGGAAAAGTGGTCAAGGGCGCACCACTGGCTTATACATCACGGCAGGAGGATATGTAAGGCGAGAAAGCCAATGTGCAGCGAGTGTCCGCTGTCAGAACTGTGTATGTATAGTGGAAGAGAGCACCTGTAATCTTGCGATTGTTATTTATATTATTTTGAGCGGGTGGTGAGGTTTAATGAACCAGGAACCTGTAAACAGGATTTTTGCCCTGGATATAGGTACCAGAACGGTGGTTGGAGTATTAGCCGAAGGCAGTGCCGAACGGGACCAACTGGAAATAACCGATATGGAAGTAATGGAGCATAAAGACCGCAGCATGTTCGACGGGCAGATACACAATATTGACCAGGTGGCGGGAGTGGTAAAAAGGGTAAAAGAAAGGCTTGAAGACAGAAACAACTGCACCCTGCAGCACGTTTCGGTTGCCGCAGCAGGAAGGGCCCTTGTCACCCACAGGGATAAGGCCTTCGAAAATGCGGAAGGCCTGGGCCCGGCGGATATAAGTTTTATAAACAGCCTGGAATTAAAGGCAATGCAGAAATCACAGCAGCAGATCCAGGGTACCCACAAAGATAATTCCCAGTACTATTGTGTCGGGTACAGCGTTGTGGATTACTATTTGGACGATACCCCGATAACCAGCCTCAAGGGGCACAGGGGCCATGAGATGGGTGTTGAGGTTATATCAACTTTTTTACCCAGGACGGTGGTGGACAGCCTTTACTCGGTTATGGAAAAGGCGGGCCTTGAGGTGATGAACCTGACGCTGGAGCCGATAGCGGCCATACAGCTTGCAATACCTGAAAAATTAAGGATGCTGAACCTGGCGATGGTTGATATAGGAGCGGGTACTTCGGATATTGCCATATCCCGGGGCGGCAGCATTTCCGCCTATTCCATGGTATCGGTTGCGGGGGATGAAGTTACCGAAAGGATTGCCCAGCATTATCTTATGGATTTTCAGGCCGCGGAAAGGATTAAAATTAAGCTGTTGTCCGGTGGGGCCGATGCGGACTGTAAGGATATATTGGGCAACAGGGTTAAAATAAACCGAGGGGAATTACTTGAGATTATACGGCCGGTGGTGGAAGAAATCACCGACAGGATAACCGGGAGAATACTGGAGTATAACCAGGGCCCTCCCAAGGCTTTATTCTGTATAGGCGGGGGAAGCCGGACACCGGGACTTAGGGAAAGCTTTTCGGCACGGCTGGGTATCCCGGCAGACAGGGTGGGCATAAAGGGTTTGGAAGAAAGCGAGTTTTTGAAAGTATCTGCACCGGGATTTCTGGGGCCTGAATATATAACCCCTGCCGGTATTGCATTGGCAGGGTACAGGGCTGCCGGAGACCATTTCATAGAGGTGACGGTAAACGGGAAGGGCTTAAGGCTTTTAAATACAAGAGCTGTGAACATCCGTGACGCTCTTTTGGCCATTGGTTTTGCCCCCAGGAAGCTGATACCTTCAAGGGGGGAAGGGATTGTGTTTTATGTCAACGACGAGGTCAGGGAAATAAAGGGCGAGCCGGGCAGTGCTGCCGTGATAAGGCTGGACGGACAGGAGACCGGGTTGGATGCGGTACTGGAAAACGGCAGCAGAGTAGAAATTAAGGAGGCAGCTTCGGGAAATAAGGCCAGGCCGACTGTGGCAGAAGTCATTAATAAGGAATCCTGTCGGGTGGTCCTTGAAGGCAAAAAAATAGCGCTGCCGGTCAGGTGGACTTTGAACGGGGACAGGGTATCAACCGACAAGGTAATAAGCGAAGGGGACAGGCTGGAGATTGTACGTATAAAGACTTTGGGGGAATTTATCGCTGCATGCGGACTGCCCCGGGACAGCCATATATACGGTATAAACGGGGAAAGGGCCGATTTTACCAGAGTTTTAAACGACGGGGATACTGTTTCGCTTAAGAAAAAAGAACCGGGCAGGGAAATAACCGTTATGGTAAACGGTGAGAAGATTAATCTGCCCTACAGGGAGAAACCCTATATATTCGTCGATTTGTTCAACTATATGGACTTTGATGCCGGCGAAGCCAGGGGGAAAATTGACCTTGTAATTAACGGCAAAAAAGCCGGGTATACAGATATTATAAAAGAGGGAGACAGCATAGAAATTAATTGGAACAAAGTTTAATTTCAAATAACACCAGGGGTTAAAACTGATTTGGGGGAGCAATAGTATGAAGGCTGTTCAAACAACAACAACGGTGCAGTGGTCCAAGGTCGGGGCAGGGATAGCAGGACTGTTTACAGTCTTTGTTCTTCTTGCAGGTTTATATATATTGAACCTGGATATAATTTACAGCGGTGTAAGCATAGAAGGCATCGACGTTTCGGGTAAAACCAGACAGCAGGCCGTTGAACTGCTTGAGACCCATATGGAGCCGCTGCTGGAACGGGAAAAGTTAGCGATGACCTATAACGGAGATACCTGGGATATTGAGCTGGAAAACATAGGCGGGTCCTTCGATTACATGGAAGCGGTCCGGGAGGCCTATGAAACCGGCAAGACGGGAAACCTCCCTGAAAGGATCAGAGAAATACTGAAGGTGAGGAAAGAGGGGAAAGATATACCCTTAAGGTTCAGGTACGATGTTCTGGCCCTTAGAGCGTTCATAGAAGGGATTGACCGCTTAATGGAAACCTCTCCGGTGAACGCTTCCATGACCAGGACAGGGGACAGTTTTGATATAATACCCGGAAGAGCAGGCGTGGGGGTTGACTGTGACCTGGCAGTCAAGCAGATAGACCTGGACCTTGCCGACAAAGATTTCAAACCCAAAACTCTTCCGATAATAATCAAAGAACCCGAAATTAAGACCGAGATGCTCGAGCAAATAGATTCGAAATGGGGACAGTTCTATACCGTGTTTAATACCCAGGCGAAGGAACGCAGCAGCAACCTTAAAATAGCCGCGGATTCCATCGAGGGCAGGCTGATAAAACCGGGAGAGGTGTTTTCCTTCAACGGTGTCACCGGCCTGAGAATCGAAGAAAACGGCTACCAGGAAGCCCCGGTTATATTTGAAGGCGAGCTGGTTCCCGGGATAGGAGGAGGGGTATGCCAGGTTTCCAGCACTTTATATAATGCGGTGCTGTATTCAAACCTTGAAATAGTGGAAAGGCATAATCATACAATACCATCCGCGTATATAACAATGGGCCGTGATGCAACGGTTACCGACAGGTATCTTGACCTGAGGTTCAGGAACAATTCCGATTCATATATATATATTGCAAGCTGGATTGAAGGGAACAGGATTTATGCTGCGGTGTACGGCAAAAAGAGGGAAGAGGACATCAAAGTAAATATTAGGACTGAAATAATACAGCAGATTGAAACCACGACGGATATTGTAGTCGACCCGTCCCTTATGCCGGGAGAGAGCATAGTTGAGAAAGAGGAAAGAAAAGGTTACAGGATTAAGGCATACAGGCAGGTAATAAAAGACGGCGTGCCCGAGACCGATGAAGTGCTTTCGGTAGATTTTTACAGGCCGGAAAAAGGACTTATACGCATGGCACCCGACGTGTATCATGCCAGCACCGAGACCGGCGTCCTTGAAGTTGAAGACGGGCAGTCTTCACAAGACCTCTAAATTCCTGTAAAGGCAGGAATTTTTCTTTTTATAAAGAACTTCTTTAATTGTGACTTTCAGTATGAGCATAACAGCAAAACAGAAGACAGGAGAGAAAAGGCATATGAACAATTCACTGTATAAGGTTAAGCTTAAATGCCCGGTTTGCGGAAATACGTTTACAACATGCCGCGTAAGAAGCAAAAAATGTTTGGTTGAAAGCAGGGATACCGATTTCTGTATATATTATAAGGACTGTAACCCCATTTTTTATGAGGCGGCTGTGTGCGTTAGGTGCGGCTATGCGTCAATGCTGGGCTGTTTTAAAGAAATAAGTCCCGAGGATGCCCAAACGATACACTCGAAACTGGCGTCGGGATGGACACAGAGAGATTTTGGCGGCGAAAGGAGCATTGATGATGCGGTGGATGCATATAAGCTGGTGCTGTACTGCTTACAACTGCGAAGGAGCATCCCCGGCGATATTGCCGCCTCGGTGTGTATGAGGCTGGCATGGCTGCACAGGATGGCAGGCGATTCAAAGGAAGAGCAGAGGTTTTTAAGCCTGGCGCTGGAGCGGTACAGCGAAATGTACGATAAGGGTAAAATACCTGAAAAGATGGATGAGATTACCCTTATATACCTGATTGGGGAGTTAAACCGAAGGCTTGGCAACGCAAAGGATGCCGTAGTGTGGTTCAGTATGGCTGTATCCCACCAAACAAGCAGGAGAAAGCCGTTGATAGTGAAGATGGCCAGGGAGCAGTGGTCTTTGGTAAGAAGCCAAAAAGAAGGGAGAAATCAGGATGGATGAGCGTATAATATACAGTACCTTTGAGACGCCCATCGGTAAAATGCTTGCGGCGGCATCTTCCAGGGGTTTATGCCGGCTGTGCCTTCCCGGCCGCCGGGACGAGTTTTGGGAGTGGACCGACAGATACTGTGACCGGGCCCCGGTCCGGGAGGGTTGTGACGATATTATCAGGACTGTAAAGAGCCAGCTAGCAGAGTATTTCCAAGGCGGCAGAAGGACCTTTGCAGTGCATCTTGATCTGAGGGGTACGGTGTTTCAAAGAAGCGTGTGGCATGTTTTACTTCAGATACCCTATGGAAGCACCGCAACATACAAGGACATTGCCGTGGCACTGGGCAACCCCGCCGCTGTAAGGGCGGTGGGACAGGCAAACAACAAGAACCCGATACCAATAATTGTTCCCTGTCACAGGGTTGTGGGAAAAAACAAAAAGCTGGTGGGTTATGGCGGAGGTCTTGACATTAAAATGAAACTTCTGACACTGGAAGGAATTAAGGTGGGAGAGGACAGCATAGTATGAAGGGAGAGCTTATTTACATTACAGGCGGCGCCCGCAGCGGTAAGAGCTCCTTTGCCGAAGGCCTTTTATTGGAGCGGGGACACAGGGTTTTATACATAGCCACCGCCACTGCCTTTGATAAGGAGATGGAATACAGAATCAACAGGCACAAAAAGACAAGGCCTTCTTTCTGGTATACCCTGGAGGCGTACAGGGAAATAGGACAAAGCCTGGACGAAAGAAGGGAGAGATTTCACGGGATACTTCTGGACTGTGTTACAGTTATGATTACAAACATTCTCGTGGACGAGGGCTGTAGCGGCGATGAACTGTTTGGTAGGGAGATGGAACGTATTGAGGAGGTTATCATGTCCGAGGTAAGCTCTGCCATCACCGGTATGAGTACATGGGGGGGTGTAAACGTAGTGATTTCCAACGAACTGGGAATGGGCCTGGTTCCGGACAGTCCCCTTGGCAGGGCATTCAGGGACATTGCAGGAAGGATTAACCAATATCTGGCCGGGGAGGCGGATAGGGGATATCTTATGGTTTCGGGTATTCCGGTCAGAATAAAGTAAGGAGAGGGTACTATGCCTGAAAATGAATTGAAAAAAGGGCTTATACAGGTGTACACAGGAGACGGCAAGGGTAAAACCACTGCGGCCTTAGGGCAGGCAATGAGGGCGGTGGGTGCCGGGTATACGGTGTACATGGTACAATTTTTAAAGGGTGGTAAGACGGGGGAACTGAATGCGGCAAAGAAACTGGAACCGTGCTTTAGAATTTTCCGTTTTGAAAAGGAAAGGGGGTTTTTCTGGACCCTGAATGACGGACAGAAAAAAGAGCTGGAAGCCGAGGTGAGAAGGGCCTTTGATTTCATAAAGGAACTGGTGGGCCTTAACAAATGCAATATTTTGATATTGGACGAAATAATGGGTATACTGCATAATGAGTTGCTGACCGAAAATGAAATTTGCAGTTTGCTGGAAAGAAAACCTGAGAATATGGAAATAATACTGACCGGCAGGGATGTACCCGAAAGAATATTTGAAATGGCCCACCTGGTAACCGAAATGAAAATGATAAAACATCCCTTTGAGCAGGGGATAGGTCCCAGGGAAGGGATAGAGTGGTGATATGAAAAGGCTGATTCTGATGCTGCAGTTTGCAACAAGGTTTCCGGTTCCCCGGTTGGAAAATATTGAGGAAAACGACCTGCAGCGGGGAATGAAGTATTTGCCCCTGGCCGGCGTAATGATAGGGGTGGTGGTTTGGTTTTCCTACCGTATTATGAGACTGATAAATCCCCTGGCGGCGGCGGTAGCGGCGGTATTTACCGAGGTAATGGTTACGGGAGGTCTGCACCAGGACGGCTTGGCCGATACCTTTGACGGTCTGTACAGCAATAAAAACAGAGAAGAGATGCTTGAAATCATGAAGGACAGCAGGCTGGGCACCAACGGCGTTCTGGCTATAACCGGAGTGCTGTTTTTAAAAGTAGCGTTATTATATGTCGTTTCAAGATCTGCAGTCCTGCTTGTCATGCCGGTGTTTTCCAGGCTTGCCATGGTTTACGGCGCAGCTTTTTCTGTCAGCGCGAGACAGTCGGGACTGGGGCACGTGTTTATTGAAGGTGTGGGGAAAAGGGATGCCTTGATTGCAAGCCTTTTAACGGTACTTGTTACATTCTATTTTATCGGCTTTATCGGTAGTATTGCCGTAATGGCCGTTTTACTGGCTGTAGCCCTGTTTTTCATAGAGGTGTGCAGCATGAAGATAGGCGGTATGACAGGAGATACATTGGGAGCCCTTGGAGAAATATCCTCGGTGGTTTTTCTAATCGTCTACCGCATTATTATATATTTTTGAATCGGATGCACAGGGCGTAACAAAGGCTGTATTTTAAGCGGATATTGAAGGGGTGACTATATATGCTGGAACTCATACTGGTAAGACACGGCGAAACCGAGGGGAACCGAAAAAAAGTATATCAGGGCTGGACGGATACCCGGCTCAATAAAAATGGTTTACGACAGGCCGAGAGACTTGCTTTGAGGCTCAGGAAAACGGAACTGGACAGCATATACAGCAGTCCGCTGGACCGGGCATTGATGACGGCAATGACGGTGAACAAATACCACGGACTGGAGATTAAGACAGTTGAGAATATTAAGGAGGTTAATTTTGGTGACTGGGAGAACATGAGCCGACAGCAGCTTGAAAAGCTGTATCCTGACTATATGGAAAGATGGAAGAAGGATTACAAAAATTTTGCGGCACCCGGCGGAGAAACCCTTGATATCGCTTATTCAAGAATTAATTCATGGATAGAAAGGCTGATAAGGAACAAGACAAAGGGAAGAGCGCTTGTAGTAAGCCACGCCGGCGCAATAAGGGCCGTGGTTTCAGGACTTGTGGGACGCGGTGTTGAAGGTCACTGGAACTATGTGATAAGCAACTGCAGCATAACCACAATAAATGTCTATGACGGTTTTCCGGTGCTGGCGGGTTTGAACGATGTATCCCATTTAGAGAATCTTTAATCAAAAAAAATTTAATTTATGGAAGGAAATAGAAAGTGAATGTAGAATAATAAACACACACAGACGAATTACTCATTCATAAGCGGAGCGGAGCCTGTAGAGAGTATGACAAAAAAGCGCTTGATGAGGTGGTTTGTTTGGTAGATAACAGCGAATTATATGTTCTGAGCGAAACTATGAAGCAGATTAGAAACAGGATTTCAGAAATACATTTACTTGAAAAGATAAGTTGTGCCTCGGGAGAGGACATTTTTCATCTTAAGGAGCAGTACGGAGAACTGGCGGTTGACATAGGAATAGAAATAATAGAAGCATATACATCGTTGAATGAGCTTGTTGTCCGCTTACATGCTGCGAATTAAAAAAAGACGACCATAGGTCGTCTTTTTTTTGAAGTAGAATGCTCGGCGTTAGGCGGGGTTTCAGCCGATGTTTTTGCAGTAGGGGCAAACCCCGAAAAAATAAAGTTGAATGTTACCGATATTGTAGTCGGTTGATTTCCGGGCCTTGTTGAGTAAATTTTTTGAAATCTTCATGTCCACATTTTCAATTTTACCGCATTTGGTACATATTATGTGCGGATGGGGAGCAGGGTTTACGTCATACCTGGCAGTATTGCCGGATATATTAAGCTCCTGTATTATCTTTGCTTCCTTGAGCAAATCAAGGGTTTTATAAACCGTTGCAAGGCTCATGGTCGGATAATCGGCGGATATTATATCATATATAGTTTCCGCGGTGGGGTGCATATTACAGGTTTTCAGCACCTCATATATGGCCAGCCTTTGAGGAGTAACCTTGCAGCCCATTTCCCTTAACATTACATCCAGACCCATATCAGCACCTCAATCAATAGTTATTATCCAATAACAATATATAATAAAAAATATAATTTGTCAAATTAATAACAAAATGCATGCTAATTTTTCTACAAAGCCACAGCAGTGCAGGGGGTATACAGATGGGTGGAAATGTTTTATTATATATCAGAGAGTTAAGAAGCGTGCTGTTTTGACCATTAACGACGGGAGTGTGGAACAATGGCCTTTAATATAGTGCTGGTGGAACCCGAGATACCGCAGAACACCGGGAACATAATACGCACCTGTGCCGTTACCGGTTCGATTCTCCACCTGGTGGGACCCCTGGGGTTTTCGATGGATGACAGGCATCTTAAAAGGGCGGGACTTGACTACTGGCACCTGGTGGATATTAGGCATTATGACAGTTACAACCGGCTGAGAATGATTTATCCCAAATCAAGGTTTTATTTTGCCACTACAAAGGGCGGTAGGTTTTATGACGCGGCAGAATACCGGCAGGACGATTTTTTGGTGTTCGGTAAAGAAACAAAGGGGCTGCCTAAGGATATCCTTGAACAAAACCCGGACAACTGCATAAGGATACCTATGGTAAAAGAAACCGCCGCCCGTTCGATAAACCTGTCCAATGCCGTGGCGGTAGTGTTGTACGAAGCCCTCCGTCAACACAAGTTTACAAAATTAACATAAATTTAACATAAGCCGCCGAAAAATAGTTTATTATATACTGGGAAATGCATATTACACTATTTGCGTGTAGGGGGTAAAACATGACGACCAGGATGGTTTTTGAGCTGTTGGGGGGCTTGGGCCTTTTCATATACGGTATGAACGTTATGGGTGCAGGCCTTCAGAAGGCGGCCGGAGACAGGCTGAAAAGGCTACTGGAGGTATTGACTACCAACAGACTGCTGGGATTGGTTTTTGGAGCATTTATAACTGCAATTATACAGAGCAGCAGCGCAACAACGGTTATGGTGGTCGGTTTTGTTAACGCGGGCCTTATGAACCTTATGCAGGCTGCGGGAGTAATAATGGGTGCCAATATAGGTACCACCGTTACATCTCAGCTGGTGGCTTTCAAACTTACCGATGTTGCTCCGGTGGTGGTGGCGGCAGGTGTGGCCCTGCTCATTTTCGGTACCAAGAGAAGATACAGGAAACTGGGAGAAATACTAACGGGCTTTGGGATCCTTTTTATCGGTATGGGTCTTATGTCAAGCTCCATGGAACCCCTGAGGGAATCTGAAATATTCGCAAATATTATGACAACTTTCGGCAATAACAGGCTTCTTGCCATAATTGCCGGTTTTGTGGTCACCGCGGTAATTCAAAGCAGCAGCGCTTCGATAGGCCTGCTTCAGGCTCTGGCTGCAAACGAACTGATATCAATAGGCACTGCACTGCCCATAATCCTGGGAATGAATATCGGTACCTGTGTAACCGCCCTTCTTTCCAGTATAGGTACCAATATAACCGCCAGAAGGGCAGCCATGATTCATTTGGTGATAAAGGTATTCGGTATGATGCTTTTTATCGGATTAACCGTACCCTTAAGTATAGCAGTGGAATACCTGGGCGGGGATACGGTAAGGCAGATAGCCAATGCCCATACCCTGTACAATATTGCCAATACCGCAATACTTCTTCCATTTGCATCCCTGCTGGTGCTGGCGGCCAAGAAGCTTGTACCCGGCGAGGAAGAAGAGGAAGGGGTACTGAAATATCTGGACCATCGTATACTGGAAACTCCCAGTATAGCGGTACTGCAGGCGGTGAAAGAGGTTGCCAGGATGGGAACCGTTGCCAGGGAAACCCTGAGATACGCAGTGGACGGTTTTGTCAGGGAAGACGAGAAACTGTTAAACCACAGCCTGCAGAAGGAACAACTGGTCAATGCGTTGGAAAAGGAGATCACTCAGTTTTTGGTCCTTCTTTCGAATACCAGCCTCTCGGCCAGGGAAAATGATTTGGTCACAAGCCTTTTTCATACCGTTAACGATATGGAAAGAATCGGTGACCATGCAGAAAATATTGCGGAACTCGGCCAGCGCAAAATGGACGCAGGCCTGGTTTTTTCCGAAATAGGATTAAGGGACCTGACCGCCATGAGCGATTATGTCCATTCGATGGTGGAAGACGCCATTGTGGCACTGAAAAACAGGGACTTCAACCTTGCACGGGATGTAAGAAGGCGGGAGGACGAGGTGGACAGAATGGAAAGGGAGTACAGGGAAGGACATATAGGCAGGCTCAACAACTATCAGTGTATACCCGGAGCGGGCGTTATTTTCCTTGATGTAATAAGCAACCTTGAGAGAATAGGGGACCACTGCTCCAATATCGCCCTGGCCATACTTGACAGAGATAAATAATAGGTATGCCGCCCTGTGAAGTGTATTTCTCGCAGGGCGGTTTTTATTGAAAGGATCAGTAATTTAATGTAAAATAAGAATGGCTCAAAAAGTAAACAAGGGGTGAACTTATTGGCACACCAAATCAAGATAGTAACCGACAGTACCTGTGATTTGCCGGACAGTATTCTTAAGGAGTACGATATCTCAATGGTACCTTTGACGGTGAGGTTTGGTAAGGAGAGTTTCAGGGACAGGGTGGACATATCTACCCGGGAGTTCCTTGAAAGGCTGGGTAAATCCGGTGAGTTCCCGTCCACATCGCAGGTGCCGGTGGGTGAGTTTGTGGAAGTGTTCGACAGGTTGGGCAGAGAGAATGAGCATGTCTTAGGGCTTTTTATTTCCGGGAAACTGAGCGGCACCTGTCAGTCGGCTGTAATTGCGAAAAATGTGCTGGGGTTTGAAAATATACATATAATAGACACTAAGCTGACAACCTTCGCATTGGGAATGGTGGTCATTGAAGCGGCACGCATGGCGGCGGACGGATGCAGCCTGCATGAAATAACCGAAAGGGTTGAATATATGGCGGATAATACGCACAGCATGATAATACTGGGCACACTTACATATGTGGAAAAGGGCGGAAGAATAGGTGCCGGTACGGCACTGGTGGGCAATCTGCTTAATATACTGCCTGTGGTAACCTTTTCGGACGGTGAAGTAAAATTTTTAGATAAGATAAGGGGAGCAAAGCGGATAAAAGAGTGGGTTTATGACAGTTTTGAAAGCTTTGACCTGGATTTTTCCGACAGGGTTGTGGGAATAAACCACATAGGCTGTGATGAACTGGTAAGTGAATTAAAAAAAGACCTTGGAAACAGATTTGGAGTAAAGGAATTCGTAATCGGCACAGTGGGAAGCGTGATCGGAACATACTCGGGTCCCGATATGGCACTGGGAGTGTATTTTGTTAAGTGAATTTTAAATAAGGAGGGATAATATGGCAGTAAGGATTATAACCGACAGCACTGCAGACCTGCCAAAGGAACTGATAAAAGAATATAATATAGGGGTTGCACCGCTGATGGTTAACTTTGCCGATGGAACTTACAGAGATGGTGTTGACCTCACAAGTGCACAGTTTTATAAAAAACTTTCGGAAAGTAAGCAAATGCCTACCACTTCCCAGGTAAATCCCCCGGCTTTTGTTGACCTTTATAAGCAGGAACTGGAAAAGGGGAACCAGGTTGTATCTATACATTTAAGCTCGAAGGGAAGTGGGACATACCAGTCGGCGGTGACGGCAAAAATTATGTTGGACAGTGACGATATTGTAGTAATAGATTCCCTGGGATATTCCTTAGGACTTGGAATAATTGCGGCCCAAGGGGCGGAGATGGCGCACAAAGGGGCTTCGCTCAAAGAAACAGAGGACCGAATGCTTTATATGAAGGACAGAATGCAGTATGTTTTCGGCGTGGATACACTGGAATACCTTAAAAAGGGAGGAAGGCTCAGTCCTGTTAAGGCAACCGTTGCCACCGTCATGAATATTAAGCCCATTCTGGAGGTTTCGGACGGAGAAATAGAAATGCTGGACAAGGTAAGGGGCAGGAAGAAGGTGCTGGGCAGGCTGCTGGAAGAAGTACAAAAAAAGGGGAATGACATGGAAAATCAGACTTTCGGAGTTGTGCATGCTGAATGTCCGGAAGACGCACAGAAAATGAAGGATATGCTTATTGAAAGGTTTAATCCGAAGGATGTATTGATTTCCCGGATAGGCTGTGTTATAGGGACCCATGTCGGTCCCGGGACAATAGCGGTATTTTTCATGAAATGACTTATGGATACAAAGATTGATAAAAAAATGTTATAATAAAAAAGGGATTATTAGATTTTTGTTGAATAAATACCGATGTGTCGACTTAATTTGTATTTGTACAATTTCATCTGCATATTTGGATGATGGATGCGGGAGAGACCCTCACGGGCACCGAAGGGGTAAGCCATATACCGCCGAGTTATGGTGATACTCTCAGGTAAAAGGACTGTATCCGGACAACTTCCTGGAGAGCTGCTTGGCAGCACCGAAGGAGCAATTCTTATATTTATTATAAGAAGAATCTCTCAGGTACCAAAACAGGGTAGTGTATAGGCATAATCATGCCCGTGCATATCCCTGTTTTTTATTGTAATTACTGTCAGTATATACTAATATATTGCTGCGGCGGGAGGTAGGATTATTGCCGAATAATACGCTGGTAATTTCAAATAATAAACTGGTAAAAGAAAAACTTTCCACAGAATTTGAAATAGTCTTTGTCGAGGATACGCTGTTAAATACCATGGAGCGGGCAAGGGCATTGGTACATGAGGGGTACATACTTCTTACGCACCCTTTGTCAGGCAGTATAAAACCTAACGAGACCCCCTATAAGAGTATAGCGCTTGAAAAAAGGAATGGGCCGGTGGATTTGGACTCTCTTATGATTGTTGAACAGAGCATAGCCAGGACAAGAAGCCTTTTGGACGACAGAAATACCCCTGACTGGCCTGAAAACTGCCTTGAGGATTTCAGAGCGATAGATTTCGACCTGATAAAGAATGCACTGAAAGGGTAGTATAATCGCAGCATAAGAGACTATCAATCGGGGACATTCCTTGGCCATAGAGGAATACCAAATATAAAGGTGTGTCCCAGCCCGAAAGCTTATCAATCGGGGACATTCCTTGGCCATAGAGGAATACCAAATATAAAGGTGTGTCCCCATACCACTAAGGAGGGAGATAAATGCAGGATCTATACGATATCATTATCATCGGCGGGGGCCCGGCTGGCCTTTCTGCAGGGCTTTACGGAGCGAGAAGCAGGGCCAGGACATTAATAATCGAGAAGGGCAAATGGGGTGGCCAGGCGGCTTCCACCGAGGAACTGGAGAACTATCCCGGTTCAATCGAACAGCCTACCGGGCCTGAAATAACGTCACGAATGAAAAAACAGGCGGAAGAATTCGGAGTGGAAACCAAAGCCCAGGCGGTGACCGAACTGAAGCTGGAAGGAAAGATTAAAACGGTGGTCACCGACAGCGCAGAATACCGGGCAAAGACAGTCATTATCGCAACCGGTGCCAAGCCAAGGCTTCTGGGATGCCCGGGTGAGCTGGAACTCAGGGGCAAGGGCGTGTCCTATTGTGCCACCTGTGATGCCGACTTCTTCACCGATCTGCGGGTTGTGGTGGTAGGCGGCGGCGATTCTGCAATACAGGAAGCCATATATCTTACCAAATTCGCCGAGAAGGTTACCGTTATACACCGGCGGGACCAGCTTAGGGCGGCAAAATCAATACAGGAAAAAGCCTTTGCAAACGATAAGATAGATTTTATTTGGGACAGCGTTGTTGCCGAGATAAAGGGAGACGGTATAGTAGAAGGGGTAACGGTAAAGAACGTTAAGACCAATGAGCTGAGTGAAGTAGAGACCGACGGGGTATTTATGTTTGTAGGATATGATCCGGTTTCCGAGCTTGCTAAGGGACTGGTGGACATGGATGAAAAAGGCTATATTATTACCGACGAAAATATGAAAACAAGCATAGAGGGAGTATTTGCAGCAGGAGACGTTAGAAAGAAAAGCCTCAGGCAGGTAGTTACAGCAGCGGCAGACGGAGCGATAGCTGCCGTCAGTGCCGAACATTATATTGCAGAAAAATTCGAGTAAAAGGGGGTGATATGGTGCTGGAAATAAACAAGGATAATTTTGAGCTGGAGGTAAAACAAGCGGATAAGCCGGTCCTGTTGGATTTTTGGGGACCCAAGTGTGAACCATGCAAGGCACTTATGCCTTCGGTTGAAAAGCTGGAGGAAAAGTATGGCGATAGGATTAAGTTTTGCAAACTCAATACCGCCGAAAACAGAAGACTGGCCATATCCCAAAAAGTTCTCGGGCTGCCTACCGTAGCCATGTACAAGAATGGGGAGAAGGCAGAGGAGCTTACCCAGGAAAAGGCCACTGCGGACAATATCGAGGAAATGCTTAAGAGGTATGTTTAGCCGAAAGGCTGAAAATAAAGGGAGGTGAACATTTTGCGTCTGGAACTTGGTTATGTAAATATCAAGGACGTACAGTTTGGCAGCACTACAGAAATAAAAGAAGCTGTGCTTTATGTAAGCAAGGAGGAAATGCTTAAGGCAATAGGCGAAGACCCAAGGCTTCAGAGTATAGACATTGAGCTTGCAAAACCCGGTGAAGAGGTAAGAATAACCCCGGTAAAGGATGTTATCCAACCTAGGGTTAAAGTGGAGGGTCCCGGCGGGGTTTTCCCGGGGTTTGTCAGCAAGGTGGACAATGTGGGCAGTGGAAGAACCCATGTAATAAGAGGAGCAAATGTGCTTACGGTAGGCAAAATTGTGGGTTTCCAGGAAGGCCTCATTGACATGACCGGGCCTGGGGCCGAGTATACCCCATTTTCAAAGAGCTGCAACATAGTGGTTGTCTGCGAGCCCGCCCAGGGGCTCAAACAGCACCAGCATGAAGAAGCGGTAAGGCTTGCCGGTCTGAAGGCGGCTACATATCTAGCAGAAGCGGCCAGGAATTTGGAGCCCGACGAGCTTAAGACCTATGAAACAAAACCTTTATTGGAACAGGTAAAGGAATACGAAGGTCTGCCGAAGGTAGCCTATGTGTACATGCTCCAATCCCAGGGACTGCTCCATGATACCTATGTGTACGGGGTTGACGCCAAACAGATTATCCCGACCATCATTTATCCTACCGAGGTAATGGACGGGGCAATAATCAGCGGTAACTGCGTGTCGGCCTGCGACAAGAACTCAACCTACCATCATTTGAACAATCCCATAATACACGACCTGTATGAAAAACACGGAAAAGAGATTAACTTCGTGGGGGTTGTAATTACCAACGAAAACGTGTATCTTGCGGACAAGGAAAGGTCGTCCAATATGACGGCAAAACTGGTCAGGCTTATGGGTGTGGACGGGGTAATAATCTCTGAAGAGGGCTTTGGAAACCCGGATACCGACCTTATCATGAATTGCAAGAAGATTGAAAATGAAGGAATAAAAACCGTAATTGTGACCGACGAATACGCCGGCAGAGACGGTGCTTCACAGTCCCTTGCCGATGCGGATGCAAAGGCGGATGCCGTTGTAACCGCAGGCAATGCCAATGAGATTATTAAGCTTCCGCCTATGAAGAAGGTAATAGGTCACATAGAGCCTGTTGATGTCATTGCAGGTGGTTTCAAAGGAAGCCTTAAGGAAGACGGCAGCATAGAAGCTGAATTGCAGATTGTCACCGGCTCCACAAACGAGCTGGGTTATAACCGGATGTCTGCAAGTACAATCTAAAGGATATACAAGAATATTCAGAAAGGATGATAACGGTGTTTGAAGGCAAAAAAGTCATTATTATCGGCGATCGTGACGGCGTGCCGGGCCCTGCCATAGAGGAATGCGTTAAAAGTGCCGGGGCCGAAATTGTATTTTCAACAACCGAATGCTTTGTCTGAACCGCAGCAGGAGCTATGGACCTGGAAAACCAGCAGAGGGTTAAGGATGCAGCCGAAAAGTACGGAGCAGAGAATGTTATAGTAATCCTTGGTGCATCCGAGGCAGAGTCAGCCGGGCTGGCGGCAGAGACAGTAACTGCCGGTGACCCGACCTATGCAGGTCCATTGGCCGGAGTCCAGTTGGGACTCAGTGTTTATCATATGGTTGAACCTGATGCCAAAAATGCTGTTGATGCGGACGTGTATGACGAACAGGTAGGAATGATGGAGATGGTGTTGGACGTTGATTCCATAGTTGAAGAGATGACCTCCATCAGGTCTCAGCACAGCAAGTATTAAAAAAATTTCCCTAAAAGAAAGGGGGAGAGAAAATGAGTAAACCAAGGGTAGTTCATTATATAAACCAGTTCTTTGCCGGCCTGGGAGGCGAGGAAAAAGCCGACGTAAGGCCGGAAATTCGGGAAGGCAAAGTGGGGCCCGGTGCAGCACTGGCAGCTGCCTTGGGCCAGGACGCTGAAATAGTTGCTACCGTTGTATGCGGGGATTCCTTTTACAATGAAAATATGGAAGAAGCCCGCAAAACTGTTCTTGACATGGTGAAACAGCAAAAAGCGGACCTGTTCATCGCAGGTCCGGCATTCAATGCCGGCAGGTATGGGGTTGCCTGCGGTGATATATGTAAAGCCGTATCCGAGGAACTGGGCATCCCGGTACTTACAGGGATGTATGTGGAAAACCCCGGTGCCGACCTTTACCGTAAAGACGTTGACATAGTCGAAACAGGCAATTCTGCCGCTGATATGCGTAAGTCAGTGCCTGTAATGGCGAAGGTTGCTCTTAAGATGTTAAAGGGCGAAGAACTCAAAGGGCCGGAAGACGGGCTGATGGAAAAAGGCGTAAGAAAGAATGTGTACAGGGATGTCAGGGGCTCCGAACGGGCGGTGGATATGCTGATTGCAAAGCTTAACGACCAGCCCTTTGAAACCGAATACCCGATGCCGGACTTTGACAGGGTTACTCCCAATCCGGCTGTAAAGGACATGAGCAAAGCCAAGATCGCCCTTGTTACATCAGGGGGGATAGTACCTAAGGGCAACCCGGATAATATAGAAGCATCCAGCGCTTCGAAATACGGTAAGTATGACATAGACGGAATAGATGATTTGACATCGGATGAATACCAGACCGCCCACGGCGGCTATGACCCTGTGTATGCCAACGAAGAGCCGGACAGGGTTCTGCCGGTTGACGTATTAAGGGACATGGAAAAAGAAGGAGTAATAGGAGGATTGCACAGATATTATTATGCAACGGTGGGCAATGGCACTTCTGTGGCCAATGCGGTTGGTTTTGCCACCCAGTTTGTAAAGGAACTCAAGGCTGACGGAGTGGATGCCGTTATACTCACTTCCACCTGAGGAACCTGTACCCGTTGCGGAGCAACGATGGTAAAAGAAATTGAACGGGCAGGTATCCCGGTTGTGCATGTATGTACGGTGGTCCCCATTTCACTGACTGTGGGAGCCAACAGGATAGTTCCGGCTGTTGCTATACCGCATCCGCTGGGGAATCCCAAGCTGTCCGGGGAAGAGGAAAAGACATTAAGAAGACAGCTGGTGGAGAAAGCCCTTAGGGCGCTGCAGACCGAAGTGGACAGCCAGACGGTGTTTGAAAGCTAGTGATAATTGAAGGACAAATGGGTGATGCCATGGCATCACCCATTTGCTAAAGTATGGAGGTGTATTTATGTTTGCTGTAATCAAGGGAACGAGCTATGTATTGGTACATGCGCCGGATGTAACAATAAACAACGGATCTACGCAGACCATGGAAAGGCTGGCAAACCCGAATTCCGAATACCTTAAAAAAATAAAAAACCATATGCGGAGCTTTGAAGACGTGGTCGCTTATCCTCCCAACCAGGTATATATTGGCAGCAAAAACCCTGAAGACCTTAAGGAAATGGAAAAACCCTGGTATCAGAACGGAATTTCCGGGGCGGACAGGTTTGGCGAAATGGGAGAAATAATGCCCCAGGACGAGCTCTACGGGCTTATGAAGGCATCCGATGCCTTTGACCTGGTCAAGCTTGAAAAGGGTTTTTCGGATCTGATGAAGAAAAAACTTGCCGGTCACAGGCTATTGGACGACATTGTTGGCGATAGGCTTGACCAAGGCGTGGACCTTACCGAAATTGAAGCCCTGATAGAAAGCCACCATGCCGAGGGCATGTACATGAACGGTAAACTGGTGGGATGTGTAAAAAGAGCCCATGACAGGGATATAAACCTAAGCGCCCACGTTATGTTTGAAAACCTGGTTACCAAGGCATCCGGTGTGCTGGCGCTGGTTGATTTGATTAAGTTAAACAATATTGATCCGGGTGAAATTGATTATGTTATTGAGTGCTCTGAGGAGGCCTGTGGGGATATCAACCAGAGAGGCGGCGGTAATTTCGCTAAGTCCATTGCCGAAGTTTCTGGTTGTGTGAATGCGACCGGCTCAGACATCAGGGGCTTTTGTGCCGCTCCCGCCCATGCCCTTATAGAGGCGGCGGCCCTTGTTAAGTCGGGAGTGTACAAAAATGTAGCGATTGTGGCGGGCGGAGCAACAGCCAAACTGGGCATGAACGGCAAAGACCATGTGGCCAAGGGACTGCCGGTGCTGGAGGATGTGCTAGGCGGGTTTGCGGTGCTGATAAGTGAAAACGACGGTGTGAACCCGGTACTGCGGACCGACCTGGTTGGATTCCATAAAGTTGGAACGGGGTCTTCACCCCAGGCGGTCATTACTTCACTGGTGATATCGCCCTTGGAAAAGGGCGGCCTTAGGATTACCGATATAGACAAGTATTCGGTGGAAATGCAGAATCCCGAAATAACCGTGCCGGCGGGCGCCGGGGACGTTCCGACCGCAAACTATAAAATGATAGGCGCCCTGGGAGTTAAACGAAACGAGCTTAAGAGGGAACAGTTGGCCGAATTTACAGAAAAGCACGGGATGCCGGGATTTGCTCCCACCCAGGGACATATACCCTCGGGGGTGCCATTTTTGGGACACTGCAGGGATATGATGCAAAAGGGTCTCATGCAAAGGGCAATGATTGTGGGAAAAGGGAGCCTGTTTCTCGGCCGTATGACCAACCTCTTTGACGGTGTATCCATAATTGTGGAAAAAAATTCCGGCAAGGTCGGAGCGGAAACCGGGATAAGCGAGAAGGAAGTAAAGGCAATGATTGCTCAAAGCCTGAAAGAATTTGCAGCCCAGCTGCTGGCGGAACAGGGGTGAGAGCATTTGGAAAATAATGTTAAGAAAATAATCGGCGATGTGTTCAATCAGATGGCGGAAGGATTGGAAACCGGGAGCTTTGCAAAGAGAATAAGGGTGGGACTTACGACTCTCGGAAGCGAACTCGGGACAGAAGAGCTTGTAAAGGGTGCCGAGCTGGCGGCGGCAAGAAACCCGGCGATTGAGACAGTCCTTATAGGCTCTTTCGGAAACAGCAGTCTGAGAACAGTTGTAGTGGAAGACGAAGAAAAAATGCATGAAAAAATGGAAGAAATGCTTGACAGCGGTGAAATAGACTGCTGTGTTACAATGCACTATAATTTCCCTATAGGTGTTTCAACGGTGGGCAGGGTGCTTACTCCCGGTGCCGGAAAGGAAATGTATATAGCCACCACGACCGGAACTTCCGCGGTGGCCAGGGTGGAGGCCATGGTAAAGAACGCCATTTGCGGTATTGCCTGTGCAAAGGCCATGGGCAACCCCAGGCCGACCCTGGGCATACTCAATGTGGACGGTGCAAGACAGACCGAAAGAATACTGCTTGGGCTGAAGGAAAAGGGTTATGAAATAAACTTAGCCGTGTCCGGCAGAAGCGACGGCGGCCATGTGATGAGGGGTAACGACCTGCTTACCGGAACTCCCGATATTATGGTTACCGATACACTGACCGGTAATATACTCATGAAAGTATTCTCTTCCTATACCACAGGCGGCAGTTATGAAGCGGTGGGATACGGTTACGGGCCCGGTGTCGGTGAAGGGTATTCAAGGATAATTCTGATACTGTCCAGGGCATCCGGAGCCCCGGTGGCTGCCAATGCCATAGAATATGCCGCCGGGCTTGCCCGGGGACGGCTTGCCGAAATGACAGCCGGGGAGATGGCGGCAGCCAAAAAAGCAGGGCTCGAGGATCTGCTGGTTCAAACCAAAAAGGACCAGCCGGGCGCCGAAAGCAGGGAAAAGGTACAGGCACCGCCCAAAAAAATAGTTACCGCTTCCATATCGGGAATAGATATTATTGACCTTGACAGCGCAGTGGAGGTTTTGTGGAAAGGCGGGATTTACGCCGAGACCGGAATGGGATGCACCGGACCGGTGGTTATGGTGGCGGAGGACCAGCTGGATGAGGCAGCCGATCTACTCAAAAAGGAAGACTATATAACCAAGGATGCACAGTAATAGAAACATTTCTTCTAAGAGCTTCCCGGTGGGAAGCTCTTTTTTAGTTCCACTATTTGTGATTAAGTAAGTTATGCTATAATATTATATAATAGACGGTGTAAAGGGGATGTTTGCAGTATCAATTTGGTTATAGGGGAGATCATTATGAAAATGGGGTTTAATTTATCTCTAGAACAAACCCAGAAATTAATAATGACCCAGGAACTGCAGCAGGCAATAAAAATATTACAGCTTCCCTCGTTGGAGTTAAGGGAATACATTCAGCAGCAGCTTGAGACAAACCCGCTGATTGAGGAAAGGGAAGACGATGGAGAGCTTAACTCCATGGAAGACGGGGAAAGCCTGTTATCACAGATTGTCAAAAATGTGGAATATACCAGGGGTGAATATGGCTACAACAGCGATCCGGACAGTGATTTTTCCTATGAGAATTATATACCCAGCCATACAACCCTTAAGGATCATTTATTTTTTCAGCTGCACATTACGATTATGCCGGAACATCAGAGGGAGATAGGAGAGTATATAATAGAAAGCCTGAACGGTAACGGTTATCTGACCGCGGATGTCCGGGAAATTGCAGCGGTTCTCAAGGTAGACAGCGAAGAAGTTGAACAGGTATTATCGGTTATACAGACCTTCGATCCCACGGGAGTCGGCAGTCGGGACCTTAAGGAATGCCTGATGCTGCAGCTTGATGCAAAGGGCATAGACGATCCGTTGGTAAGGAAACTGGTGGGCGGATATCTTAAGGAACTTGGCGACAAAAAATTTAATCACATTGCCAAGGAATTAAACATTTTAACCGCCGAGGTCCAAAGGGCGTACGATATCATCAAAACCCTCGAACCAAAACCCGGAAGGGCCTTTCACAATTCAAGCGATGTCAAGTATATATCGCCGGATGTGGTAGTAAAACGGATAAATGATGAGTTTGTTGTACTGGTGAACGACAGTGCTGCGCCAAGGCTTATTATTAACTCGTATTATAGAAGCATACTAAACAGCTGCCAGGACCAGCCGGGTATTTCAAGGTATATAACCGGGAAGCTGGAATCCGCTCTTTGGCTGATAAAGAGCATAGAACAGCGCAGAATGACGCTGTACAAAGTGGTAAATGCAATAGTTGAATACCAGAAGGAATTCTTCCACAGCGGTGTTAAAGCCTTAAAACCATTGACCTTAAAGGATATAGCCCTAAAGGTAGGGGTACACGAATCGACGGTGAGCAGGGCCACAAACGGTAAATATGTTCAGACCCCCAGAGGAATATATGAGTTGAAGTTTTTCTTCACCAGCGGGGTAAGCAGCGTCTATGGAGAAGGTATATCCTCCGAGAGCATCAAAGAAGCAATAAAGGGGATAATCGACAAGGAGGACCCGAAGAAGCCCATAAGCGACCAGCGTATCACCGATATATTGAATTCAAGGGGCATCAATATATCAAGGAGAACGGTAGCAAAATACAGAGACGAACTCGGAATCGCATCCTCTAGCAGAAGAAAAAGGTATTGTTGAGTAAAACTTATTAAAACTTATTATTATGGTTAATAATAAGTTTAGTTTACAATAAACTATTAAAAAATATGGAGGGATACTGAATGGCTGTAAGGGTTGCAATAAACGGGTTTGGGAGAATAGGCAGAAACGTGCTCCGGGCCGCATTGGAACAGGAAGTAAAGGATTTGGAGTTTGTGGCAATTAACGCAAGGTCTTCGGATAATGCCGTTAAGGCCCATCTTTTCAAGTACGATTCACTTTATGATACATATAAAGAAGAAGTTAGTGTTGAAGGCGGCGATATACTGGTCGGCGATAAGAGCTTCAAGGGTTTGACCGGAATTGGACTGGAAGAACTGCCCTGGAAGGAACTGGGCATTGATATTGTAATCGAAGCGTCTGGAGCTTTCAGAACCAGGGAAACCGCCCAAAAGCATTTGGCCGCGGGAGCTAAAAAAGTGGTTATTACCGCTCCGGCCAAGGATGAGGACATAACAGTTGTTATGGGTGTCAATGAGGAAAGGTATGAGCCGGACAGGCATCACATAGTTTCAAATGCTTCATGTACCACTAACTGCTTGGCACCGGTGGCAAAGGTGCTGGATGAGGAGTTTGGGATAAATAAAGCGCAGATGACCACGGTGCATGCTTATACCAACGACCAGAATATACACGATGCAAGGCACAAGGATTTGAGAAGGGCCCGGGCGGGAGCCCTGTCCATGATACCGACAACTACCGGTGCTGCCAAGGCGGTTTCGCTGGTCCTGCCCCAACTGGAAGGCAGGATAAACGGAATGGCCATAAGAGTCCCGACCCCCACCGTATCCCTTGTGGATCTTGTCGCCCTAGTGGACAAAAAAGTTAGCGGCAGGGAAGAGGTAAATAAAGTTTTTGAAGAAGCTGCTGCCGGCCGGCTGAAGGGAATACTGGGGTACAGCGAAAAACCTCTTGTTTCCATCGATTATAAAAAGAGTCCCTATTCGTCGATAGTGGACGGCCTTTCAACTATAGTTGTAAGTGGGGATATGGTCAAGGTGCTGGCATGGTATGACAATGAATGGGGGTATTCGTGCAGGGTGCTTGACCTGGTGCGTTACATAGCCGGTAAGGGAGTATAAAGGGTTTTGACGCATTTTGCACCACATCGGCGGCATTAAAAAAGGGGCTGTTCTATGCAGCCCTTTGTTTATGCAAAATTTTCGGTATCAAAAATTTGCTATTTTTCTTAAAGAATATTACAGGAATATGAGCAGAAAATAAGACAACAATAAAAGATGCACCCTCCACCATGCTCATTAATGAATGGGGCTATTCCCACAGAGTAGCAGATCTGGTAGAATATATTACGGGCGTTAAAATAAAGGAACCTGCGTTATCAGGCACCTGATTATACAAGGAGGTACCGAAGTGGATAAAAAGACAGTAAGAGATATGGAGGTTTCGGACAAGAGGGTATTGGTTCGTTGTGATTTCAATGTGCCGATTGACGAGCAGGGCAGAATAACCGACGATACACGAATAACCGCATCCCTTCCGACAATACGGTATTTGTCAGACCGGGGAGCCAGGGTTATACTGATATCGCACCTTGGCAGGCCAAAGGGAAAGGCCGACAGCAAATACAGCCTGCGGCCGGTGGCACAAAGGCTTGAAGAACTGCTCGGCAAAAACGTAATAATGGCGAATGATACAATAGGCGATGACGCCCGGGACAAGGCATCAAAACTGCAGCCGGGGCAGTTACTGTTGCTTGAGAATGTCAGATTCCATAAGGAAGAGACTGAAAACCAGCCCGGTTTTACAAAGAAGCTGGCCAAAATGGCGGAAATATTCGTGAATGATGCATTCGGAGCAGCCCACAGGGCCCATGCTTCCACAACCGGTATAACCGAATATCTGCCCGCTGCTGCAGGTTTTCTTATGGAGAAGGAACTGAAGGTGCTGGGAGGACTTGTAAAAAGTCCCAAAAGGCCCTTTACCGCTATATTGGGAGGCGCGAAGGTTTCGACCAAAATCGGTGTAATATCAAGCCTTCTGGACAGAGTGGACAGCCTGCTGATAGGCGGCGGTATGACCTTTACCTTCCTGAATGCAAAGGGGCTTAACGTGGGCAGGTCACTGCTTGAGCAGGATAAAGTGCCGCTGGCATCGAAAATAATAGAAAAGGCACAGGAAAAAGGGGTAAAATTAGTGCTGCCGGAGGATGTGGTTGTTGCCGAGGCATTTGATAATGACGCAGATCATTACACGGTGAATGTGGAAAATATTCCTTCGGATTATATGGGACTTGATATAGGGGATAGAACAATCGAAGTTTTCCGCCGTATAATTCTTGAATCCGAAACGGTGCTGTGGAACGGGCCGGTGGGAGCCTTTGAACTGCCAAACTACGCAAGGGGTACCATAGAAGTAGCAAAGACAATGGCAGAATGCGGTGGTGTAACAATAGTAGGTGGTGGCGATTCGGTTGCTGCCGTTACACAGATGGGCTGCGCCGACAGGATGACCCATGTTTCCACGGGAGGAGGAGCGTCGCTGGAATTCCTGGAGGGGAAAGAGCTGCCCGGGATTGCCGGTTTAATGAATAAACAGTAATGGGAGTGATATTGTGAGGAAACCACTTATAGCCGGAAACTGGAAGATGAATAAAACAGGCAAAGAGGCGGTCGGACTGATAGAAGAACTGAAAAAGAGATTAAGCGGAAACAATGTTGACGTTGCCGTCTGTCCCCCATTTACCGCCCTCAGGGATGCCGCAGATGCGCTGGCGAATACAGCTGTAAAACTCGGGGCTCAGAACGTTTTTTACGAGGATGCCGGCGCCTTTACGGGAGAGATTTCTGCAGCCATGCTCAAAGGCCTTGGGGTGGAGATGGTCATACTGGGCCACAGTGAAAGAAGGGCGGTTTTCGGGGAAACCGATGCAGTAATAAATAAAAAGGTAATAAAGGTAATAAAAAGCGGCATGGTTCCAATTCTGTGCGTAGGCGAAACCCTTGACCAAAGAGAGCAGGGCAGGACCGAAGAGGTGATAGAGCGACAGGTTGCTAACGATTTAAGCGGCCTGACCAAGGAAGAGATTGGCGGTGTGGTTATAGCCTATGAACCGGTATGGGCCATAGGTACCGGAAAGTCTGCCACCGCCGAAGAGGCTGACAGGGTGATAGGATATATTAGAGGCATTTTGAAAAGGCTTGCAGATGAAGGTCATGCCGATGCAGTCCGCATACTGTACGGAGGAAGCGTAAAGAGCGCGAATGCGGCATCACTTATGGAAAAGCCCAATATAGACGGAGCGCTGGTAGGTGGCGCAAGCCTCAAGGCGGACGAGTTTTTGGATATAATCAAACAAACCATGGGAAAGGAGAAAAGCTGAAATGACACTTATTAGGGAAATATATGCACGGGAGATACTGGATTCCAGGGGCAATCCCACGGTGGAGGTTGAAGTCCTGCTGGAAAGCGGCTTTGTTGGCAGGGCAGGCATTCCTTCGGGTGCATCCACCGGTGCCTTTGAAGCGGTGGAATTAAGGGACGGTGATTCGGACAGGTTCCTGGGCAAAGGGGTACTTAAGGCGGTACACAATGTAAACGGGATAATTGCTCCGGAGCTTATCGGGTATAATGCCCTGGACCAGACAGGGATAGACAGCCTAATGATAGATTTGGACGGTACCCATAACAAGGCCAAACTGGGAGCCAATGCAGTACTGGGAGTATCGCTTGCTACGGCAAAGGCTGCGGCTACGGCAATGGGCCTGCCGCTGTACCGGTACATAGGCGGTACTAATGCAAAACTGCTGCCGGTACCCATGATGAATATCCTAAACGGGGGCAAGCACGCCGACAATAATGTGGACATCCAGGAGTTCATGATAATGCCGGTTGGCGCCAAATCCTTTGGTGGGGCATTAAGAATGGGTGCCGAAGTGTTCCATAATCTGAAGAAAGTCCTTAAGGGTAAAGGCCTGAGCACATCCGTCGGCGATGAGGGAGGATTTGCCCCCAACCTTGCATCCAATGCCCAGGCCATAGAAGTGATAATACAGGCGATAGAAATGGCAGGGTATACGCCTGGACAGGATATAGGCATAGCCCTTGACCCGGCGGCAACCGAGTTTTTTGCGGACGGCAAGTATCATCTTAAAGGAGAGGGACAGGTCAGGACATCTCAACAGATGACGGAGTTTTACAGCGAGCTGGTTGATAAATTTCCCATACTGTCCATAGAAGACGGCCTTGCCGAGGAGGACTGGGAAGGCTGGGCCCTTATGACAAAGGAGTTGGGGAAAAAGATACAGATAGTGGGCGATGATATATTTGTAACCAACACCGACCGGCTTATAAGGGGTATAAGGGAAAAAACCGCCAATTCCATACTTATTAAACTCAACCAGATAGGTACCCTTACCGAGACCCTTGACTGCATTGAAATGGCAAACAGGGCAGGATTCACCGCGGTTGTATCCCATCGTTCCGGTGAGACAGAGGATACCACCATTGCCGATGTGGCGGTGGCGGTAAATGCCGGCCAGATAAAAACCGGCGCTCCGTCCAGAACCGACAGGGTGGCAAAATACAATCAGCTGCTGCGCATAGAAGACGAGCTGAGGGCTTCGGCCCGGTACATGGGAAGGGACGTATTGGTAAATATAAGGTAATCGGGGAATATAACAAATCCTATCTGGACAACATATGCGACAGGGGACAGTTGCCATTCTGCAACAGGGGCAGTTCCCATTCTACGGTAACAAACCTGCGGCTGCAAACCGCCGGCGGCGGTGTAAAGGTGTTGTATTTTACTATTCCGTGTGTTAAAATAGCTTTGTTGATTTGAGAAGCTGGGGGGTGCAGGATATATGCGAAGTTTCGTAATAGCTGTCCATGTTATAGTTAGTATTGGTCTGATAGCCAGTATACTGCTTCAACCGGGCAAAAGCGCGGGGCTTTCGGGCAGTATTGCCGGGGGGGCTGAAACGCTTCTTGGAAAGGGCAAGAGTAAAGGATACGAAGCTCTGCTGGCGAAGATTACAACGATAGGCGCCATAGGTTTTGTAATTACTTCGGTTGTTTTGGTATTGCTGCAGTAAACCTAAATAAACAAATGAATACTTTGGGAGGTACATTAGATGACTGAGTTTTTTTATGTGATTCCCGCAGTGGGGATTATTGCTCTTATATTTGCTTTTATCCTGTCATCGAGGATTGAAAAGGCCGATGCCGGTACCGACAGGATGAAAGAGATAGCTTCTTATATACAGGAAGGGGCAATGGCATTTCTTACAAGGGAATACAGGAGCCTTGCCATATTTGTGGTAGTGTTGTTTTTTGTATTGACTTTTTTGATTGACTGGCAGACAGCAGTCTGCT
The DNA here is from genome assembly GCA_964529035.1 of uncultured Clostridium sp. GTDB lineage: Bacteria > Bacillota > Clostridia > Ch29 > Ch29 > CAZGUG01. Next base: position 43,910 of record CAZGUG010000009.1, read on the forward strand.
TTCTTGTGGGAGGATTGTTTTCCGCCACCACCGGATACTATGGTATGAGGGTTGCCACCAAAGCCAATGTCAGAACCGCAAACGGTGCACGGCAGGGTATGAATAAGGCTTTGGGTATAGCCTTTTCCGGCGGAGCGGTTATGGGTATGAGCGTTGTTGGCCTCGGAGTGCTGGGTTTGGGCATACTATACATAATTTTCGGTAGCGCAAGCATAGTTACCGGATTCGGCCTGGGTGCAAGTTCCATAGCCCTGTTCGGCCGTGTAGGCGGAGGTATTTATACTAAGGCCGCCGATGTGGGGGCTGACCTGGTCGGAAAGGTGGAAGCCGGAATTCCAGAGGATGACCCTAGGAATCCCGCGGTAATAGCCGACAATGTCGGAGATAATGTGGGTGACGTGGCAGGCATGGGCGCGGACCTGTTCGAGTCCTATGTGGGTTCAATAATAGCTGCCATGACCCTGGGAACTGTAATATATGCCGGGCAGGTCAACGGGGTACTTTTCCCGATGCTTTTGGCGGCAAGCGGAATATTAGCCTGTATAATAGGGACGCAGTTTGTCAAGACGGATGAGGATGCCAACCCGCAGAAGGCCCTTAAGATGGGTACCTACGTAAGCGGACTGATAGTGGTTATATCCGGGTTTTTATTAAGCCGCTGGCTGTTTGCCGACCTCAGGCCTTTCTTCGCGGTGGTTTCAGGACTTGTGGTCGGGCTTGTAATTGGTCAGCTTACCGAGTATTATACATCCGCAGATTTTAAACCCGTGAAAAGGATTGCCGACCAGTCCAAGACCGGTGCTGCAACCAATATAATAAGCGGTCTTGCCGTTGGAATGCAGTCCACTGCCTTTCCGATAATCAGCATAGCAGCAGGCATACTGGTAGCCTACAAGGTGGCCGGCCTTTACGGGATAGCCCTGGCAGCGGTTGGAATGCTTTCGACTGCCGGGATGACCATAGCGGTTGATGCTTACGGCCCGATTGCCGACAATGCGGGAGGTATTGCCGAGATGGCGGAACTGCCGCCCGAGGTGAGACAAATAACCGACAAGCTTGATGCCGTTGGTAATACCACGGCGGCCATGGGCAAGGGGTTTGCCATCGGTTCGGCTGCACTTACAGCGCTGGCGCTGTTTGTTTCGTATTCACAGGTTGTTAACCTTCAAATAATAAATATAATACAGCCGGAAGTTATAGTCGGGATGTTCCTTGGAGGCATGCTGCCGTATCTGTTTTCGGCGATAACCATGGAGGCGGTTGGGAAGGCAGCTTTCCAGATGATTGAAGAGGTAAGGAGACAGTTTAAGGATATACCCGGCATAATGGAGGGCAAAGGAAAACCCGATTATGCAAGATGTGTGGATATCAGTACGGCGGCTGCCCTGAGGGAAATGATATTCCCCGGACTTCTGGCGGTGATAGCGCCGCTTATTACAGGTATCGTACTGGGACCCGAAGCGCTGGGAGGCCTTCTGGCCGGTTCACTCATAACCGGGGTGCTGGTGGCCATACAGATGGCGAATTCCGGCGGTGCCTGGGATAACGCCAAGAAATATATAGAGGGCGGTGCTCACGGCGGAAAGGGCAGTGAGGCCCATAAGGCGGCGGTTGTAGGGGACACGGTAGGAGACCCCTTCAAGGATACCTCGGGGCCGTCGATAAACATTCTGATAAAGCTTATGACTATCGTGGCTTTGGTGTTCGCACCGCTGTTTATGTAACGAACACTGCAGGGCATCGGGATTAACCTCCGATGCCTTTTGTTATATTAAAAGGCTTTGCAGTTTTAAAACCCTGCAGGCGGTTAATAATAGATTATAGAAGCATTTATATGCAAATTGGAAGCAAGGACGGAGGATGACAGGTTTGGAGATAAAGAAAGTAATACTGGAATTCATGAAAGAAAGGGCATACAACCCGATGGCGGCGGAGGAGCTGCTGGACAACCTGGAGCTGCAGCGGATGGATATGGCGGACTTTCTGCAGATTTTAAGGGAGATGGAAGCGGAAGGTGACATAATAAAAACCCGGAAAAAACGCTATGGAATACCCGAAAAAATGGACCTTGTGGTGGGCCGGCTTCAGTGCAACCAGAGAGGTTTCGGGTTTGTGCTGCCGCGGGATGAGATGTACGAGGATATTTATATACCCGCCGACGGAATAAACGGTGCCATGCACAACGACAGGGTCATTGCCAAGATAATAAAGGGTAAAACGGAAGGAGCAAGGACCGAAGGCGAAATAATACGCATACTTGAAAGGGCAAACAAAAAGGTGGTGGGCACCTTTGAAAAGAGCAGGAATTTCGGGTTCGTGGTGCCCGATGATCCGCGGATACTGGACGATATATTTATTGCACGGAATGACACGATGGGTGCAAAAGAAGGGGACAAGGTTGTTGCCGAAATAGTACTGTGGCCCGGGAAGAGAAGAAATCCCGAGGGAAATATCACGGAGATTTTGGGGCACAGGGACGATATCGGAGTGGACGTGCTGTCCATAATAAGGAGCTACGACATTCCGGAAAAGTTTTCGGATAATGTGCTTGAGGAAGCCGGGGCACTGTCGGGGGATATATCTGACATTGAGCTGAAAAATAGGCTGGACTTGAGGGATATGAGGATAATCACCATTGACGGTGCCGATGCCAAGGACCTGGACGATGCGGTATCGGTTGAGAAGCTTCCAAGCGGTGATTTCCGGCTGGGAGTTCATATAGCCGACGTGACGCATTATGTGAAAGAAAACTCGCTGCTGGACAGGGAAGCCTACGGGCGGGGAACCAGCGTATATTTTCTGGACCGGGTAATACCCATGCTGCCGGGAAGGCTTTCAAACAACATATGCAGCTTAAATCCGAAGATGGACAGGCTGACCATGTCGGTATTTATGAATATAAATGGCCGGGGAGATGTTGTGGATTATGAGATACACGAAAGCGTAATAAGGACCAGTGAGAGAATGACCTATTCGGATGTTTCGGACATCTTAGAAAAAAATGACCCGAAGCTTAAAAAACGATACGGATACCTGGTGGAAGACTTTAAGAATATGCAAAAGCTGCACGAGATTCTCGGCAGAAAGAGGGCCGAAAGGGGAAGCCTGGAGTTTGAATTTGACGAGAACAAGGTTATACTTGATGATGCGGGAAAGCCCATAGATATAGTAAGGGTGGAAAGAAGGACGGCGGACAGGATTATTGAGGAGTTCATGCTGGTGTGCAATCAGACGGTTGCGGAGCACATGTACTGGCTGGGCGTTCCCTTTATATACAGGGTGCATGAGGAGCCGGACAGCGAAAAAATAGAAGCCTTCAACGAGTTTATCTACAACTTCGGGTATTCGATAAAGGGTATAAAAAAGGTGCACCCCAAAGCCCTGCAGGGCCTTATTACCAAGGTTAAGGGCAAAAAAGAGGAAAGGGTAATAAACACTCTTATGCTGAGGGCACTGAAGCGGGCCAGGTACTACCATAAAAGCCTCGGACACTACGGCCTTGCGGTGGAATACTACTGTCATTTCACTTCCCCGATAAGGAGGTACCCGGACCTGGTAATACACCGAATACTGAAGGAAACGCTGAAGGGCAGAATAAATCAAAAAAGGACAGAATACCTGAAGGAATTTGTTGAAAAGGCGGCATTTCAGTCATCAGAGCGCGAAAGGGCGGCCGACGAGGCCGAGAGGGAAGTGGAGGACATGAAAAAAGTGGAGTATATGGCGGACAGGATAGGAGAGGAGTTTGAAGGCATTGTATCCGGCGTTACAGCCTTCGGCATGTTTGTGGAGCTGGACAACGGAATAGAGGGTATGGTCAGGGTCAGTTACATGGTGGACGATTTTTATCATTTTGACGACAAGAAATATATGCTGCTGGGTGAAAGAACCAAAAAGACCTATAAAATAGGGGATGCGGTGAAGGTACAGGTGCTGAAGGCAGATCTTGCCGACAATAAACTGGATTTTACACTGGTATAAAACACACAAACACGAGGACAGGTTTCTTGTTTGACGACTTCACTGGCCGCTGCAGTTTACATAATCACTTGACAATTCGGGTGATGTGGTGTATCATGGTGGTAGTCAGAGAAGAAGGCCCTATTTGCCCGACAAATAGGGTTAATTTTATCCGGTAAAGCAGGTGCAGACAAGATGGCCGATGATGTCAGGGTAATCGCAAGGAATAAAAAAGCGAAGCACGATTATTTTGTGGAAGAGACCCTGGAAGCGGGTATTGAACTGGTGGGAACCGAGGTTAAATCCATCCGAAGCGGAAAGGTCAATATAAAGGACAGCTTTGCCAGGGTTGACAATGGAGAACTGTACCTTCATAATATGCACATAAGTCCATATGAGAAGGGCAATATATACAACAGGGACCCGCTGAGGACCAGAAGGCTTCTTGTGCACAAGAAAGAAATAAGAAAGCTTATCGGGTATACGCAGCAGAAAGGTTTGACCCTTGTCCCATTAAAGGTGTATATAACCAGGGGACTTATCAAGGTGGAACTGGCAGTGGCCCGGGGCAAGAAAACCTATGACAAAAGGCACGACTTGGCCAAAAAGGATGCCGAAAGAAGGATAGAAAGGGCCATGAAGGAGAGATACTGAGGAAAATTTTTATGGGGGCGTATTTGGTTTCGACGGGGATAATAGAATCAGGAGCAGCGAGCCGTGGTACGCTCGGCACCACGTAAAACAGCCGGCAATTAAACACAAACGCAAACAACGAAAATTACGCATTTGCTGCGTAAATAACGCAGCTCGTTCAACCCGGACTTCCCGCAGCCCGGGATTGGGCGTCATCAAAGCGGGGAACTGTTCGTCCTAAGAGTTGCGGACGGACCGAACACATGACTCTACCAAAGCCCTGATCCTGTCATTGGGAGCTGGGTGTAGGGAATATCAAATCAATGACTGCGCTCGGAGAGGTTCCTGGTGATATATTTTCGGACGTGGGTTCGACTCCCACCGCCTCCACCAAATTGTAAGGGCTCTGTAACAAGTATTGTTACAGAGCCCTTACAATTGCATAAATTCTTCTATTAATGCCTTCTTTTTCTTAAACATCTCATCATTATAACGACCGTTTCTTGGAGTAACTTTTTTATATTTATCAATTATGAGTTTGGCTCTTTTTTTCTTGGTTTCGATTATTAGAAATGGGCTTATTTCACGCAATAATTCAATTGCATCATCATAGATTACTCTGTATGTATAAGAATCTTTATGTTTAGCCCTGTTGTAGTTTCTTTTATTTATTATTCTTCCTTTACCGACTCCGTCTACGATCCCAGCGATATAAGCTCTCTCGGTATCAATCATAAATACCCTCCTTTCATGGGAATATATGTTTGCTTAAATTGTATCATATCTTATCATTAATTACAAATATATGGATAAACATGTATGTGTCAAGTAATCCCGTCTTTAGACTTTAACACCATGATTCTTTAGGAGTAATAAACATAAAAAAC
>CAZGUG010000010.1:0-36269 GCA_964529035.1 uncultured Clostridium sp.
AAGGAGTGGTTATAATGGTAATGAATAAAGGGGAAACAATTGCGGCCGTGGCCACGGCTCCGGGAGACTGCGGCATAGGAATAGTCAGGGTAAGCGGCCTTGGGGCAGTCAGGGCGGTGGAAAGCATATTCAAATCGACAGCCGGAAAACCCCTCGCAGAATTGCCGGATAGAAGGATGAATTACGGGTTTATACAGGACCCCGGAAGCGGCGAAACAATAGACGAGGTGCTTATGGTTGCAATGAAGGCGCCCAATACATATACAAGGGAAGACGTGGTTGAGATACACTGCCACGGGGGAAATATACCGGTAAGGAAGATACTGGAGCTTGTGGTTGAAGCCGGGGTAAGGCTGGCGGAGCCCGGGGAGTTTACCAAAAGGGCCTTTTTAAACGGCAGGATAGATTTGTCCCAGGCAGAGGCGGTAATGGATATAATACAGTCAAAATCCGAGATGGGGCTTAAGACGGCGGCAGCCCAGCTGGAGGGCGGTCTGTCCAAAAAACTTGATGCGGTAAAGGACAGGCTGCTGTCAATAATGTCAAGGATAGAGGCATCGATAGATTTCCCGGAACACGATATAGAAGAGGTGACACGGAAAGCACTGCTGGAGGAGATAAATCTTTCGGCGGCCATGGTGGAAAAACTGTTGTCCACCGCTTCCACCGGTAAGTTTGTGCGTGAAGGGATAAAAACCGCAATTGTTGGAAAACCCAATGTTGGCAAATCTTCGCTGCTGAATGCCCTGCTTAGGGAAAACAGGGCCATTGTAACAGAAATACCCGGCACCACAAGGGATGTTATTGAAGAATATGTTAACCTTAAGGGCATTTCCCTGAGGCTGATGGATACGGCGGGGATAAGACAAACCAACGACCTGGTGGAAAGTATCGGCGTTGAAAAGACGAGGCAGTACTTAGACCGGGCAGATTTGGTGCTTTTGATGTTGGATGCTGCAAGGCCCCTTTCGGAGGAAGACAGGGTAATTCTTGATATAGTAAGGGATAAAAAGGTGATAGTACTTATAAACAAAACCGACCTGGATATCAGGCTTGACATAAATGAAATAGCCGAAAGATTCGGCGATGAACCGGTAATACACATGTCCCTGGCCAGCGGAAAGGGGCTGGATACCCTGGAGGATACGATATACAGCATGGTGTTTTCGGACGACTTCAGGACAGGAGATGCGGTTATGATAACCAATATACGTCACGAGCAGTGCCTTAAAAGGGCGGCAAAAAGCCTGGACGATGCCGGGGAAGCGGTACGAAACATGATACCGGTTGACCTGATTTCGATAGACATCAAGGCTGCATTAGAAGCGGTGGGGGAAATTACCGGGGACAGCATAACCGAAGACATAGTTGACAGAATATTTCACGACTTCTGTATAGGCAAGTAGGAGGGATGGTATGGAATACTACGCTGGTGAATATGACGTGATTGTGGTGGGGGCAGGGCATGCAGGCTGTGAAGCGTGTCTTGCAGCAGCAAGAAGGGGATATAAGACTCTGGTGGTTACCTTAAACCTGGACAGTATTGCCCTTATGGCCTGCAATCCCGCAATAGGAGGAACCGGAAAGGGACACCTGGTAAGGGAGATAGACGCCATGGGAGGAGCCATGGGAATAGTGGCCGATAAAACCTTTATTCAGATAAAGATGCTAAATACCGGCAAGGGACCGGCGGTGCATTCACTGAGGGCCCAGGCCGACAAAAAGGATTATCAAAACGAAATGAAAAAGACACTGGAGCAGCAGGAAAACCTGGATCTAAAGCAGGACGAAGTAACAGACCTTATAATAGAAGATAAAAAGTGTAAGGGGATAAAGACAAAGAACGGAGCAATCTATCACGGCAAAACGGTAATTCTGACCACCGGGGTGTACCTGAAGGGGAAAATTTTTATAGGGGACATAAGTTATGAGGGCGGGCCCTACGGATTGTTTGCGGCCAATCAGCTTTCAGAGAGCCTGGAAAGGGCAGGGATTAGACTTATGAGGTTCAAGACCGGAACCCCCGCAAGGGTACACAGGGATTCCCTGGAATATTCGTCAATGATAGAACAAAAAGGCGACGATGAGATAGTACCCTTTTCCTTTATTAACGAGTTTGAGGAAATGGAAAGGGAACAGGTTTCCTGCTGGCTTACCTATACCAACAAAAGGACCCACGAGATTATCAGGGAGAATATTCACCGCTCGGCACTTTATGGGGGTAAGATTACCGGGATTGGAACCCGGTACTGTCCTTCGATAGAAGGGAAGCTTATTACATTCCCGGACAAAAACTCCCACCAGCTTTTTATCGAGCCGGAGGGAAGGGATACCTGTGAAATGTATGTACAGGGTATGTCCACCAGCCTGCCGGAGGATGTACAGGTACGGTTTTACCGTTCAATAAAGGGCCTGGAGAAGGTTAGGATTATGAGAACCGCCTATGCCATTGAATATGACTGCATAGACCCGACGCAGTTAAAGCTGTCGCTTGAATGCAGGGAAATAGAAAACCTGTATTGTGCCGGGCAGATAAACGGCAGTTCGGGGTATGAGGAGGCGGCGGCCCAGGGCATTATGGCGGGGATAAACGCGGTGCAGAAAATCAGGGAAGAAAAGCCGGTTATCCTTGACCGGTCCGAGGCCTATATAGGCGTACTGATTGATGACCTGGTCACAAAGGAAACAAACGAGCCCTACAGGATAATGACTTCCAGGGCAGAGTACAGGCTTCTGCTCCGGCAGGATAATGCCGACCGGCGGCTTACCGGAAAAATGTACCCCTTAGGGCTAATAACCGATGAAAGATACAGAATATACAAGGAAAAATACAGGATGATAGAGGATGAAATGAAAAGACTAAAAGATACCGTGCTGTCTCCCTCCGAAGAAGTGAATGCATTTTTGAGGGAGAGGGAAAGCACCGAGATTAAAACCGGCATAAGCCTGTACGAACTTTTAAAGCGGCCGGAGATAGAATACAAATCCCTTGAAGCATTGGACAGGGACAGGCCTTCCCTGCCAAAAGCCGTCGGGAAGCAGGTGGAAACAGAGATTAAATACGAGGGCTACATAAAAAAACAACTTATCCAGGTTGAGCAGTTCAAAAAGATGGAAGGACAGAAACTGGAACCGGACATTGATTATTCCCAAATAAAGGGAATGCGGCTGGAAGCCAGGGAAAAGCTAAACAAAATCAAGCCAGATTCAATCGGACAGGCTTCCAGAATATCCGGGGTTTCACCGGCAGACATTTCTGTACTCATGGTATACCTGGAGCAGAGAAGAAGGAATGTAAAATAATGGAAAAATATGTGGAGATGTTAAAGGCGGGAGCGAGGGAGCTGGGACTTGACATTGACCGGGACAAGGCCGACGAGTTTTTGCTTTACATGGAAATGTTAATACATTGGAACAAAAAGATTAACCTTACCGCCATTACCCACAGGGACGAGATTGTTACCAAACATTTTCTTGATTCTCTTACCTGTGCGGCCACCGGCCTGGTTGACAGCTCCCTTAAAGCAGTCGATATAGGCACGGGAGCGGGACTTCCAGGCATACCGCTGAAAATCGTCTATCCTGGGATTGAGATAACGCTTCTGGATTCTTTGAAAAAAAGGGTGCAATTTATGGAAAGGGTAATCATGGAACTGGGCCTGTCCGGCATAAGTGTGCTGCACGGCAGAGCCGAGGACACCGCCAGAAGCGACATTCACAGGGAAAAGTATGATTTGTGTCTTTCGAGGGCGGTTGCACATCTTTCGGTTGCCGGGGAATACTGCCTGCCCTTCGTGAAAACCGGGGGCTCTTTTATTGCCATGAAGGGCCCGGGATACCTGGATGAAATTAGGGAGGCAGGAAGGGCGATAGAGCTTCTCGGAGGCGAAATAACCGATACAATGAAATTTAAGATTCCCTTCACAGATATAACCCATTACATAATAATAATTAGGAAAACCAAGTCCACCGGGGCGGAATATCCAAGAAAAGCGGGAAGGCCGACGAAATATCCCCTTAGGTGAAAAAACGTGAAGGCATATGTAGAACGATTCTTTGCTGTGGCGGAAGGAACAAGGGCTGGGGACACAGAAATAGATAAGGGCAGTGTACTGAAATATTTACAGAAAGGTTGACTGTTACCATGGAAGACAAAGAAACAGTTATAAGAAGAGTGGAAATAGACAGAATCAGGCCGAACCCGTATCAGCCCAGGAAAAAGTTTAACAATATTGCAATCGAGGAGCTGGCATTGTCCATTAAGGAATACGGCGTACTGCAGCCGATAGTGGTAAAAAGAATGAATGAAGGTTATTTTGAATTGATAGCGGGAGAGCGGCGGGTTAAGGCGGCAAAGCTTGCGGGGCTTGAAGACATACCGGCGGTTGTGATTGAAATCAGGGACGAAGATTCCGCGATAATAGCACTGATTGAAAACCTGCAGAGGGAAGACCTTAATTTTTTTGAAGAAGCGGAAGGATATTATAACCTAATGAACGATTACGGACTTACCCAGGAACAGGTGGCAAAGAAAGTAGGTAAAAATCAATCCACAATAGCAAACAAGATAAGGCTTCTGAGACTGCCGCAGAAAGTCAGGGAGTATATTATACAAAACGGCCTTACAGAAAGACATGCAAGGGCACTGTTGAAAATCCCCGAACAGGAGATTCAAATAACCCTGCTTGACAGGATTGCTGAAAAGAACCTCCGAGTGAAAGAGACCGAGGAATTGGTGGACAGAATACTGGACAAGCTGACAATCAGGGAAGATGACCAGCTGAACGAAGAAATCAATAAAAAGATAAGGGGAACCATAAATTACAGGATTTATATCAATACCATAAGAAATGCATACAGGGCCATTGTACAATCAGGGATACAAGCCGAGTTCAGCCAGAGGGATAAAGGAGAATATATAGAGGTTACTATAAAAATACCCAAAAGTGCCGCCGCATCGGTAAGATAAATAATCCGCCAAAGGCGGATTTTTTTAATTATAAAGAAGGAACTCATGCTGAAATAAAGAATCTAGAAAGGATAATACTAATCCTAAGAGGTGATCGGGTGTCTAAGGTTATTGCGGTATTTAACCAAAAGGGCGGAGTAGGCAAGACAACCACCAATGTAAATTTAAGCTCTTGCATAGCGATAAAAGGGAAAAGGGTACTTGTAGTTGATATAGATCCCCAGGGTAATACAACCAGCGGACTGGGAATAGACAAAAAAGCGCTGGAGACCACCATATACGAAATGTTGATTGGCGAAGCGAAGGCCGAAGAAGTAATACTTGAAACAGCGGTGGAGAACCTGTACATAATGCCCTCCAGTGTTCAACTGGCAGGAGCGGAAATAGAACTTACGGAATTTGAGGAAAGGGAAAAGATGCTGAGAAAAGCCCTTGTGGGGGTAAAGGAAAGCTACGACTATGTATTTGTGGACTGTCCCCCGTCCCTCGGACTTTTGACCATTAACGCCCTAGCAGCTGCGGATAGCGTTCTTATACCAATACAGTGCGAGTATTATGCGCTGGAAGGGGTGAGCCAGCTGATGAACACCATATGGCTGGTTCAGAGGGGACTTAACCCCGCCCTGAAGGTGGAGGGAGTGGTGCTCAGCATGTTTGACGGGCGCACAAATTTATCAATACAGGTGGTTGACGAAGTTAAACGTTACTTTAAGGGGCAGGTGTATACCACCATAATACCCAGGAACATCAGGCTGGCGGAGGCCCCAAGCTATGGTGTTCCCATTGTGATGTACGATCCGAAGTCAAAGGGGGCCGAGGCCTATGAAGAACTGGCGGACGAGTTTATCGAATACAGTGAGGAGGAATAGGGAAAAATGGCAAAGCAGAGATTGGGAAAAGGGCTTAACGCATTAATTCCGGAGCTTCCGCAAATAGATGAACAGGGAGTTAAGGAAATACCCATAACAGACATAATGCCAAACAAACAACAGCCACGGCAGCGGTTTGATGCTGAAAAGCTGCAGCAGCTGGCCGATTCCATATCAAAACACGGCATAGTTCAGCCGGTAGCCTTGAGAAAAATAGAAAACGGTTATGAACTGGCTGCGGGAGAAAGAAGATGGAGGGCTGCAAGAATGGCGGGGCTGAGGACCGTACCCGCCGTTATTATGGAACTGGACGAGCGGCAGATGACCGAGATTGCATTGGTAGAAAACCTTCAGAGAGAGGACCTGAACCCGATGGAAGAAGCGTCAGCCTACAAAATCCTTATGGAAGAGTACGGCCTGACCCAGGAGCAGGTAGCGGCAGCCGTTGCAAAAAGCCGCCCGGCCGTTACCAATACCCTGAGGCTATTTGGCCTTGCGGCGGACATACAGCAAATGGTCCGTGACGGCAGGCTCACTGCGGGACATGCCAGGGCCCTTGTTTCCCTTGACGAAAGCAGACAGAAAACAGTGGCGGAAAAGGTGCTGAAGGAGGACCTGAGCGTCAGGGAAACCGAAAAGCTGATAAACAAAACGGCCAGAGGGCGGAAGAAACATCCGAAATCAAAGGAAAAGAAACCGTGGATATTGGAGACGGAAGCTTTAATGGAGGAACTGTTGGGCACCAAGGTTCAAATAGTCCAGAATAAGAAGAAGGGAAAAATAGAGATTGAATTCTACTGCAGCGAAGATTTGGATAGGATTTTGCAGCTGATAAAGGGGTAGGGTTTCACGTGAAACATATGGGGAGATGTATAATGAAGGCATATCTGGTTAACGCTTTTACATACCGGGGCGGGGGAGGAAACGGGGCAGGAGTGGTGCCCTGCAGTGAATTTCCGCCAATCGAATGCATGCAGAAGATTGCACAAGACATTGGTTTTTCCGAGACGGTTTTTATCCGCCCGGAAGAAGGGGGTTACAGAAGCAGTTTCTTTACTCCCCGGTGCGAAGTGCCGCTGTGCGGACACGCCACCATAGCAGCCTTTTACGTGATGGGCAAATTGGGGAACATAAAGAGCAGAGGAGAAGAAGTAACGGTAAAACAGCAGACAGGGGCCGGCAGGTTGTCGGTTCGCATAGATTTTGAAAACCGAATGCCGGGGAAAGTTTTTATGGAGCAGTCCGACCCGGCAGTCCTTGGCAGGGTGGGAAAGGAGGGCCTGGCAGAATTATGCGGCTGTCTCGGGCTTGAAGAGACCGCTCTGGGCATAAAAGACAGAGGGGATGCGCTTCCGGAAATTATAAGTACCGGATTGGCCGATATAATAGTACCGGTACTTACCAGGAAAGCTTTGGACTATATGAAGCCGGATTTTGAAAGGCTGGCGGAATTGTCCCGGCGGCTGGAAGTGATAGGAGCCCACGTGTTTACAATGGAAACGGAAACCCCGGGCTTTACGGTGCGCTGCAGAAACTTCGGGCCTGCGGTGGGCATTGATGAGGAAGCCGCAACCGGAACTTCCAACGGTGCTTTGGGCTATTACCTGTACAGGCGGGGCCTGCTTGAGGACGGAGAAATGGTATCCGAGCAGGGCTTTACAATGGGAAGGCCTTCGGCAATTTTTGCAAGGGTGGGACCGGAGGGAGTATGGGTCGGAGGAGAAGCGGAAATAATCGGTGAAACTGAAGTTGAATGTAAATAATTAAAGGGCATTATCATAATATGTACTATCAAAATCTATATGCGGGATACCGGGAGGTTGATGTATGATATATCTGGACAATGCTGCAACAAGCTTTCCAAAGCCGGAACGGGTATATGTGGAAATGGATAAATGCATTCGTGGATACGGTGCCAATCCGGGCAGGTCCGGGCACAGGCTGGCCCTGGAAGCGGGAAGGGCTGTCTATAAAACCAGGGAACGCCTGTGCCGGCTTTTTAATATAGAAAACCCTATGCACATGGTGTTTACTGCAAACGCTACAGAAGCTCTGAACCTGGGGCTTAAGGGCTTTCTGAAGGAGGGGGATCACGTTGTTTCTACCTCAATGGAGCATAATTCGGTGGCAAGGCCCTTAACAGCCCTTGAGGCAAAGGGAATCGGCACAACCTTTGTCAAATGTGATCCCGAAGGAAGGCTGGACCCAAAACTTATTGAGAAGGCGGTTAGAAAGAACACCGCCCTTATAGTTATCACCCATGCTTCCAACGTAACAGGCACCCTTATGCCGCTTGGTGAAATCGGATGCATTGCCGGTGAAAAGGGCATACCTTTTATGGTGGATGCTGCCCAGACGGCGGGGGTGTATGATTTGGACGTACAGCGGATGAATATTGATATGCTTGCTTTTCCCGGGCACAAGGGGCTGCTGGGGCCCCAGGGCACCGGAGGCATTTATATAAGTGAAAGACTGGAAGTCCTGCAGATGAAAGAAGGCGGTACCGGTAGCAGTTCTGAAGATTTGTCACAGCCGGAATTTTTGCCGGACAGGTATGAAAGCGGAACCCCCAACACTGCAGGACTAGCGGGGCTTGGCGAAGGAGTAGGCTTTATCCTGGAAAGGGGCATCTCTTCCATAAGAAAACATGAGCAGGAGCTGACCCGGCTGCTTATCGAGGGATTCAGGGAAATTAAAGAAGTTAAAATTTATGGTCCGGCCGACGAGAAACTGCAGGCGGCGGTTGTATCCATCAACATTGGGGATAAGGATTCCGGGGAAATTAGCTACATTCTGGACAGAAACTATGATATTGCAACCCGGGCCGGGCTGCACTGTGCGCCGCTGGCCCACAGAACCATCGGCACCCTGGGGCAGGGTACCATAAGGTTCAGCCTTGGGTATTTCAATACCCGGGAGGATATCATGACCGCGGTGCGGGCGGTAAGGGAAATAGCTTTGGAGGTATAAAAAAACAGTCTTTACGACTGTTTTTTTATTTCCTTCCACCGGGGAAGCAGCATTGTTTTTTGCAGCGCTTTTATTATAATGAGAATAAGGGGTCCGATAAGAATTCCGATAACCCCGAAAACCCTGAGGCCTATATACAGTGATATCAAGGTGGCCAGTGGATGCAGGCCAATATTTCTGCCCATTATTTTGGGCTCGATTATCTGCCTGGTTACCAGTATCACCGCGTACAGGATGAGCAGCGGTATCCCTATACTGTAATTCCCAAGCAGCATGTTTGTGACCGACCAGGGAACGAGAACCGCTCCTGTCCCCAGGATGGGCAGTGCATCTACCACACCTATTATTATGGCCATTGTAAGGGCATAGGGAATACCTGTCAAATAAAGGCCGCTTATGGTTATCAGAAAGGTTATTCCCATTATGGTAAGCTGTGCCCGCACAAATCCTCCCAGTGCCCTGACCAGGTCGGAGTATACGCTTCTCACTCTGTTGAGCATCTGGTCCGGCATCTGTGATATGGAAAAATTCCGTATCAGGTTCATGTCCTTGCTCATCATATAGGAAGCCACAATGGTCACTATTACAAATAACAGGGTTTTTGGAAAAAAGGTAATAAGAATCATGGATTTACCTATGGCGCTGCTTATCAGTGTTGTTATAGAATTAATTATGTTGAGGAACCCGGTGTTAACCATCTGCATGAATTCGGGGGAAAGATTTATATATATATTCTGGCCCCACGCTATCAGGTCCTCGGTTGCCACCCTCAGGGAATAGGCATACTGCGGCAGTCGTTCCAGTATGTTGTTGAGCTCCATAACCAGGCGGGAAGCCCCTAAAAACAGCAGCAGGCTCAAAATGGCGAAAAATATAAGTATAAAAATTATGGATATCAGTCCGCGGGGGACCTTTGTGTTTTTGTCCAGGCGGTCTACCACGGGGTTTATTATCAGAGCAATAATCCAGGCTATAATAAAGGGTAAAACGTATGCGAAAACCCTGGATATCAACAGGTAAAAAGCTAATATTATGCCGACCGCCAGGGCCGTTTTATAAAAGTAAACAGCGTATTTTTGATATTCCTGCACCTGTTATACCCCCCCCTTTTTTTGTCGGCGTGTTACGAGTATAACCAAATTTTCCTGTTTAATAATATTTTAGCACAACGACGAGGTAAAGTATAGAACAATTGCCTGCCGGGGGCGCAGAAGGAAAATGTCCAAATATGTAGAATATGTTTAGTTAGCATTAAGGAGGATTGCAATGGATATAGAAATGATAACGCAATTTATACAGGCACATGATACATTTATTTTAGCGGCTGCCGCCATAGGTGGAATCCTTTTATTTTTTTTGTTCTGCATTCTGACACTAAGGACTGCCGGATTAAAGCGAAAGTTTGACAGGCTTATGAAAACCGACAGCGGGAACAGCCTGGAAGACCTTGTTGTGGAATACATGCAAAAAATTGTACAACTTGAGGAAGAAAACAGTGTTCTAGAAAGAAGAATAGGGGTGCTGGAAGACGCACAGAAAAGCTGCGTTCAAAAGTCCGGTATGGTTAGGTATAATGCCTATCCAAACGCCAGTTACAACCTAAGCTTTTCCCTTGCCCTGTTGGACGGCAATAATGATGGGGTGATGGTTAGCAGTTTATACGGCAGGAATGAATGTGTTGTTTATGCAAAACCGCTTAAGGGGGGCACAAGCGAGTATACCCTTTCCAGCGAAGAAGAGGAAGCGGTTAAAAGGGCTTTAAAGTAAGGGGGTGTGCCGGTGAAGGTTGGATATATTGTAAACCCCGTTGCAGGCAAAAAACAGGTCGTTGAATGCATTAATCAGATGAAAAAGGCTGCCCTGGACAGGGGTTTTGAGGCTGCGGTTTACATAACTGAAGGTTTTGGGGATGCGACAGGCAAAGGTCAAAGAGCTGTGGATGAAGGTTGTGATGTGGTGGCGGCAGTCGGAGGGGACGGAACGGTCAGCGAGCTGGTTAACGGTATTTTGGGGAGCGGCGCTGTTATGGGAATAATCCCGACAGGTTCCGGCAACGATTTCGCCAGAACCCTTGGAATCCCCTCGAATTTTGACGAAGCCCTCGGATGTATACTTAATGGCAACATTCGGTCAATAGATATCGGCGTGGTAAATGACAGGTATTTCGTTAATGTTGCCAGCGTGGGGTTTGATGCCCGGGTGGCAATGGAGACCAATAAAATAAAAAAACGGGTTTCGGGTCCGCTGGCCTATGTTTTGGGTGTTTTCAAAACACTGGCCGAATACAAACCCTTTGACATCGAGCTGGAGGCCGAAACCGAAACAATAAGGAAACAGGCAACCCTGGTTGCACTGGCCAACGGGGAGTATTACGGAGGCGGCATGAAAATAGCACCGGGGGCGGTACCCGATGACGGGCTTCTGGAAGTCTATGTTGTTGACGGTATGTCCAGGCTGAAAATACTGAGACTGTTCCCCCTTATATATTCGGGCAGGCACACCGGGAGGCCCGAGGTTAGAAGTTTTAAAGCGAAGAGTGTAAATATCAGGTGCCAAAACGGATACATAAATTCGGACGGCGAAGTCATCGGCCAATGTCCGGCAAGCTTTGGCATTATGCCGGCGGCTTTGGATGTTATAGTACCCTGAGAATAAAAGCGGCCCTTCGGGAGGAAAATATTCCTGGAGGTGTCGTTAATGGGAAAAATCATTGCCGTGGATGGCAGGTTTGAGAAGCTTGCAGCCCGGCTGGAGGAGAAGGGCTATAAAGTTGTGGATATGTACGGGCAGCCGACAGGAGTTGATGTCTGCATATATTATGATGGCATAAGGGATTTTCACAATACCGATTTTTCGGCCGGCAAAAGGGTACTGATGATTGACGGAAAGGGCAAGACGGTGGAAGATATAGAGGCTATACTGCAAAGCGGTGTCTACAGTTCTCTTTTTTAGGGGGTATACGATGTTTGAAAACCGTAAACAGGCAGGATTGGAGCTTTCAAAGATTCTCAGGGAGCATATGGACAAGGATGCTGTAATCCTGGCAATACCAAGGGGTGGAGCCCTGGTCGGGTATGCAGTCAAAGAAGCACTGGGGTGCCGGTGGGATTTGATTATTCCCAGAAAGCTGGGGGCTCCCTTTAACAAGGAAATAGCAATAGGTGCAGTCACCCAGGACGGAACCGTGTTGCTGGACGAGGAGATGGTGCTCTATCTTAACGTAAGCGAAGATTACATAAGCAAGGAAAAGGACAGGCAGATTAAAGAAATAAACAGGAGAATGAAGCTGTATAAGGGCGAAAGAAAATCCGTACCCATTAAGGGGAAAAGGGTTGTTGTTATAGACGATGGTATCGCAACGGGTTTTACAATAAAGGCCGCGATAAAATCCATTCAGAATGCGGGGGCTTCCGATATTATAATAGCTGTGCCGGTGGCGCCAAACGATGTGGTTGAAGATTTACTGGAAATAGTGGACAAGGTGGTTTGCCTGGACAGTCCCTATCCCTTCTATGCGGTGGGGATGTATTATGAGGATTTTCACCAGACCACAGACAGTGAAGTGATAGATCTGTTCCGGGGACAAAGAGACAATAAATAGCCGCACTCATTTATAAATACCGGTATCGTATGTACTGCCTCGATTGTCCGGGGTAGCAAGCCCCGGCGCGACGGTTTTGTTAACGGTATTGCAGAAACTGTAGTGAATACCGGAGGAAATAATGGTGGCCATTTTCATTACAAGGCTCAGCCTGGTATTTTGAAGGACCAGGTATTCCATGAAACCGCCAAAGTTTACTATTCCGCTGACATGCATATCCCCTACACAGGGAAGGTTTTTGCGTACCCCCGCCCCCGGACGAAGGGGGCCGGATCCTATTGTAATATGTCCTACCCTTTCCATGCATCCCAGACATGCATCCACGGCAATAATAAACGGGTTCGAATACTGCCGGGAGATACCTTCAAGGGTATCACCCAGGTTTTTGGCATGAACCGGTTTATCCAGGGTTCCGTATACAAGAACCTTTTCGCTTATTGAAATGGCAGACAGTTTATGTCCCACAAGGGGTCCCAGGCAGTCGCCGGTGGACCTGTCGGTACCTATACAAAGCACAATGATAGGAGCCCTGTCATGGGTGCAGCACATACTGAAACAGTCTGAAAATATTTTGGAAAAACGATAGAGCGGAAGGCTTCCGTTTATATCAACAGTATCACTGTGGGTTTTTTTCGGGCCTGTCATGGACAATCCTCCGTACTGGCTTTTTAATAATCTATTTTCATGTAGCAGGCAATATTACAGTTAACAGTTTTTCCTAAGAAGCCTTTTAAATACATGGTAATATTCTCTATCTGCAAAGCCCGGAAAGATGCGGGAATAAATATTTGTACGCCAGTTTGTTCAAAGAGAAGGAATCCTGCCTGTACTAAAGAATAGTTTAAAGAAGGACTGGAGGGTTTCGGGGATATGAGGCACAGGAGATACAAAGAAAGGAATAATTATAAGTATTTGATTGTCCTGGTGCTGGCGGCCATTGTTATTACATGCTTTGCATATCCCTATTTTTACTCTGCTCTCCTGAAGACGGATTTTAATCCCAACAGACTTATACGGGTATCAGGTTTTAAGGACAGCAGCCAAACCCGCCGGGAATTTGCCGTGGTTTCAGGGCAGCTTGCGAGCTTCCAGGGGACAGCGCTCAAACTGCAGAGCGGTGACGGCAGCACACTGTGGCAGAAGGAATTCGAAATCGAAGAACCGCTGCTGGCGGCCCTTGATAACATAATTGTAGCAGCGGATACCGAAAAGGGAACGCTTATCGGGATTGACCTTCAGGGCAGTATTATGTGGCGGGAAACCGCAAAGGGCAGACTTCTCAGGGTGGGTACCGACAGGAAATTCGTCTGGGTGGTTTCGAGATATCAGCAGGATACCATGGTTGAGGTGTTGAACGATAAGGGGGAGAGCGCTGCATATTTCAGTGTTGGGGGTGCCGAAGTGTTTTCGGTATCCCTGTCAGCCGACGGGTCTTATATTGTGTTTTCAACGGCCGAAGTCAAAGACGGCAGGATAACCGGCAGTATTGTATTGTATAATAAGGACGGAACCATGGAATGGGCCAAAAGCTACAGGGACAGCCTGGTCATGCGAATAAAAATAACAGATGAAGGTTTTATCCATGCCCTGAAAGAAGATGCGCTTGTCTGCCTGGATATGGACGGAAGCACAAAATGGCAGCGGGACATAAACGGATATATTTCCAAGGTGCTGCTGACAAACCAAGGGGTAACGGTGCTGACTTTAAGCGAAGACTACAGGAACGGAGTACCCGGCAATGTCAGGGAAGAAACCTTCATATATGATAAAGAAGGAGGCCTGCAGAATCTTCCCGATCACCGACAGTATATCGAGGGTTTGGTACCGGGGGAAGACTGTGTGGGGGTGTATTCTGCCAGAAGACTCCGGCTTATTGATTACAGCGGTAAAGCTATTATTGACAGGGAATTTGACAGGGACTTAATAGCAGTATTCCTGCTGGAGGACGGATTCATGGCATATATTTCTGCGGACAAGATATACTTTGAATCGTATTTGTAACAGGGGTGAGGAAATGAACTGGGTAGACGCCGTTATCATAGTAATATTGATTGCTTCCACCGTCAAGGGTTATTCACAGGGGTTTGTGCTGTCCCTGATGAATATTGCCGGCTTTATTGCAGCAATAGCAGCCGCACGGCTGTATTTCGGCAGCCTTGCCCGATACATCATGGAAGAAACTGTAATATACCAGAAAATCTACCTGGCGGTTGTAAAGGGCCTGGAAGGGGCAAACCCGGTTTTCGGGGGCGGAGACCGCGGCGGACAGGAAATGCCCGGGTTCCTGGAGAGTCTGATACTGCCCGGCGGCACCGTTCCTGTTGGGGGAAATCCCGCCCTGTCGGGCATTGCACAAACCATAAGCAGCGTAATTGTTTCGATACTAAGCATTATTCTGATATTCGTTGCCGTGAGGCTGGTATTTGCGGCAGTGGTATCAATGCTCAATTCCCTGGTGAAACTGCCGGTATTAAGGCAGTTCAACAGGCTGGGAGGCATAGTGACAGGTTTCTTAAAGGGCGCTTTGGGACTGATGCTGGCCTTTGCGCTTTTAATTCCGTTAATGGCCGTGTTCTCTGTTGAATGGCTGGTAAGGGGTATAGAAGGCTCGGCCTATGCGATATATTTTTACAGGTATAACCTAATTATTCCGTGGGCTATGGAATTTGTTTCCAGGATAACAGGAGGTGTGTAGTATTGGAAAAACAGATTGATGCAAGGGGATTAAACTGTCCGCAGCCTGTAATACTTACCAAAAAAGCACTGGACGAAATGGAAGAAGGAAAAGTGGTTACCGTTGTAAATTCCGAGACCGCCCGGGAGAACGTAAAAAAACTGGCGGACAGCATGACCTGCAGCGTTGATATTCAGGAAATAGGCGGAGAATATCATATAAGTATTCTGAAGCAAAAAAGTTTGCAGGGTCCGGAATTTGAAAACGTGGCAGGCAAAAACGGGCTGGTAATTCTTATAGGGAGCGCCACTTTCGGGACCGGCGACAAAACCTTGGGTAAAATACTGATGAAAACCTATATCAGGACGCTGGTGGAGGTGTGTCCCCTGCCCGAAACGATAATTTTTCTTAACGGCGGGGTAAATCTTACAATAGAGGGTTCAGAAGCTCTGGATGCATTAAACAAACTGGAAGGCATGGGAGTTGAAATACTATCCTGCGGCACCTGCCTTGATTACTACAAGGTTAAAGAAAAACTCGCCGTGGGACAGGCATCGAACATGTATACAATAGCTGAAAAGCTGAACAACGCAGAGAACACAATTAACATTTAGGAAGGTTTTTTATATGAATACAAACGGGTATTATGTGCTGGCATTCAATTCAACACATGACGCCATCAGAACAGAGAGCCTTTTGAAACGGCAGGGGATAGCGGCGGAAATGATACCGACCCCCCGTGACATAGACGTAAGCTGCGGGTTGTCGATAAGGTTTCCCGAACATGCCGTTGATAGGATTATGGATATTATTGATTCCGGCACAGACAGGGTTAGGCTGTACTGGGGCATGAGGACTGACGGAAAAACAATTCACGTGGAAAAAAAGATATGAGGGGGAGCGCGCATGCTTGAGTTATTGTCAGGGATTAATACCTACCGGATTCCGCTGGTATCGATTGGACAGGGCATACTGAAGATATTGTTGGTACTGGTGGCGGTGAAGGTTTCGGGCAGGCTGCTCGGGGTCCTTGTGGACAAGTTTTTTGCAAGACAGGCCAAAAGCCGCTTAACCGGGGACGAAAAAAAGATTAAGACCATGAGTTCCCTTACAAAAAGTATAATAACCTACACCCTTTATTTTATAGGGCTCACAATGGTATTGACTATAATGAACATACCGGTTTCATCCATCCTGGCCACTGCCGGTATTGGGGGCCTTGCGATAGGATTCGGGGCCCAGAACCTTGTAAGGGATATAATTACCGGGTTTTTCATATTGTTTGAAGACCAGTACGCCGTAGGAGATTATATTTCGCTGGACAGGCACTCCGGAATAGTGGAGGAGATAGGAATAAGGATTACCAGAATAAGGGACTTTAACGGTGACCTGCATGTTGTCCCCAACGGGAGCATATCAAATGTTACCAATCACAGCAGGGGGAATATGAGGGTTATGTTTGATGTCGGGATAGCCTACGAGGAGGATATTGACAGAGCCATTGAGGTGATTGAAAATTTCTTTGACGAATACAGGCAGGCCGAAAGCGCTATTACAGACGGGCCGAAGGTTTTGGGCGTTTCGGATCTGGCGGATTCCTCGGTGGTGCTGAAGGTATGGGCCAAAACAAAATCGATGGAACAGTGGAGAGTTGAAAGGGAATTAAAAAAGGGGATAAAGCAGATACTTGATGCGGAAGATATAGAAATACCTTATCCCAGGAGGGTTATACTAAACAAATAAGGAGGATGGACGACCTATGCCTCTTAAAATCGAACTGGGAGATATTGTTCGGATGAAAAAGAAGCACCCCTGTGGCAGCGACCGGTGGGAAGTTGTAAGAACCGGGATGGATATCAGAATTAAGTGTCTTGGGTGCGGCAGGCAGGTACTAATGCCACGGGAGACCTTCGAAAAAAGGGTGAAAAGCATAATGGAAGCCGGTGACAGCGAGAGGTAAATTTTGTTGCATTGAAAAATTCCTTGTGGTAGAATACTAGAGTACATCCTTGCTCTGCCTTAAGCAGAGCCGTTTAGTCCAGAAGGAGGTGAACAAATGAACAAGTATGAACTGCTTTTCATTCTTGATCCGGAGCTTGAGGAGGAAGCCAGAGCTTCCTATATTGAGAGGATAAAGGGCATAATTGATGGGGCCGGCGAGCTGGAGGCCGTCGATGAATGGGGCAGCAGAAAACTGGCCTATGAAATCAACAAGAAAAACGAAGGATATTATGTCAAGATGAATTTTAAGTCCACTCCGGAGATTCCCAAAGAGCTTGTAAGGGTTTTCAGAATAAGCGAGGCCGTTATGAGACACTTGATTGTTAACCAAGACGAATAAATCAGGGTGGTGTTATTATTGATGAATAAAGCATGTCTTGTGGGAAGACTTACAAGGGACCCTGAACTGAGGTTTGTCCCGGGATCGGGCACTCCGGTCGCTACCTTTACGTTGGCTGTGGACAGAAACTTTAAGAACAAACAGGGCGAAAGGGAAGCCGACTTTATATCCATAGTCACCTGGAGAAAGCTTGCGGAGCTTTGTGCCAACTACCTGTCAAAGGGCAGGCTGGTATCTGTGGTTGGTAGAATACAGAGCAGAAGCTGGGAGGATGACACCGGCCAAAGAAGGTACAAAACCGAAGTGGTGGCGGATGAAGTGAATTTCCTTGACAGGGGAACCGGTTCCGGCGGCAGCGGAAACAACAAGGAATATAATAAGGAATACAATAAGGACGAGTTTGATTCGGATGATGAATTCTTTCCCGTAGAAGAGGATTCAGATTTACCGTTCTGAAAAAGGAGGGATATGTGTGAGACGCAAAACCCGGAAAGGGAGAAAACGGGTATGCAATTTTTGTATTGACGGAATAGGCAAAATTGATTATAAAGATGTAAGCAAGCTCCGAAAGTATATTACCGAGAGGGGAAAAATAATACCCAGAAGGATAAGCGGAAACTGTGCCAGACATCAAAGACAGCTTACAATAGCGATAAAGAGAGCAAGGAATATTGCGCTTTTACCCTTTACCGCCGAATAAGAGAGCTATATGCTCTCTTTTTGTTACCGGCTTTAAAAGTGGTGCGTTTTAACCTATTATTCTACAAATTGTTCGGTAAATTTGAGTTATAATATGGTGATAGGGAAAAAGTTTCTTGTTGTGATACTGTAAGGGGGGAGCAGGACTTGACATCTTCAGGGGATAAATTGGATATAACAAGGAATATGAGGCTTATAGAATGGCTTAAATGCGAAATGCTGTCAGGGATATCTTCCCTTTACCGGCTGGTGCTGAAGGGAAGCAGGGGCAGCCAGGAGGCTGTTACCGACGTTATTGCCAATATAATACTGGTCGCATATCTTTTGGGACGGCGAATGGGAATTACATTTGCCGCCATAGACCTGAAAATACAAGGCAAGATTAAACTGGGAATAACCGAAGGACATGAAGTGGAAAAATGGTACGGGGACCTGTCCGAATTGGCGGGTTACATGAATAGAAACAGAGAGTAGGGGTGACGGATGAATAGAAACAGCAGCGTTAGGGCATTGGCAAACACCGCCCTGGCCACGGCATTGTCGGTTATTATTGCAGTGATAGGCTTATTTGTTCCGGTGTTGTCCCTTGCATCACTGGTTTGGCCGGTTCCGGTGATTGTTGTTATTAAGAGGTATGGCTTTAAGTACGGCGTTTATTCAACCATAGCTTCAGGATTGATTGTCGGAATGATTTCCGAGCCCTTTTATGCAGCCTATGTAATATTCGCCTTTGGGGCGCTGGGGCTGGCAATAGGGTATGGAGTACATAAAGGGTATTCTGCGGGAAAGATACTTGCCATTACCGCCGCCGCATCACTGGTATCCAAAATACTTCTGGTATATGCCGTAACCTGGATAATGGGAGTTAATCCCCTTGAAACGCAGTTTGAGGCCATGAGGAAAGGTATAGAGTTTTCTATGGAGTTTTACGACAATATGGGCATGGAAGTGCCGCAGGAGATGAGAGATACGCTGCTTTCCTCCTTTGAGCTTATTAGGATTACGCTGCCCGCTCTTTTAATACTTGCATCGCTTTTGGATTCGTTCCTTAACTACACGGTTGCCAGGATGGTGCTGAAAAGGCTGGGGCTTAGCATGGAGGCACTTCCGCCCTTTGGAGAATGGCGGGCCCCTTCAAACCTGTCCATCGGTTTTCTGATACTGATGGGCCTGACACTGGCAGGCGGATACCTGGGGCTGGAAGGTATAGATATAATAATGGGTAACATTCTGGTGCTGTTTCAAATGATTTTTATGGTGCAGGGGATTTCGGTGCTGTATTATTTTTTTACACAAAAAGGGGTAAACAGATTCATAAAGGTCTTGGTCATTGTATTTGTTTTGTTCAACCAGTTCCTGGCGATGGCGGCGGTGTTTGCAGGGCTTTTGGATGTATTGCTTGATTTTCGGAAGAGGTTCTCGAAAGACGGCAGAGGTTAGAAGAATATCCGGAGGTAAGGTCGGATGAAAAACAAGAGCTTTCTGAAATTGGTTAATCCCAATACAGCCATATACCTGTGGAGCGTTCTTATACTGGCGCTGGTTCTTACGTACTATAACAAAGCGTTGGGGTTTTTCGGCATCCTGCTTATAATATACCTGGTGTATTACAGCAGGTCTACGACCCGCAGCAAAAAAGTCCAGCTTACAGAATATGTGGAAAACCTGTCCTTTGACATTGACAATGCCCTGAGCAGTACCCTGATACGGCTGCCGCTGCCTATGGCAGTGATAGATGAAAAGGGGAGCATTGCATGGTACAATTCACGGTTTGCAGACATGATAAATACAAACGATATACTGGGCAGCAGTATGGAGGAGCACCTGGAGGGTATTGATACGCGCAGGATTATGATGGATAAAAAGGACATGGAAATTCAGGTAACAAATGCAGATAGACATTACAGGGTGGTCTGTAATATAGTAGAGACAGCAGGCGTCAAAGGTCTCAAAAGAAAGATAGGAATGGTATATTTTGTTGATATAACCGACTGTGTTGCTGCCCGGCGGGAACTTAAAAATAAGAGCACGGTTATTGCACTGATTCAGGTGGACAGTTTTGACGAGATTATGCAGACCGCCGATGCCGGCAACAGGCCCCTGCTTGTAGCCGAAATAGACAAGAGGCTAAACAGCTGGGCTGACGGGCTCAATGGATGCATTCGCAAGTACGACGACAACAAATACATACTCATTTTTGAGAAGGAGCGGCTCCCGGAGTTGCAGGAAAGGAAATTCGACATACTGGACGGAATAAGGGATATAAATGTGGGTAACACCGTACCCCCGACCCTGAGCGTTGGGATAGGGATAGACGGCGGGGATCCCGCCGCGCTGGAACAGTTTGCAGCCGCTGCGTTGGATTTGGCCCAGGGAAGGGGAGGGGACCAGGCGGTTGTTAAGAAGGGGGACAGGCTGTATTTTTACGGGGGCAAAACAAAGGAAGTAGAAAAGAAAACCAAGCTCAAGTCCAGGGTGATAGCCCACGCTCTCAGACAGCTTATCAAACAAAGCGGCAGTGTGCTGATTATGACCCATAGGTTCGCAGACCCGGACTGCCTGGGGGCCGCACTGGGAATGTACAGGGGGGTTAAGGCACTGGGAAGGGATGCAAGGATAGTAACCGACCGGCTAAACCCGTCAATACACTCAATGTATTCCAGGATTGCAGAGAACGATGAATACTCCGGCGTTTTTATTGGCTGCAGGGAAGCAGCAAATGCGGTGGACGGGGATACCCTGGTAATCATAGTTGACACCCACAGGCCAAGCTATTCGGCCTGTCCGGAGGTTTTGAAAAAGGCGGGGAACCTGGCGGTGATAGACCATCACAGAAGAAGCCCGGAGTTTATTGAAGAAGCCGTCCTGGTGTACCAGGAAACCTATGCATCGTCAACCTGTGAGCTGGTAACCGAGATACTTCAATATATAAGCGAGGGGATAAGCCTAAGACCCGTGGAAGCGGAGGCTCTTCTGGCGGGGATTGTCACAGACACCAAGAATTTTGCCTATAAGACCGGGGTAAAGACCTTTGAAGCGGCTTCGTTCTTAAGACGCATGGGGGCGGATACATCCGAAATAAAACAGCTTTTCCAGGAGGATTTGGACACCTTTGTTGCCAGGGCGGAAACGGTAAAAAACGCGCGGATAATAAGTGGATTTATAGCCATATCAGTTTGCCCGGAAGACATAAAAAATCCCCTGCTGGTTACCGCCCAGGCTGCCGACGCACTTTTGGACATCCAGGGGGTAAAGGCCGCCTTTGTACTCTGCAGGCATGAGCAGAACATATTCATAAGCGGCAGGTCACTGGGGGACATAAACGTGCAGCTCATCATGGAGAAGCTTGGAGGAGGGGGACATTTAACGGTTGCAGGTGTGCAGCTTGAGGACATGGAGATAGACAAAGCCATTGAGCTGCTGCAGGATACCTTAAACCAATACATGGAGGAGGGTGATGTTTGATGGAAGTAATACTCTTAAAGGATGTAAAGGGACAGGGCAAAAAAGGAGAAGTAATAAGGGTAAGTGACGGTTATGCGCGAAACTTCCTGCTGCCCAAGGGCTTTGCAATGCAGGCCACAGAGGGCGGCAAGAAAAGAATCAGGGAACAGAACGCGCAGCTTCAGAAAAAATTACAAAGCGAGGCAGAGAAGGCGGAAAGATTGGCCGAGAGAATTTCGCAGGCAGGGGTACGGCTTAAGATGAAAGCCGGTGAAAAAGGCAAACTGTTCGGTTCGGTTACCGGCAAGGACATCGCCGAAGCACTGAAGAAGCAGTACGGGATAACGGTGGACAAGAAAAAAATTGTTCTGCCGGAGCCGATAAAAAATACAGGGGAATTTCTGGTGGAAATAAAGGTATACACGGAAATTTCAGCAAAGCTCGGGGTAGAAATTATCGCAGAATAACAAAGGGGCGTTTGAATGTGGAGGAAAAGGCGGAAAAGTACATAGCCAGGGAAACCGGGAAAAAACATAAACAAAGCAAAAGAATGCTGGACAGACAGGTTATGGTGCTTAACGAGATGCTGCTGGACAGTATGGGGAAAAAGGCTTATAACGAAAAAGTGAGGGAGCTTGAGCTGGAGGAGGTTTTGCAGGGAGAGGATGTTTCCTTAAGGATTTATGCTTTGCAGAGGCTGGTATTGGGACCCGAGGCAAGTCCTCCCGGGCCCGGGGAATACCAGGCGGTTATAAATGAGCTGAGGATAAAAATTACCGACATGCTGGCCGAAAGGCTGGTAAAGGAGCGGATAAACAAAGAGCTGAAAGATAGGATTAAGGAGCGGCAGGACCAGTACATCGAAGAACTGAAACTGGCAATTTTAAAAAAACATACCGGGCCTGAAAATCCGGCCACGCTGAAAAAATATGCCAGGCTTGAGAAACTGGAAAAAAGGAGCCTCGGCAAGTCGGTAATGGAAGTGTTAAGGCCTTCGTCGATTGATGAAATAATAGGGCAGCAGCGGGCCATTAAAGCCCTGCTTGCAAAGATTGGCTCTCCCTATCCGCAGCATGTGCTTATATACGGTCCTCCCGGCGTCGGGAAAACCTCGGCGGCACGCCTGGCCCTTGATATGGCCAGGACAAAGGAGCATTCACCCTTTACCGAAGAGTCGAGCTTCATTGAAGTTGACGGGACCACCCTCAGATGGGATGTAAGAGAGATTGCAAACCCGCTGCTTGGATCGGTACATGACCCTATATACCAGGGCAGCACAAAGGAGTTTTCGGAGATTGGCATCCCCGAACCAAAGATAGGCCTTGTGACAGAAGCCCACGGGGGGATTTTGTTTATTGATGAAATAGGAGAAATGGATCCAATACTGCAGAACAAGCTTTTAAAGGTACTGGAAGATAAAAGGGTAAGCTTTGAATCAATATACTATGACGCGTCAAACGAAGACATACCCTTATATATAAAGAAGCTGTTTGAAGAGGGAGCACCGGCGGATTTCATACTGATTGGGGCGACCACCAGGCAGCCGGACAGAATAAACCCGGCTTTCCGTTCAAGATGTACCGAAGTTTTTTTCGAACCCCTGACCCCAAAGGATATAGTAATTATTATTAATAATGCGGTTAATAAACTTGGGGTAAAAATGGAAAAGGGTTGCGCGGAGATAATAAGCCAGTATACAATAGAGGGGCGGAAGGCTGTAAATATTTTAGCCGATGCGTATAATATGTCAATTTCAGAACAGGACTGCGCTCCCGAAATGGTTTGTATAAACCGTAACGACGTATACACGGTGATACAAAACAACAGGCTGATACCCTGTGTAAGGGCTGCAGACAGGATTCATTCCCGGATTGGCAGGGTGATGGCCCTGGGGGTATCCGGGTATATGGGCTCGTTGCTGGAGATTGAAGCAATTGCCTTTACGGCGCTCAAAAAAGGTGAAGGTACAATACGGGTTAACGATACCGCCGGTTCAATGACAAAGGATTCGGTGTTCAATGCGGCGGCGGTGATAAGAAAGATATCCGGAGAAATTGTAAGCGATTATGATATACATGTAAACTGTATCGGCGGGGGAAGGGTTGACGGTCCCTCCGCCGGGATTGCAATATTTGCTGCCGTGGCCAGTGCGATTAAACAAAGGCCGGTCAGGCAGGACATAGCGGTGACCGGCGAGATTTCCATACAGGGCGAAGTCAAGTCTGTGGGCGGAATAATTGAAAAGATTTACGGTGCGAAACAGAATGATATGTCCAAAGTGCTGATCCCTGCAGAAAATTTAAAGGAAGTGCCCTCGGACCTTGCGGGGATAGAAGTATACGGTGTCCAAAGGGCCGAGGAAGTTCTGGAAATACTGTTTTCCGAATGAACAGGTGGTGGTTTAAATGCAGGCGATAGGAAAAATACCCCCCCACAGCATTGAAGCAGAGCAGGCGGTGCTGGGGGCGGTGCTGCTGGACAGGGAAGCCATTATCTCCGCGTCCGAGTTTGTTAACCCGGAGGATTTCTACAAGGACAGTCACCGGGAAGTATACCGGGCGGCCGTTGAGCTTTTTGACCGGGGAGAGCCGGTGGACCTTGTTACCCTTTCGGAGCAGCTGAGACAGAAAAATCTTCTGGAAGCTGTAGGGGGCATGGCCTTTCTGACCGATTTGTCCTCCAGCGTTCCCACTATTGCAAATGCGGCCCATTATGCAAAGATTATATACGGCAAATCACTGCTGCGAAAGCTTATAAGAGCCTGCGGGGAGATATCCGAAAAGAGCTTTGAGGCGGCGGAAGACGTTGAGGAAATAATCGAATATGCCGAAAAGAATATATTCGATATTTCTCAGAAAAGGGCATTTACAGGCTTTGTGCCTCTAAAGGAAGTGCTGGTATCCAGCTTTAACAAAATAGAGGAACTATATAATAATAAGGGCGCAACAACGGGTATATCAACGGGCTTTCGCGATATAGACACCAAAACTTCCGGCCTTCAGAAAAGCGATTTGATACTGGTTGCGGCAAGGCCTTCAATGGGGAAAACTTCCTTGGCGCTGAACATAGCGCAGCATGCCGCCCTTTTGCAGAAGGTTCCGGTGGCCATATTCAGCCTTGAGATGTCCAGGGAACAGCTGGTCAACCGCATGATATGCGCCGAGGCCAATATAGACAGCCACAGCATGAGGACAGGAAACCTGTCGGAGGACGACTGGCCTAAGCTGGCGGCATCGGTAAACAGACTGTCCAAGGCGAATATATACATAGACGATACCCCGGGAATAACGGTTGCCGAAATGCGGTCGAAATGCAGGAGGCTGAAGCTTGAAAGGGGTTTGGAACTGATTTTGATTGACTACCTGCAGCTTATGCAGGGCAGCAGCAGGGCCGAAAGCAGGCAGCAGGAAATATCCGAAATTTCCAGGTCGCTGAAGGCCCTGGCCAGGGAAATGGACTGTCCGGTGCTGGCCATGTCACAGCTAAGCAGGGCACCCGAGATGCGCTCGGAGCACAAGCCCATGCTTTCCGATTTAAGGGAATCGGGAGCAATAGAACAGGATGCCGATGTGGTTATGTTTATATACAGGGATGAATACTACCATCCGGATACCGAAAAGAAGGGGATCGCCGAGATTATACTGGCAAAACAGAGAAACGGCCCCACCGGCGTAGTGGAGCTGGTCTGGCTGGATAAATTTACAAAGTTCGCGGATATGGCGAAATACGAGGAAGAATAACGAAATAAGAATGTTTGTTTGTGTATATCTCTGTGGATGCTGTGGATAAATGTGAATTGTTATACCCAATTTGTTGATAACAAAAACATGAAGAATGACAGTCTGTCTTTGATTTTTAAAGGCTTTGGGGTATATTAATATAACCAGTATTGGCAATGCTATATATTGAAAAGGAGGTAATACAAATGTCGAAAAAGGTTACAAAGGATATGACCATTGCCGAGGTGCTTATGCTGGACCGGGGCACGGCTTCAATATTTATGAAGCATGGAATGCACTGTATTGGCTGTCCCGCTTCTTCGGGAGAAAGCATTGAGCAGGCAAGCGCGGTACACGGCCTAAATGCCGATGATTTGCTTAAGGACCTGAATGAATATTTTGAAAAAAAATAAGACAGCCTCCGGGCTGTTTTATTTTTTATGATCCGTTTATCCATCGGTTCTTGGGTAGAATTCGTTATTTGACCGGGGCGCTGCACTCTGATAATATATTATGGGATTCTACCTGTGGAAAGGAAGATGACGAAAATGGC
Source organism: uncultured Clostridium sp. (assembly GCA_964529035.1). Classification (GTDB taxonomy): domain Bacteria; phylum Bacillota; class Clostridia; order Ch29; family Ch29; genus CAZGUG01. The sequence continues at coordinate 25,840 of CAZGUG010000010.1, forward strand.
GCTTAAGGATAAATATGACGTTATTATCGTCGGGGCGGGGCCTGCGGGCATTTTTGCCGCATTGGAGCTTGTTGCCTGCGGTAATTCGGATATACTGATGATTGATAAGGGAAGGAAGATAGACAGGCGCATTTGCCCCGCGCGACAGGGCAAATGTATGAACTGCCGGCCCTGTTCAATAGTGAGCGGATGGGCGGGGGCGGGCGCTTTCAGCGACGGTAAGCTTTCACTGAGTCCCGAAGTGGGCGGCAATATAACCGATTATATGTCCGAAGAGAAGGCGGAGGATTTAATAGAATATGCCGACGGTATTTATTTAAAATTTGGTGCCGGAACCGATGTACACGGGCTTAACGAAAAAAGAACGGAAGAACTGGTATATGAAGCTTCGAGATACGGCATCAAGCTTGTTCCCTGCCCGGTACGCCATCTGGGTACCGACAGGGCCTTTGATGTGTTAAGGTCGATGTATGAATATTTGACGGACAGGGGAGTGGAGTTTTGCGAACTGACAACCGCCGGGGATATACTCGTTTCCGATGGCAGGGCTGTGGGAGTGAGGATAAGCCGGAAAAACGGTGAAACACTGGACCTGATGGCCAACCATATTGTGGTTGCCCCCGGCAGGGGCGGAGCCGAGTGGCTGTCGCGGCAGGCTGCCCGGCTGGGGATTGCCACGAAAAACAATGCGGTGGATATCGGCGTCAGGGTAGAGGTGCCCAATTCGATTATGGACCATATTACCCGGGATCTTTATGAAGCCAAGCTTATATACTATTCGGATACCTTTGAAAACAGGGTCAGGACCTTTTGCATGAATCCCGGCGGGATTGTATCCGAAGAGCACTACGAAGAGGGCCTTGTAGTGGTAAACGGGCACAGTTATTCGGATCCGGGCCTCAGGACCGGTAACACGAATTTCGCACTGCTGGTTTCCACTACCTTTACCGAACCCTTCAACCAGCCAATTGAATACGGTAAATATATTGCAAAGCTTGCAAATATGCTGACCGGCGGGGGAATAATGGTACAAAGGCTGGGGGATCTGCTTAAGGGGCGAAGAACCAGTCCCGACAGGCTGAATAAATCAACCACCATACCCTCCTTAAAGAGTGCCGTCCCGGGGGATTTGAGCTTTGTTCTTCCTGACAGGCATCTGACTTCGCTGGTAGAGGCCCTTCGGGCCTTCGATAATCTTGCACCCAACCTTTATGCGAGAAACACGCTGCTTTACGGATGCGAGGTAAAATTCTACAGCAGCAAAATCGATGTGGACAATAGTTTTCAGGCCGGCATAAAAAACCTGTATACCATTGGCGACGGAGCGGGTATTACCAGGGGGCTTATGCAGGCGTCGCTTACAGGAATAATTGTTGCAAGGGAAATAACAGGCATTAACGGATAATATACAGCATAATGCTACAGAAGAAGGTGTGTAAAAAATGAAAGGCGGACAGGGCGGTTACGATTTAACCAGGGGAAGCATGCTTCGGCATGTGATTTCCTTTTCTATACCCATGCTTCTTGGTAATTTACTGCAGGCGCTTTATAATACGGTGGACAGCATATGGGTGGGAAGGTTTCTGGGGCCCAAGGCCCTGGGGGCGGTATCGGTAAGCTTCCCGATAATATTTGTATTGGTTTCGCTGGTGATGGGCACCACCATGGGAGCCACTGTGCTGGTAGCACAGTATATGGGCGCAAAGCAGCTGGACATGGTAAAAAGGACAATAAACAATACCTTTGTGCTTCTTACCACTTCTGCTCTGGCAGTATCCGCGGTGGGGATAGCCTTTAACGAAAAAATTCTAAGGCTGATAAACACGCCTGAGGAAATAATGATTATGGCGTCCAGCTATCTCAATATTTTCCTGACGGGGCTTGTGTTCATGTTCGGCTATAATGCCATAAGCGCCATTTTGAGGGGGCTGGGGGATTCCAAAACGCCGCTTAAATTTCTGGTCATGTCCACGGCAATCAATATTCTGCTTGACCCGCTGCTTATACTTGGTATAGGGCCCTTTCCGAGGATGGAGATTGCCGGGGCGGCCCTTGCCACCACCATAGCCCAGGGGGTATCCTTTTTTGTTGCCGTGGTATACCTGAACAGAAAAGATCATCTGATAAGCATTAATTTGAAAAATTTTGTGTTTGACAGGGTTATAACGGCAAAGACGGTGAAGATCGGTATCCCGTCCGGTATACAGATGTCGGTGGTATCGGTGGGTATGCTGGTGGTGAGCTCCCTGATAAACTCCTTTGGTACCGATACCGTTGCCACCTTCGGGATGGCTTCCAGACTGGACCAGTTTGCCATTATGCCTTCACAGTCAATTGCCATGGCCACATCGGCAATAGCCGGCCAGAATATAGGGGCTAACAAGCAAGAAAATGTAAGGGATACCGTCAAATGGGCAACCATACTGGCGGTAAGCATTTCAATCGTTTTGACGCTGATTGCCCAGCTAATGCCGGGGATGCTGCTGGGCCTGTTCACGTCGGATAATAAGGTGCTTGAGCAGGCAGTGGGGGCACTGCGGATTTTGAGCCTTGCTTACGTGTTCTCGGCAATAATGTTTGTAACAAACGGGTTTTTAAGGGGAGCGGGAGATACAATGGCAACAATGGTGCTTTCGATAACCTCGCTGTGGCTTATCAGGCTTCCCCTTGCCAGGGTGTTGTCGAAGATGCTGGGATTTGGCGCGAAGGGTATATGGATGGCAATTGTGATAAGCACCGTCATAAGCATGCTGATGAGCAGGATATACTATGCATCCGGCAGGTGGAAGAAAAAGAAGGTTGTGGAGCACATATCCGATGACCTGCAGCCGGAATCCTGAAATATTGGCGTATTTTGCCTGGCGGTTGTGTATTGACACGGGGCCGGTTTTGGTTTAATATATTCTAGTAACGCCAAGACTCATTAGCTCAGTTGGTAGAGCACCTGACTCTTAATCAGGGTGTCCAGGGTTCGAGTCCCTGATGGGTCACCATCTTCTCGCCGTTGACTGTCGTTTTGACAGCAACGGATTTTTTTGTGCCTGCAAACCGAAACGCCGGTCAAAACCAAAGCTCCGGTCAAAAAAGATTGTGCGGGCACGGATTTTGGCAAAAAGGCTTGACACGACCGTGCAGTCGCAATTATAATTACTATGTCCCATGATTTGCTGCCAGATGCGGCCCGGTAGTTCAGATGGTTAGAATGCCAGCCTGTCACGCTGGAGGTCGAGGGTTCGAGTCCCTTCCGGGTCGCCATATGCTGGTGTAGCTCAATCGGTAGAGCAGCTGATTTGTAATCAGCAGGTTGCGGGTTCGAGTCCCATCACCAGCTCCATTTGCTAAAAAAACCTTTACTTGAAATGTAAAGGTTTTTTGATTTTGTGTCTGAAAATAAATTTTATACACGGATATTCAATAGACATACCATAGATTACAAATATATTACAGCGAAAGATTCAGGGAACAGTTTTAAAGACCTTCAGTCAAACAAAATAAGAACACTTTATATGAAAGCTGAACTGAGGGGAGATGATTATTATGAAAAAGAGGATAGCAGTATTGACTGCAGCGGTAATGCTGCTGACAGTGATTGTGTCGGCAAGTGCTTTGGCGGAGCAGGATATCCGCATTAAGGTAAACGGGGAATGGGTGGTAACCGACCAAGCACCCTTTATCGAAAATGACCGTACCTTGGTGCCTGTGAGGGGCATTTTTGAAAAACTGGGTGCAGAAGTTAAATGGAAGCAGCAAGAGCAGTTGGCTGAAATAACTGCCGAGAACATGTCGGTTTTGCTGAACTTAGGGCAGGATACGGCAACCATAATAAGAGACCGAAGTCCTGAACCCCTGACAGAAACGATACAGCTGGAAGTACCCGCCCGGCTTGTCGGAGACAGGATCTTTCTACCGGTACGGTTTGTTGTTGAAACACTGGGAGGCGAAATTGGATGGGACGGTTTAGGCCGTGTGGTAAACATAATGACGCCTGACCTGCAGCCTGTTGGTTACCAGGTGGTTTCACCGCAACAGATTTATGAAGACGAAGACCTGTATTCCTGGTACGAGTCCAACCGAAAAACCAAAGGTTTTCATATAATCAGTGCAGACGGGGAGACTTATGTACTCGTATCGGCCGGCGAAAAACCAACCGGCGGATACAGTCTGGATGTCAGGGGAGTGTACCTGGAAGAATCCCAAACCCTGCTGGTAAAAGCGGATGTTAATTCCCCGGCACCCGATATGATGGTCATACAGGTTTTAACCTATCCCGGTTTATTAATCAGGATTGACAAGGAAGGGTCCTTTGAGGTGAAGGGCGAGTTAAAATTAACCAAATAAGGCTTTACATCATTCTCAAATCACGGCCGTAAAACTCCAAAGCCCTGTAGTGGGCGGATATCCTGGAGAAAACCCTCTGGCCGTAGGTTTCTACCAGTTCCCCCGGCTGAAGGTTTGTGGAAATTATGGTTTTTTTCCGCTCCAGCAGCCGGGTGTTTACGATATTGAACAGCTCGGAGGTGGTAAAGCTGTTTGTCAGCTCGGTTCCCAGGTCGTCTATTATCAGAAGGTCACAGGTCAGAATAAAGTCAAGCTGATCCCGGGCCATCTGGCTCTCGGACGGCCTGAACCGATATTCTTCCAGTATTTTAAACAGTTTGAAGGCGGTAAGGTATAAAACCGGTTTTCCCTTATCCAGAAGTTTCTTGGCGATGCAGTTGCAGAGAAAAGTTTTTCCCAGCCCGTTGCTGCCGTAAAAAAGCAGGTTATCACCGTTGTCATGGTCAAAATTATGCACAAAGCTTTCACAGCGGCTCAAAATATCCAGCATGTTCTGTTTGGGCGTCTTTGAATGGCCCTTAACCTTTTGGTCCGAAAATAGGTCTATGTCAAAGGTGCCGAAGTTTTCCCTGGACAGGACGCTGCCGAGATTGGACTGCCGGTAGGCGCTGCTTATCAGCCTTTGCTTGAAGCAGGCGCATTTTTTATGCCCTATGTAACCGGTATCTTGGCAGTGGCGGCATTCATACCTGATATCCAGGTAATCTGCAGGATAACCGTGTTCTTTGAGCAGCGAAACCTTTTCTTCCTTCAGCTGCGCGATTTTTTGCTCCATGGCCTCCAGGTATTCCTGCTGTGAAGCGGCATCCAAACCAAGGGAGTAGGAGGTGCACTCCAGACCCATCTTGCTGATACTGTCGTCTATTTCCATTATTCGTGGGATGGCCCGGTACACTTCTTTTTGTCTTGTCTTTTTATCCTCCTTTGCCTTGTCCTGTAAAGCCTGGTATTCAATCAAAATTTCACTGACTGTCCTTTTCATATTAACCCCTTCTCAAGTATTAAGCGTCTTTGTGTTTGTTCAGTATTTCCTTAAGCTGTTCGTTGGTAAGCTTCAGTGCAGGCTGGTCATAGTTGTGGAACCTGTTTTTTGCCGTTTTGCGCCTGGTGCGTTTGGCTTCCCTGTCATCACCGGGGATGTCCTCAACAGACCGTATATTGTCCCTGTGCCACCGGGAAAGGATGCCGTCTATATAGTTCAGGGAAGGATTGGCCGTTTGTATTATGGCGGCGTCACAGGCCTTCAGTATCACGTCCACTGGCATATTGTACACGTCAAACCATTTGTCTATGAATTCCTTCTCTATTTTTGAAGGATTTTTGTTTCTGCCCATGGCTTTCATTACCTTTTTGTACCGACTGTATTTCATATCGGTTGTTTCCAGGTGCTCTGCAAGCTTTTCGACGGTATTTATATTGTTGTCGTACCAGCTGCTTATTACTGTGTTTATATATTTTAAATTCTTAACCCCTCTTTTTTCAACCGAGTACCGGAAGGCTTCCTCTATTATTTCCGGAGCCATTTTGAAATCGTACAGCCATTCCAGGCATTTAAGGCTTTCGGTGGGGTTTAACGGCCTGCACATAATCTGCTGGATTTCGTTAAACATGTCCCTTATCCCGTCATCCTGCATTGCCTGGACCAGGTCCGAGGGCGAATAATAGGAATTCTGCGCAATATCGGCGGACCGGTTTGATATGCCGCTGTAATTGTCTATGTACAGCTGTTTCAGGCTAAGAAACTCAACAGAAAACTCTTGTTTATCGTCCTTTAAATAGTGTTTTTTGATTATACCCTTATCTTCCCAGTAATCCCAGGCCTTTATAACATCCGATGGCAGAAGCCCAAGAGTCCGTGCCAGGTTTTCGTTGGTAATGCCGGCGTTCGGATCGGGGCTGCAGGCGTATTTATATCCCAAAAGATAAACTTTAACAAAATTACCATCGGCGGAAGGCATGAAGGCATCCAGAAATATGTTCTCTACCGGAGTATCTTCAATATCAATGCTGGTTTTTCCCTTAATAAATTGCATATTATCACTCCGCATACAATTTATATCTGCATACCCATTATAACATAATAGTTATTACCCTTCCTACTGTGACATAAAAATATTATAGATATACGGGGAGGGGTAAGAGTGAAAAGAATTGTTGTTCTTGTATTGCTGGCGGCGGTGCTATTGACATCCTGCAGTTTTTTTGCAGACAGCAAAGCCGTGGTTTGGGATTTTCCTGTAGAGGCTACGGTGGTAAATGAGTACAGTATAAACTGCTATTTTGACGAAGTGGAAAAACTGCTCAAGGGATATGAATGCCTGACATATTATAATAACGGGGAGACCATCCTGGAGGATATATATATGCATTTGTATCCCAATGCCTTTGAAAACCCGGATACGGTCCCCTTCGAACCGATGGAGCTGTTGGAAGCATATCCGCTCGGTTTTGATACCGGTTTTATCAATATAGACAGTGTCAGGATAGAAGGAAGGGAGGGAGACTGGGAATACAGGGACGGCGGGAGGCAGGTTTTGAGGGTTAAACTGCCCGAGCCTTTGGGGCCCGGTGACTTTGTAGTGCTGGATATAAGTTTTACCGTCAAGTTCCCCAGGTGCCACGGGCGCTTCGGATATGGAGAAAACACGGTTAAGGCTGCCAACTGGTATCCGATTGCGGCTGTCTTTGACCAGAACGGCTGGAATCTGGACCCCTATTATGCCGTAGGGGACCCTTTCTACAGCGATATCTCTGATTATCTTGTAAAGCTGGTACTTCCAAAGCACTATACCGTTGCTGCCACGGGGGAGATCATAAAGGACAAAAAATTCGATAAGGACAACAGGGAATGGATCATAAGGGCGGAAATGGTAAGGGACTTTGCATGGATTGCCAGCGGCAGCTTTGGGGTCAGCAGTAAAAAGGTTGGCGGTACAACGGTAAAATCCTATTATTTTGACAGGGCGGCGGGAAGAAAGGCCCTTGAAGTTGCCGCTGATGCACTGGAAGTATTCAACGAATGTTTCGGCAGGTACCCATACAGAACCTATTCGGTTGTGGCGGCGGATTTTTTTGTAGGGGGAATGGAGTATCCAAATCTTGTTTTAATTAGCAAAGAGTTATATAATAATGAAGGATTGTTCAGCCTTGAGTACATAACCGCCCATGAGACCGCCCACCAGTGGTGGTACGGTGTGGTTGGCAGCAACCAGTCAAGGGAGGCCTGGCTTGATGAAGGGTTGACCGAGTATTCCACAATTCTCTATTATGAGAAAAAATACGGCCCTGATACAGCCGACGGACTTTTGGAAAATATGGTGAGAAGAAGATATAACGAGTACATACGGGCAAACGAAACCGGTGATGTAAAGATATCCGGACAGCTGGAAGAATACAGCGATTCCGAGCAGTACCATGCCCTCGTTTACTGCGGCGGAGCTATGATATTCCATAATCTCAGGAGGATTATGGGGGACGAGGATTTTTTTGAGGCACTGCAGGTTTATTATAGAAATTTTGCCTTCGGGAATGCGACCATCGGTGATTTTATAGGGGTTGTTGACAGCATAAGTCCAGTGGATTTGGATGATAGAATCCGTGAATGGCTTGAACTGGGCGTTTGAGCTTTTATTGGAAAAATGCATAAAAAGTGTACATAGGCAGATAATGATGTTGAAAGCATCTGTAAGCAGTGATGGAAAGGAGACAAATGATGGAGAAGTCGCCGAACCAAATTGCTGTCCTAAGACGGTTGCTGGCGTTTATTACCGGGACAGGCACAAGTAAAGGAAAAACCGCTGTAGCGGTTATTGCTGCTGCGGTCCTGTTTACAGCGGTATTCGCATACGTCAGTATAACCGGTACCGGTTATATGGTATCCATAAACGATACCAATATAGGAATGGTCAGGGACAAACAGATTGCGACTGATATTTTGGACCAGCTGAACCGGGAATTGATGGAACAGGATGACGACGGAGACCTGGTACTAACCGCTGAGTTAAGGGTGGAAAAGACAAAAATAGACAGTGAAATGCTTTTGGACCAAGACGGTCTTAGGGAGAAACTGAGAAGGAATATAGAGCTTAGGAGAAAAGCCATCACCCTTTGTATTAACGGCAGCCCTCTGTTTTCGGTAAAGGGTTTGGATAAGGCGGAAGACCTTGTCGAAAGGGTAAAGGAAACCTTTATGCCAAGGGATGAAGGAGTAACGGTGGACGAAATATATTTCAGGGAAAGGGTGGAGCTTCTGGACAGCCCCGTTGAGGATGACGAGATAATGGACCCGGAGGATGCGTACAGGTTTCTGCTGAACGGTACCACCGAAAGCAAAGTTTATACTGTCCGGAAAGGCGACAGTCTGTGGGCCATATCCCGGGATAACAATATTTCGGTTGAAGACCTTGAACTTGCAAACCCCGGCGTAGACCCCAAAAGGCTGCAGATTGGGCAACAGCTCAACATGATAGTGCCCAAACCCTTTGTCACGGTGGTAACCGAGGAAATTGCCACATTAAGTGAGAATATACCCTATGAAACCGAATACAAGGAAAGCAGCGAGTTTTACAAGGGAGAATCCATAGTAAAGATTTCGGGAAAATACGGGGAGCGCGAGATAAAGGCCAGGATTACCAGGGAAAACGGCTTTGAAACGCGGCGGAACATACTGGAAGAGAACATCATAAAGGAACCGGTCACGCGGCTTGTGGCCGTGGGTACCAAGCCACCGCCGCCCAGGCAGGGGACCGGCACCTTTGCCTATCCTGCCAGGGGCAGAATTACTTCCGGGTTTGGATGGAGATGGGGAAGAAGACATAACGGTATTGATATAGGAATTCCGGAGGGCACGCCGGTTAAAGCGGCAGACGGCGGCACGGTGAAGTTTTCAGGCAGGCAGGGGGATTACGGCAACCTGGTGATTATTGACCACGGAGAAGGCTTTGAAACCTATTACGGACATAATTCCAAAAACCTGGTATCAAAGGGGGATAAGGTATTCAAAGGACAGACAATTGCTATGTCGGGCAGCACCGGCAGGGTCACGGGTCCCCATCTGCACTTTGAGGTGAGGAAATTCGGGGTTCCGGCTAACCCGCTGAATTATCTGCAAAACTAAAAAAGAGGAGGGCCAAGGGCTCTCTTTTTTAATCCAGCAGCCGGTTAATGTCCGGAAGGCCTGCTCCCTGTTGTTCCTTGAGCAGGTTAAGGCTCCTACAGCCGTGCCTTAAAAGCGATTTTACCTCGTCGGGAGTTAAACCGGGATGTTTCTCCATCAAAAGGGCAGCTATACCCGTGACGGCGGCACACGAAACGGAGGTGCCGGAACCCTGGCGGTAATAGCTGTCCAGCCGGGCATTCCTGTGGGCAAAGGGAGATTTGGGTCGGAAGTTTTGGTCGGAATTAAGAGAAACGATATTGACTCCCGGAGCGGCAAAATCCGGACCGGGATGCCCATCGACTGTAAATCCCCTGCCGGAAAACCGGCTCAATGGCTGGTTTTGTGAGATACTGCCTCCCAGGTTTTGCAGCGCTCCAACGGTAATTATATCAGGGTTTATACCCGGTGATGATATCCAGCCGTTTTCCGGGCCGTTATTTCCAACCGAGGTACATACCACCACCCCTGAGTTCCACAACGCTGCTGCTGCCATGGACAGAGGGTCGATGTCGAAGGACAGGCGGCTTATGCACCCCAGGGGAATACAGCAGAGTTTAACCGCATATTTTTCACGGTTGTTATAAACCCACTGAAGGCCCGACAGAACGGTGGATACCCATCCACTGCCGCTTTGATTCAAAACCTTGAGGCTTAAAAGCCTCGATTCCGGAGCCATACCGGTATATTCGCCCTTTGACATACAGCCGTTGCCGGCGATAATACCTGCTGTGAAGGTTCCATGCCCGCTGTCATCATAGGCGAATTCACAGTCATTTACAAAGTCCTTGAAATGAAGTATGCGGTTTGTCGGTCTTATTAGGTCCGGATGGGGATATGTACCTGTGTCCAGCAGCGCGATATTGATATTCCTTCCGGTAAGCTTCTGCCTGTGGGCAGCTGCCGTGCCCATAATGGCAGTGAGGTTTTTCAGATG